>JBBQCV010000201.1:0-6609 GCA_038319115.1 Burkholderiales bacterium | reverse complement strand
CCGCTCCGAGGGGCAGGAAAAGGCGCAGGAGAAGGTGCTGCGCGAGGAATTCGAGCGCAGCCGCGCCGACACCCAGTCGGCCGGGCGCGAGCTGCGCAGCGAAGTGTCGGAGAGCGTGGCGCGCCTCGCGCAGCAGGTCGGCGCGCAGATGGGGTCGATAGCGTCGGTCCAGAACAACCAGATCGACGCATTTTCGCGCCAGCTTGTCGAGCTCACCACCGCCAACGAGCGGCGCCTGGCCGAGCTGCGCGAGACGGTCGACGCCAAGCTGCGCGAGGCCAAGGAGGACGCGCGTTTGGGGCGCGAGGAGAACGCCGTCACGCTCAGGCGCTTTTCCGAGTCGCTCAACCAGCAGCTTGGCGCGGTGCAGGACGCGAGCGACAAACGGCTGGTGGAAATGCGTGTGCTGATCGAATCGCGCCTGGAAGCGATCCAGAAGGACAACGCCGACAAGCTCGAGAA
The DNA here is from genome assembly GCA_038319115.1 of Burkholderiales bacterium. GTDB lineage: Bacteria > Pseudomonadota > Gammaproteobacteria > Burkholderiales > SG8-39 > SZAS-79. Next base: position 6,147 of record JBBQCV010000201.1, on the reverse strand, counting down.
GATGCGCGCCACGGTGGACGAGAAACTGCACGCCACGCTCGAGCAGCGGCTCGGCGAATCCTTCAAGCTGGTGTCCGATCGCCTGGAGCAGGTGCACAAGGGCCTGGGCGAGATGCAGTCGCTCGCCGCCGGCGTGGGCGACCTCAAGCGCGTGCTGACCAACGTGAAGACACGCGGCACCTGGGGCGAGGTGCAGCTCGGCGCGCTGCTCGACCAGGTGCTCACCAAGGAACAGTACGAAACCAACGTAGCGACGCGCCCTGGTGCGGGCGAAAGGGTCGAGTTCGCCATCCGCCTGCCGGGCCGCGAGGGCCAGAGCCAGATGTGGCTGCCGATCGACTGCAAGTTTCCGGCCGAGGACTACGACCGGCTGCTCGCGGCGCAGGACCGTGGCGACGCACCCGGCATGGAGGAAGCCTCCAAGGCGATCGAGAACGTGCTCAAGTCCGAGGCGAAGAAGATCCGCGACAAGTACATCGAGCCGCCGCACACCACCGACTTCGCGCTGATGTACCTGCCCACCGAGGGCCTCTACGCGGAGGCGCTGCGCCGCCCCGGCCTCACCGACCTCCTGCAGCGCGAGTTCCGCGTCACCGTGGCCGGCCCCACCACCCTGCATGCGTTGCTCAACAGCCTGCAGATGGGGTTCCGCACGCTGGCCATCGAGAAACGTTCATCGGAGGTCTGGATCGTGCTCGGCGCGGTCAAGACCGAGTTCGGCAAGTTCGGCGAGGTGCTTGCCAATACCAAGCGCCAGCTCGAGACGGTCACGCGCTCGATCGACCAGGCCGAGACGCGCAGCCGGCAGATGGAACGCAAGCTCAAGGACGTCGAGGCGCTGCCCGAGGCCGAGGCCCGGGGACTGCTCGGCAACACGAGTGACAACGTCAGGGGGGATCTCTAGATGGACACCGGTTTATGGTCGGCCACCAAGCTCATCCGCGCGCTCAAGGCGAAGAAGGTCGGCGCCCTCGAGTTGCTCGACCACTTCGCGGCGCGAATCAAGCGCTACGACCGCAAGCTCAATGCGTTGCCGGTCCTCGACATGGACATGGCCCGCAAGCGCGCGAAAGCGCTCGATCGCAAGGGCGCCAAGGCGGGGCCACTGGCCGGGCTGCCAATGACCATGAAAGAGTCTTTCGACCTCGCCGGTCACCCCACGACCTGGGGGCTGGCCGAATACTCCAACCAGCGGGCGCTGGGCAACGCGGTGGCTGTCGACCGGTTCCTCGCCGCGGGCGGTAACGTGTTCGGCAAGTCCAATGTGCCGACGCTGCTGGCCGACTGGGAGACGGTCAACGTGGTGTATGGCAAGACGGTCAACCCTTGGAACCACGCGCGCACACCCGGCGGTTCTTCGGGTGGCGCGGCCGCGGCGCTGGCCGCCGGCCTGACGGGACTGGAGGCCGGCAGCGACATCGGCGGCTCGATCCGCAACCCGGCGCATTTCTGCGGGGTGTACGGGCACAAGTCCACCTACGGAATCTGCTCGACCGTCGGGCAGGCCCTGCCCGGTACCGTGCATCCGCAGGACATTTCGGTGATCGGCCCCATGGCGCGCAGCGCCGACGACCTCGAACTCGCGTTGTCGATCATGGCCGGCCCCGACCCCATCGATGGCGCGGGCTGGCAAGTGGCGCTGCCACGCTGCGACAAGAAGACCCTCAAGGGCTGGCGCGTCGCGGTGCTCGCGACCCACCCGACCGCCGAGACCGATGCCAGCGTGCAGAACGCGATCCGCCACGTGGCACAGTTCGTGGCGAGCAAGGGCGCCAAGGTGTCCGAGCGCGCGCTGCCCGACTTCGACCTGGGTGAAGCGCACCGGGTGTTCATCCAACTGCTGCGCGGCGCCACCTCCGGGCGGCAGACGCCCGAGATATTCGCCAGGATGCTGAAGGCCAAGGCCAAGCTCGGCACGCGCGACCAGGGCTACTACGCGCAGATGGTGCGCGCCAACGTCCAGCCGCATCGCGACTGGCTGGTCGCCTCCAACCGCCGCCACCAGATGCGCATGGCATGGGCCGATTTCTTCAAGGAGTGGGACGTCCTGCTGTGTCCCAACGCGGCCACCGCGGCTTTCCCGCATTCGATGCCGGGAGAGCGCTGGGAGCGCATGATCAGCGTCAACGGCAAGCCGCAGCCGCTGACTACGCAGATGTGGTGGGCGGGCATCGCCGGCATGTGCTACCTGCCCGGCACGGCGGCGCCGATCGGCCTGTCGGGCGAGGGGCTGCCGTTGAGCGTGCAGGTGGTCGGACCGCAGTACGGCGACTATTCCACGATCCGTTTTGCGCAGCTGCTCGAGCGCGAGTATTACGCCTTCGTCCCGCCGCCGGCCTACGCCTGAAGCGATCGGACTCGGCGCGTAAGGCCGACGCGCGCCTGCATTGCGCGCGCATTCCCTAGCCGCGCATTCCTACGTGCTCAGGCGGCCTTGCGCGCCGACTCTACCGCCGCGAGCAGCTTATCGAACGCGTCGGAGAACAACTTCACCCCGTCCTGGGGGAGCTTGGCGGTGACCTCGTCGAGCGAGACGTGCTTTTCCACCGCGTCCAGTGTGCGGCGCGCGGCCTCGACGTCCTCCTCCAGGCTCGCGCGCACCTTGCCGTGGTCGCGGAAAGCTTCGAGCGTCGCCGGGGGCAGGGTGTTGACCGTGTCGCGGCCGATCAGCTCCTCGACGTACATCACGTCGCGGTACGCCGGGTCCTTGGTGCTGGTGCTGGCCCACAGCAGGCGCTGCGGGCGCGCGCCCTTGTCGGCGAGGCTCTTCCAGCGCGGGCCGGAAAAGATGCGCTTGTAGCTTTCGTAGGCGAGCACCGCGCTGGCGATGGCGGTCTTGCCGCGCAATTCCTGCGGCAGCCTGGGGTCGACCGCGCTGTCGATGCGTGACACGAAGAAGCTCGCCACGCTCGAGATGCGGTTGATGTCCATGCCTTCGGCCGCGCGCCGCTCCAGCCCGGCGATATACCGTTCGGCCACCTGCTCGTAGACTGCGCGGGAAAACAGCAACGTGACGTTGATATTCATGTCAAGGGCGATCAGCTTTTCGATCGCGGGCAGTCCTTCGGGGGTGCCCGGCACCTTGATCATGACGTTGGGGCGCTCGACTGCCTTCCACAGGCGCTCGGCCTCGGCCACCGTGGCCGCCGTATCGTGGGCGTGATAGGGCGAAACCTCGAGGCTCACGAACCCGTCGACGCCGCCGGTGGCCTCGAACACCGGCCGGAACAGGTCGGCCGCCGCGCGGATGTCCTCGACCGCGAGCGTTTCGTAGAGCGCGGTGGCGTCGAGGCCCTTGGCCTTGAGCGCGCGAATCGCGGCGGAATACTCGTTGCCCCCGCCCATGGCCTTCTCGAAGATGGCCGGGTTGGAAGTCATGCCCGCCAGGCCGTCGTCGCGGATGAGTTTCGCCAGTTCGCCACCGGCGACGAATTCACGCCGGATGTAGTCCAGCCACACCGACTGGCCGGCGTCTTTGAGTTCGATCAGGGGATTCATGTCAGGCCCTCGAAAAGTTGCACGCCGACCAGTTCGCCGGCGTCGACATTGGCTCGATCGTGCTCGAGCACGATGAAGCAGTTGGCTTCGGACATCGAGCGCAGCACGCCCGAGCCTTGCTGTCCGGTCAGGCGCACGCGCCACTGGCCGCTTTCATTTGACAGGATCGCGCGCTGGTACTCTGTGCGGCCGGGCACTTTGCGGATCGGCGCGGCGCAGGGCACGCGCAGCAGCGGCAGCGCGCACTCGCCGGTGCGGCCCGCCATGTAGAGCAGCGCATCGCGCACGAACTGGTAGAAAGTGACCATGACGGCCACCGGGTTGCCCGGCAGGCCAAACAGCACCGCCGAACTGCCCTCCGACTCGATGCGCCCGAACGCCATCGGCCGCCCCGGGCGCATGGCGATCTTCCAGAACAGCACTTCCCCAAGCTTGGCCATCATGGCCTTGATGAAATCGGCCTCGCCCACCGACACCCCGCCGGAGGTGATGACGACGTCGGCGTTTTGCGCCGCGCTTCGCAAAGCCGCTTCGAGCGAGGCCGGGTCGTCCCTTACCACCCCCATGTCGAGGATCTCCACGCCCAGCCGCGCGAGCATGCCGTAGAGCGTGTAACGGTTGGAGTCGTACACCTGCCCCTCGGAGAGCGGCGCGCCGACCGAGGCAAGCTCGTCGCCGGTGGAAAAGAACGCCACACGCAGGCGGCGCTTCACCATCACTTCGGCGATGCCCAGCGACGCAATCAGCCCCAGTTCGGCTGCGCGCACCGCATGGCCGCTGCGAAGAACCGCGACGCCGGTCTTGAGGTCTTCGCCCGCGTAGCGCACGTTCTGGCCTTTCTTCTGGCCGGCCGGCACCACCACGCGGCCGTTCTCGCGCCGCGTGATTTCCTGGATCACCACCATGTCGGCGCCTGGCGGCATCACCGCGCCAGTCATCACGCGCACGCATTCGCCCGCGCCGAGCTTGCCTTCGAACTTCCTGCCCGCCAGCGCGGTGCCGGCTTCGGCCAGCGTGGTTTCGCCATCGGGCGCAAGGTCGCTGGCACGCAACGCGTAGCCATCCATGGCGGAGTTGTCGTGCGCGGGCACGTCGATGGCGGGAACGATGTCCTCGGCGAGGATGCGGCCGAGCGCCGAGCGCGTGGCCACCCGCTCGATGCCGCCGACGGGCGTGAGGCATGCGCGGATCGCTTCGCACGCCTTGTCGATGCGCAGCGCGTCCGGGTCGTAGCCGTCCATGCAGCTCACCACTGCGGCGATCGAGGTCGCCCGCGAACCGCGCGCGGACGGGCTGGCGTGCGCGGCCAGTTCCTCGCGCGTGTTGATGTTGCGAAACGCCTCGGCCTCGTCGTCGAAAGCCACCTCCACCACCTTGAGTGAGGCATACCATGCGTCGATCTTTCGCCCGCCCCCGGCAAGGTAGGCGGTGAGGTGGCCGAGTACGTCGCGCCGCACGAGGGCAAACACCGGATGCGCCTGCACACCGGTCTTCGCCACCGCGATCTGGCGATCGCCGATCGCGCCGCGCAGCCGCGTAACCAGGTCCGCGGGCAGGAAAGGCGAATCGCACGGCGCGGTCACCACCCATTCGCTCTGCGCTGCCCCCAGCCCGGCCTGCAGCCCCGCGAGGGGGCCGGCGAACCCGCCGGTGATGTCGGGCGCCAGCGGGTGGCCGAATTTCGCGTAGTGCTCGAAGTTCTGGTTGGCGTTGATGATGATTTCGTCGACCTGCGGGCCGAGCCGCTCGATCACGTGCTCGATCATCGTGCGCCCGCCGAGTACCTGCAGGCCCTTGTCGACGCCGCCCATGCGGCGGCCCTGGCCGCCGGCGAGGATGACGCCGGTCACGCCGCCGCTCATGCCGCGCTCGCGCGGTATCGCGAGGGTGGCAGGCCGAACTCGCGCTTGAACATGGCCGAGAACGCGCTCGGGCTGTCGTACCCGAGGTCGAGCGCAACGGCGAGGATGGGGCGGCCTTCGGCGATCCATGCCAGGGCGCGCAGCAGGCGCGCCCGGCGCCGCCATTCCGAGAAGCTCATGCCGGTCTCGCTGCGAAAGCGCCGCGCGAGCGTGCGCGTGGTCGTGCCGTGGCGGGCGCCGAGCGCCTCGATGGTGGTGCGCTCGTTGGGGCTGGCGATGATCGCGCGGCAGATGCGCGAAAGGATTTTGGACGCGGGCATCGGCAGGTTATACGGCAAGCGGGCGAGCGAAGCCAGTTCATCGAGGATGAGCTGCATGATGCGGCCGGCCGCGCCGAGCTCGTCGTATTCCAACGGTAGTTCGGTGGCGCGCAGGATCAGTTCGCGCAGCAGCGGCGTGATTGCAAATGCCTCGCACTGGCGCGGCATGCCCCTGGCGGCGTCGGGGGTCACATAGAGCGTGCGGAACTTGACCTGGCTCGAGGTGAGGATGCGATGCTCGATGCCCGGGGGCAGCCAGACGGCGCGTTGCGGCGGCACCACCCAGGTCTCGCCGCGAGCGCGATCGTCGCGATCATCGTGATCGCCCGGGACGCTGCGCGTTTCCACCGTCATCACCCCTTGCGCGCCGTACACGAGCTGGAAGCGCGGGTGGTTGTGCCACGCGATTTCGTAGTCCGAAGGCAGGTCGAGCGCCATCGCCGTCACCGGGCGTGGCACGCGCTGGT
>JBBQCV010000200.1:0-6617 GCA_038319115.1 Burkholderiales bacterium | reverse complement strand
TCGAACAGGCGCTTGATGTCGCGCATGACGTCGACCGCCTCGCCGTGCTCCTGCACGAGCGACCCCTGCTTGCCAAGGCCAATGCCGTGCTCACCGGTGCAGGTGCCCTCCATGGCGATGGCGCGCTTGACCAGGCGCTTGTTGAAGTCCTTGGCCTGTTCGAGCTCGGCAGGGTTGTCCGGGTCGACGAGGAACATAAGGTGGAAGTTGCCGTCGCCAACGTGTCCCATGAGCGGCACCTTCGCGACGTAGTCCTTTACGTCTTCCATCGACTCGGCAACGCATTCGGCCAGGCGCGAAATCGGTACGCACACGTCGGTTGAGACCGAGCGCGAGCCGGGACGCAGCTGCAGGCAGGCGAAGTATGCGTTGTGGCGCGCTTCCCACAGCTTGGTGCGGTCCTCGGGCTTGGTGGCCCAGATGAAGTCCATGCCGCCGTTTTCCTTGGCGATCTCCTGCACGATCTCGGCCTGCTCGACCACCGAGGCGGCGGTGCCGTGGAATTCGAAGAACAGCGTCGGCGCGACCCTGTAATTGGTCTTGCTGTACTTGTTGATCGCGGCGATCGAGTTCTCGCACACGATCTCGGAGCGCGCGATCGGAACGCCGGCCTGGATCACCTGGATCACGGTCCTGGTGCAGCCATCGATGGAATCGAAGGCGCACACCGCCGCCGACATCGCCTCCTGCACGGCATACAGCTTGACCGTCACCTCGGTGATGATGCCCAGCGTGCCCTCCGAACCGACGAACAGGCGCGTGAGGTCGTAGCCCGCGGCGGACTTCTTGGCACGGCTGGAGGTGCGGATGATACGGCCGTCGGCGAGCACCACGGTGAGCGCGAGCACGTTCTCGCGCATCGTCCCGTAGCGCACGGCGTTGGTGCCCGAGGCGCGCGTGGCGGCCATGCCGCCGAGGGTCGCGTCGGCGCCCGGGTCGACCGGGAAGAACAAGCCGGTGTGGCGGATATGCTCGTTGAGCGCCTTGCGCGTGACGCCGGCCTGCACCACCGCATCGAGGTCCTCCTCGTGGACATGCAGGACCTTGTTCATCTGCGACAGGTCGATGCACACGCCGCCCTCAACCGCCAGCGTATGGCCCTCGAGCGAGGTGCCCACCCCGTACGGGATCATCGGCACGAGGTGGCGGCGGCAGATGTTGACGATGTCACGCACCTCCTCGGTCGAGTGCGGAAACACGACGGCGTCGGGCGGGGCGATGGGGAAATACGACTCGTCCTTGCCATGGTGCTCGCGGATGCCCATCGAGGTGGTGATCCGGTCTCCAAGCAGCGCCTGCAGCTCGGTGACGACGCTCTGGTCGAATTCTCTGGCTTTGTTCATCGATTTCTCCAACTGCGCGTTGCATGCCGCGCCAGCGTGCATTCCAACGTGCAAACAGGGTGCCGGTTCATTTTAGCTTGATCTCACCCTCGAACGGCACCTTGAGACCGATCTCGGGGATCTCGAGCATCACGCGCGCCTTGAGCGTTTCGTCGCCCTTGAGCCGGCCCGATTCGAGCGCCTTGCCGACGGCCTGCTCGATCTCGCGCTGCGAATTCACGCCCACCATCTTGAGGAACTTGCGTATGCCTAGGTTGAATGTTTCCTGGTCCACTGTGTGGCCTCCTTGTGTTTGTGTCCGTGACCCGCCGCCGGGAATCCTGCGTCGCGTTCAGGCCCCGCCCGAGAGCATCTGCGTAGCGAGCTGCTTGCCGTACTCCACGCCCCACTGGTCGAAGCTGTTGATGTCCCACACCACGCCCTGCACGAACACTTTGTGTTCATAGAGCGCCACCAGTCGCCCGAGGTTGCGCGCATCGAGCCGCTCGAGCGTAATCGTGGATGACGGCCGTCCGCCGGGATAGCGGCGCCACGGCTCAAGCGACGGGTCGTGGCGGCCGAGGGCCAGCGCCTCTGCCTGCGCGCTGGCATTGGCCATCAGGATCGCGTGGCGCGCGGGGTCGTACGCGCCCTCCTTTACGACGATGAAGTCGGCCGGCACGGATGCGGTGCCCTGGTGGAGCAACTGGTAGAACGAGTGCTGCCCGACCGTGCCGGCGGCACCCCACACCACCGGCGCGGTGGCGTAGTCGACCGGCTCGCCCGCGCGAGTCACTGACTTTCCGTTGGACTCCATCTCGAGCTGCTGCAGGTAGGCGGGAAACTGCGCGAGCGGCTGCGAATAGGGCAGCACCGCGTGGGTGCGCGCGCCATGGAAATTGATGTTCCAGACACCGAGCATCGCCATCAGCGCGGGGATGTTGGACTCCAGCGGCGCGGATACGAAATGCGCGTCGGCCTCGGCGGCGCCAGCGAGGAACTCGTCGAAGCGCGCCGGGCCGATGGCGAGCATCAGCGTGATGCCCACGCTGGACCAGATCGAGTAGCGCCCGCCCACCCAGTCCCAGATGGGCAGGATGTTGGCCGGATCGAGGCCGAATGCCACGGCCGCTTCGACGTTGGCGGTAGAGGCGATGAAGTGCGCGCCGGGCGTGGAGCCGGGAGGCAGGCCAGCGAGCAGCCATAGCCTCGCGGCCGTGGCGTTCGCCAGCGTCTCCTGGGTGGTGAACGTTTTCGAGGCCACCACGAAGAGGGTGCGCTCCGGGTCGCAGCGGGCCAGCACGCGGCCCAGGTCGGCGGGGTCGATGTTGGCGGCGAAATCGAAGCGCAACGGCGCATCGCGCAGTTCGTCCAGCGCATCGAGCGCCATGCGCGGTCCCAGGTCCGAGCCCCCGATGCCGATATGGACAATGCGCGCGATGGCCTTGCCGGTTGCGCCCTTCCAGCTACCGCTGCGCAGAGACTCCGCCGCGCGGCGCATCGCGGCGAGCGAAGCCCTCACTTCTTCAGGGGCATTGTCGCCGCGACGCAATGCCACATGCAGCACGGCGCGGTTCTCGGTGACGTTGATCGGTTCGCCCGCGAACATCTTCGCGCGCCAGCCGGCCCAGTCCTGCTGCAGGGCGAGGCGGGTAAGTAGCGCAAGGGTGTCGCTGTCGGCCTTCTGGCGCGACCAGTCGAGCGTCACGCCCGCGCCCCGCACGGTGCATGCGCCTCTTCGCCCGGGGACGGCCAGCAGGCGGCCAAGGGTGGCGTCGTCCGTGGAGGCGGCGTGCGACTCGAGCGCGCGCCATGCCGTCGTCTGGGTGAGGGAGGTCATGGATCCTTTCGATACAGCCTGAAGCGCTCGCTCTTGTCGCCGGGGCGGCCGGCGTCCGCAATCCGCGACCAGCCTGCGCCGGGCGCGTCGCGCTCATGCCGAGGCGAACCCTGCACGACGAGGTAGCGGCAACGGCTTTCGCTGCCGCCGATGCGAAGGCCGGCATGGTAGCTGAGCGCGGCACGCTGCGGCACGCCTACGTTGCGCCCGGCGACGCACGTCGCGCCCGCCGGCAGGCTCGCCTTGAGGTGCAGCGCCACCGGGCGGTAGGACTTGATGTGGTCGGCCCACGGCAACCACAGTGTGGCGAACGTGCCCCAGAACACCACCACTCCCGCCGCCCAGCGCGTCGCGCTGCGCGTCGGCGCGTGCCGCAGGCGCAGCACCAGCATGAGCCACAGGAGGGTGAGCGCGAGCGCGGTGAGGAAAGGCAGCCAGGCGAAATGCGGCTCGAATCCCGGCGCGAGCTTGGTGAAGTTGCGCGCCACCTTCGGCGGCCAGCCGGTCATCATGGCGAGGTAGCCGCCCCAGATGAGGAATGCAAAGAAGCCGAAGGTCATGACCCCGAACCAGTCGAACGCCGCGGCTGCGCCGCGCCGCAGGGCAGGCAGGCTGTGGGCGCAGAACAGTACCAGCGGCGGGACCACTGCGAGCAGGTTGATGTCCTGCCGCGGCCCGGCCACCGCGACACCCACGAACAGCAGTATGAAAGCCGCAAGCGGCACCAGCAGCCGCGGCGCGAGGAGCAGGCCGCGTTGCGCCCAAAGGGCCCACATGCCGAGGGGCCACAGCGGCCACAGGAACCACGGCAGGATGGACAGGAAGTAGGCGAGGTTGGCACCGAACGCGCCGCGCTGGCCGATCGCCTGCGCAAGCCATGCATCGCCGATCGCGGGCGCGCGCGCATACAGCGCCAACGGCCAGGTAGCGGCCACGGCCAGCGTGGCCACCGTACCCAGCGCGAGGAACAGGGCGCCGCGGCGCGTGCGCCATTGCGGGCACGCCAGCACGCAGGCAAGCGCCGTGAGCAGCATGGCCACCGGGGTCACGAACCCGGTCGACAGGAAGGCCGCACCCAGCGCGAAGCCGAATGCGATCCCCATGAGGGCGGGCCGCTCGCCCAGCCGGACCAGCGCGGCCAGCGCGGCGCTGCACGCGGCCAGCGTCACGAGGTCGGTGATCGCCTCGTGCGCATGCACCATGAGGCCAATGGTGCCGATGAGCAGCAGGACCGCCGCCGCGGCATCCGAATGTGGGTTGCCCTCACCCGCCTCGTCCCGGGGTCGCCGGGCCGCCATGTAAAGGAACCCGCACGTCGCAAGCACCGCCAAGCCGCTGGCGAGGCGGGCGGCGTCGTGAAAGGGCAGGGCGAAAGAGACCAGCCGAGCGAGGATGAGCGAAAGCCAGTGGAACAGGGGCGGGTCCTCGAGCCACGGCTCGCCCGCGACGCGCGGCACCAGCCAGTCGCCCGTGACCTGCATCTGGTGCACCACCTCGATGCCGATCGCATCGAAAGACTTCCACGGGTCGTGCGCGAACAGGCCGGGCAGCACGAACCCGAGTACGAGTACGGCCAGCATTGCGAACGAGGGGGGCAGGGCGACCGCGGATTGCCACCACGAAGGCGGGGCCTCGGCGGGCGTGCGCCCAAACGGCTGCGCAGGCGGCCGCGTGTTCATCGGAGCTGCGCGGGTGGCCGCGGATTCATTGCGGGATTGTAACATTGGCGAGCCCGGAGGGGCTCACAAGCTTATGTTTTGAAAAGAAAAAGCCCCCGCTCACAAGGGCGGGGGCTTGGTCGCACGCAGGGCTCGTCTTCCGCCCGGGCGCGGAATTCAGGCGGTCTTGGTCTTCGAAGCGTAGCGACGCTTGAATTTCTCGATCCGGCCGGCGGTGTCGACGATTTTCTGCTTGCCGGTATAGAACGGGTGCGACTCGGAGGAGATTTCGATTTTCACGAGCGGGTAATCCGCGCCATCGGTCCACTTCATGGTCTCGCGGCCCTTGGTGTCGATGCACGAGCGCGTGAGGAACGTGAAGTTGCAGCTCGTGTCGAGGAAAATCACGTCCTTGTATTCGGGGTGGCCTTCGGTTTTCATTCAGGATCCTTAGTCGCGGCGGGAATTTGCCGCCGCTGTCCCCGCGCTTCGCGGCGCGGGATCGGGTTGCAGGGTGCGGAGGTGGCTAAAAATAAGCCGCGAAGTATACGCAAATCATGGGCTTATGGCAATCCCCGCGGGTGGCCGCCGGGGAGCGGGCTAGCCGCGACGCATCGAGTCGAAAAAGTCGGCGTTGGTCTTGCCCGCGCGCACCTTGTCGATCAGGAATTCGGCCGCTTCGAGCTCGTCCATGGGATACAGCAGCTTTCGCAGCACCCAGATCTTCTGCAGGATTTCCTTCTCGATCAGCAGCTCTTCGCGGCGCGTGCCGGAGCGGTTCACGTTGATCGCGGGATAGATGCGTTTTTCCGCCATGCGGCGGTCGAGGTGGATCTCGAGGTTGCCGGTGCCCTTGAATTCTTCATAGATCACGTCATCCATGCGGCTGCCGGTCTCGACCAGCGCAGTGGCGATGATGGTCAGGCTGCCGCCTTCCTCGACGTTGCGTGCCGCGCCGAAGAAGCGCTTGGGCTTTTGCAGCGCGTTGGCGTCCACGCAGCCGGTGAGCACCTTGCCCGAGGCAGGCTGCACGGTGTTGTAGGCGCGCGCGAGGCGGGTGATCGAATCGAGCAGGATGATCACGTCCTTCTTGTGCTCGACCAGGCGCTTGGCCTTCTCGATCACCATCTCGGCGACCTGCACGTGGCGCTGCGCGGGCTCGTCGAACGTGGAGGCGACGACCTCCCCCTTCACCGTGCGCGTCATCTCGGTGACTTCCTCGGGACGCTCGTCGATCAGCAGCACCATCATCACCGCGTCGGGATGGTTGGCGGTGATGGCGTGCGCGATGTGCTGCATGAGCACCGTCTTGCCGGCCTTGGGCGGGCTGACGATCAGGCCGCGCTGGCCCTTGCCGATGGGCGCCACGATGTCGATGATGCGGCCGGTGATGTTCTCCTCGGCCTTGATCTCACGCTCGAGCTTGAGGTGCTCGGTGGGGTGCAGCGGGGTGAGGTTCTCGAAGAGGATCTTGCCCTTCGAGGCCTCGGGCGTGTCGCCGTTGACCTTGTCGACCTTGACCAGCGCGAAGTAGCGCTCGCCGTCCTTGGGGGTGCGGATCTCGCCTTCGATCGTGTCGCCGGTGTGCAGGTTGAAGCGCCGGATCTGCGAGGGCGACACGTAGATGTCGTCGGTCGAGGCCAGATACGACGTGTCGGGCGAACGCAGGAAGCCGAAGCCGTCGGGCAGCACCTCGAGCGTGCCGTCGCCGAAGATCGAGTCGCCCTTCTTGGCGCGGTTCTTGAGGATCGCGAAGATCAGGTCCTGCTTGCGCAGGCGGTTGGCCCCCTCGATTTC
>JBBQCV010000199.1:0-6694 GCA_038319115.1 Burkholderiales bacterium | reverse complement strand
TCGAGCGGCGCCGTGGTTTCGACGAAGTGGCGGTGCTCGGCGGCGAGGCCCTGCGCGCCGCGATGGACCGACTTCAGTTGCGGGAGCAGCTTTGCGAGACGGAAATCGGACAGCGCGCTTGCGCCGCGCAGCTTCAGAATCGGGGACATCTCGGGCCGGGCCTGTAAAGCTGAATTATACCTGCTGCCCCTTTCGCGCCGACGGGCCGGTTACTTCCTGATCTGCGGGTCGGTCGAGGTTCCCGAAAGCACGAAGCTGCCGCGTTGCGAACCGAGCTCGGCGTTGACGCGTCCTCCCAGCCTGCCCCCGGCGTCGATGTCGAGCATCGCGTTGGCCGACAGGAGTCCCGCCGCCAGCTTGAGGTCGCGCAACTGGACCGCGCCCTTGTTGTAGGTGCCGCTGCCGCGCAATTCGGTGAATTCGGTTCGGCCGCCGGCCTGGCCGCCCGTTGCCTGTAGCGCCCGCGCGAGGCTGAAACTGCCGAGGACGCCCTTGCTCACCGTGAATGTGCCCTCCAGCCGCGCTTGCGACCCGAGCTTGTCCGGCGTGGGTGCGGCCATGGCAAACGTACCCCGCGCATCGGCCCTTCCCTCGGACATCAACGCCGGGGCGAGCACGCTCGCGTTCATCTGCTTGATGCGCAGGTCGCCATCGAACTCCCAGCGTGGACCCCACGCGACGCGTGCGGTGCCCGCAGCCCTGCCATCGAAGATCTTCGCCTCCCACGCGCTGACCGTCATGGCCTGCGGCGTCACCACGGCCTTGAGGCTGAGGTCGGACAACGTGACCGCCGGCACCAACGGCAGCGCCAGCGAGCCCGCGCTGAGTTCGAGAGTAGCGTTACCGCCTTTGGGCTCGATTTTGCCCGCGAGACGCCCTTCGGTGGAGCTGAAAGTGATCGATTGCAATGTGCCATCGGATCCCATCGCCGCGTCGAAGTCGAGTGGTGGCAGCGCGAGCGGCCCGGTGAGCTTCGCGCGCGCGGCAACGATCCGCTCCACGCTTACCGCGTCGCCCTTGAGGCTGCCGAACAGGGCCCCTCCCAAACTCACCTGGGCGATCGTGAGCCCGTCGATTTCCACGCGGCTGAATGCCTTTCGCTGCGCGAACAGCGATCCCAGCGGCATGGATGCGCGTACCGCATCGGCACGCATGCCTTCGCCGATCGACACCCCTTCGAGCCTCAGCTGCGGCCCGGTGACCAACCACAGGTGGGCCGCACCGATCTTCACCGGCTGGCCCAGCGCGTCCGAGGCAAGCGTTTCGTACTTGGAGGTCGAAAGCGGCACCACGTGCAGCAACCCGAGCCCGCCCAGCACGAGGACCAGCAGAGTGATGGCCGCGGGCTTGCCCCACTTGACCGGCCTGCGGGTGCGCACGGGCTCATCGCGCGCAGCGGGCACCGAATCGGCCGCCCGGCTCGCCTTGCGCGCGGCCGAGTCGATCCGGTCGCGCGCGCGCTTGTCGCCGTCCTTGCCGGAGCGTGCGGCGAGTTTATTGGCATCGGCCTTGACGTCATCGAGGTCGAGGTCCGCATCCGAAAGGTCGATGTCGTCAACGCCAGGCGCGCCGCCGAGGGCATCGGTCGGCGTTACCTGGCCAGGCGCAAGCGTGGCGATCGATAGCGCCGTGTTTTCCCTTGCCCGCATGTCTTTCTCGCGCTGCTTGCGCTCTTCCTCCTCGCGGCTCGCTTGCGCTTCGGCTTCGCTAGCGGCGTCCTCTTCGGCCGCCTTGCGCTTCGCCTCGCTTTCCTCGTGCTGGCGCTTTTCCTCGGTCTCATGCGCCGCTTTGGCTTCCGCAGCGACGCGCGCCTCGGCATCGGCGGCGGTGCGCGCCTTCTCCTCGGCCGCCTTGCGCTCGCGCTCCTCGTCGTCGCGCATGGAGAAGGAATCGAGATCGGCCAGGAGAGAGTCGTTGACCGAAGCGGCGATTGGCACCGCCGGGGAGGCAGGTGTGAGAGCTTCATCCCTTGCGGCAGCGGCCGCCGTGGTATCAGCAATCGATGCGGCGGCGGCGAGGGTGGCCGCGGCTGCGGCCTCGGCATCTCGGGCCCGTTGCGCGGCTTCTTCTTGCGCGCGGCGCTCGGCCTCGATCCGGGCCCGTTCGTCGTCCTCCTGGCGCGCCGTTTCTTCGGCCTCGCGACGTGCCTTTTCTTCGGCCTCGCGACGCGCCTTTTCTTCGGCCTCGCGCGCCAGGCGCTCGGCCTCCTCCTTTGCTTTGCGTTCAGCTTCGACGCGAGCCCGCTCCTCGGCTTCGCGACGGGCTTTGTCTTCCGCTTCCTTACGCGCAGCGGCTTCGCGTGCTACCCGCTCGGCCTCGACGCGAGCGCGCTCTTTCTCTGCCTCCGCCTTGAGGTCGGCCTCAACCCTCGCGTTCTCCTCCGCCTCTTGGCGTGCACGCTCTGCCTTGGCTTGCGCTACGGCGCGCTCCCTGGCTTCGGATTCCGCCCTGGCTTGCGCTTCCGCCTTGGCCTTGGCTTCGGCCTCCGGATTCGCGTTCGCTTCGGCAATGATTTTTGCCTGGGCCGCGGCCCGCGCCTGCCGGCGCTTCTCGGCGTCGGCGCGTTCCTGCTGGGCGGCAAGGGCGGCGACCTTGGCCGCAGCGTCCTCCCTCTCCTTGTAGTCGGACGGCTTGTCCCTGGCTGAATCGGCGGACGCGGCGCGTGCCTGGGCCGCGAGGTCTATCGTCGCCTTGGGTGGCGCCGGCTTTCGGGTGGGCTGCACCGCGGCGGTGAAATCGAGGTCCTCGTCGAGACCCTTGGGTGCCTGCGCTCCCGGTGCGGCTTTCCCACCCGTCGGCGCAGGCGGCCTGGCGCTTGCGCTCGCCGCGGCTGGCGACGCCGACGGGGTGATTTCGCGCACGAATCCTTCCTTCTCCAGCCGCTCTATAAGCTGCAGGAACTTGGCCGCCTCGGTCTTTTCGAACTTCGCGTTGATTTCGGAAACGCGCGATTTTCCGTCGACCTGCGCCAGCACCGCGCGGTCGGCGCGCGAAAGGTGGCTGGACTTGCCCGCAGCCTCCTGCATCCCCTTGCCGGTCTTGGAAAATATCGACGCTGTGTTCATTGCCATCGGCAGGCTTTCAGGCGGGCGCGCCGTATCCGCCGCCGCCCGGCGATTCGATCACGAAGACATCCCCCGGCCCCATCTCGGTCCGGTCCGCCGGGCCGAGCTCGAGCACTTCGCCACTGGCACGCTCCACGTAGTTGCGGCCCGGCTGGCCTTCCCCGCCGCCTGCCATCCCATGCGGGTTGACGAGGCGATGTCCGGAAAGGATCGCCGCCGTCATGCTTTCGAGGAAGCGCACGCGCCTCACGCCGCCGTTGCCGCCACGCCAGCGGCCCGCGCCGCCCGAGCCGCTTTTGATTTCGAAGCTCTCCAGCAGGACCGGGAAGCGCCATTCGAGCACTTCCGGGTCGGTCAGGCGGGAATTCGTCATATGTGTCTGCACCACGTCGGTCCCATCGAATCCGGGCCCCGCCCCGGAGCCGCCGGCAACGGTTTCATAGTACTGGTAACGGGCGTTCCCGAATGTGAAGTTGTTCATGGTTCCCTGCGAAGCGGCCATGACCCCGAGGGCGCCGTACAGTGCGTCGGTGATGCACTGGGAAGTCTCCACGTTGCCCGCCACGACGGCGGCCGGGAAGCGCGGGTTGAGCATGCACCCCGGGGGAATGATGACTTCGAGCGGCTTGAGGCAGCCCGCATTCAGCGGGATGTCGTCATCCACCAACGACCGGAACACGTACAGCACCGCAGCCATGCAGACGGCCGAGGGCGCGTTGAAGTTGTTCGGGAGTTGCCCGGTGGTGCCGGTGAAATCGATCTTCGCGCTGCGCCTATCCGCCCCGATCGACACCTTGACTCGGATGCGCGCGCCATTGTCGAGCGGGTAGTCGAATTCGCCGTCTTTGAGCACGCCGATCACGCGCCGGACCGATTCCTCGGCATTGTCCTGCACGTGCCCCATGTAGGCACGCACGACGTCGAGGCCGAAATGGCCGACCATGCGACGCAGCTCCTGCACGCCTTTTTCGTTCGCCGCGATCTGGGCCTGCAGGTCGGCGAGGTTCTGCACGATGTTGCGCACCGGGTAGCGGCCCGAATTCAGCAGGGCCACGGTTTCCTTCTCGCGAAACCGGCCGCCTTCGACCAGCAGGAAGTTGTCGATGAGCACCCCCTCCTCGTCCACGGTTTTCGAGTCGGGTGGCATCGAACCCGGCGTGATGCCGCCGATATCGGCGTGGTGACCGCGCGATCCCACGTAGAAGAGCACTTCCCGCCCGCCCTCGTCCCAGACGGGCGTGATCACGGTGACGTCGGGAAGGTGCGTGCCGCCGTTGTACGGGGCGTTCAGGACGTACACGTTGCCCGGTTTCATGCGCCCGGCGTTTTCGCGGATCACGGTCTTGATCGACTCGCCCATCGAGCCCAGGTGCACCGGCATGTGCGGTGCATTCGCGATGAGCGCGCCGCCGGCATCGAACAACGCGCACGAAAAATCCAGGCGTTCCTTGATGTTGACCGAATAAGCGGTGTTCTGCAGCCGCAGTCCCATCTGCTCGGCGATTGACATGTACAGGTTGTTGAAGATCTCGAGCATGACGGGATCGGCGCGCGTGCCCAGCGCTTTGCCGGCCTCGCGGGCGACGACGCGGGCGAGGACGAGGTTGTTCTGCGGGGTGACCTCGGCGCGCCAGCCCGGCTCGACGACCGTGGTCGCGTTGGCTTCGGCAATGATCGCCGGTCCGTCGACCAGGCTGCCCGCGCCAAGGTGATCGCGCAGGTAGACCGGCGTTTCGTGCCAGCGTCCCTGGCTGAACATGCGCACGGTATCCGCCGCGGTTGCTTCCCCGACCTTGGGTGCCGGCTGGGCCTCGGCCACCGTCTCGGAAGCGCCAATGGCTTCGGCCGAGACAGCCTCCACGATCAGCGCCTTGCCGGGCATGAGGAAACTGTATTGCTGCCGGTAGGCTTCCTCGAATCGCGCGTTCATTTCGGCCAGCTTCCCCGCAGGCACGAGAAGCGCCGTATCGGTGCCTTCGTATTTGAGGTGGACCCGCCTGATCACGCTGATGCGCGCATCCTCAACGCCCTGCTCGAGCAATTCGCGGCGCGCGTCGCCGGCGAGTTCGTCCAGGACCTGCTCAATCGAGGCGAGCCCTTGCGCGTCGAGGCGCGCCTCGACGGCGCGCTCGCGCATCGCCGCCTGGTCGGCCAGCCCCATCCCGTAAGCCGACAGCACGCCGGCAAAGGGATGGATGAATACGCGCGTCATGGCCAGCGCGTCGGCCACAAGGCAGGCATGCTGGCCGGCCGCGCCGCCGAAGCAGCACAGCGTGTACTCGGTTACGTCGTGGCCGCGCTGCACCGAAATATGCTTGATCGCGTTGGCCATGTTGCCCACTGCGATATTGATGAATCCCTCGGCCACCTCTTCGGGCGAACGCGCGTCGCCGGTCGCGTCGCGGATCGACTGGGCCAGCTCGGCGAACCCGGCGCGCACGACATCGGCGTCGAGCGGCTCGTCGCCCTGCGGCCCGAACACCGGCGGAAAAAATTTCGGCTGCACCTTGCCCACCATGACGTTGGCGTCGGTCACCGCGAGCGGGCCGCCGCGCCGGTAACTCGCCGGGCCGGGATTGGCGCCGGCCGAGTCGGGCCCCACCCGGTACCGCGCGCCGTCGAAATGCAGGATCGACCCGCCACCGGCTGCAACCGTATGGATGCTCATCATGGGAGCGCGCATGCGCACCCCGGCCACGCGCGTCTCGAACTCGCGCTCGAATTCGCCCGCGAAGTGGGAGACGTCGGTGGAGGTCCCGCCCATGTCGAAGCCGATGATCCTGCCGAAGCCCGCCGCGAGTGACGTGCGCACGGCGCCAACGATGCCACCGGCCGGCCCCGACAGGATCGAGTCCTTGCCCTGGAAGCGCCGCGCGTCGGTGAGCCCGCCGTTGGACTGCATGAACATGACGCGCACGCGGCCAAGCTCGCCGGCGACCCGATCGACGTAGCGCCGCAGAATCGGGGAGAGGTAGGCGTCGACGACCGTAGTGTCGCCCCGGCCCACCAGTTTCATGAGCGGGCTCACGCGATGCGAAACCGAAACCTGCGTGAATCCGGCCTCGGCGGCCAGTTCGGCCACCTTCGCTTCGTGCTGCGTGTAGCGATAGCCGTGCATGAGCACGATGGCTGCCGAACGGATTCCGTGCGCGAAGGCCGCCGCAAGTCCCGCGCGCACCGCATCTTCGTCCAGGGGCCGCAGCACCTCGCCGCGCGCGCCGATGCGCTCGTCGACTTCGAACACCTCGCTGTACAGCATTTCAGGGAGGACGATATGGCGGTCGAAGATGCGCGGGCGATTCTGGTAGGCGATGCGCAACGCGTCGCGGAACCCGCGCGTGATGAAGAGGGCAGTGCGCTCGCCCTTCCTTTCCAGCAGCGCGTTGGTCGCCACCGTTGTGCCCATCTTCACGGCCTCGATGGCATCGGCCGGGATCGCCTCGCCGGCGGGTACGCCGAGCAATTCGCGAATGCCCTGCAGGGCCGCATCGGCATAGCGCGCCGGATTCTCCGACAGCAGCTTGTGCGTGAGCAGCGCCCCATCGGGCCGGCGCGCCACCACATCGGTGAACGTGCCGCCGCGATCGATCCAGAACTGCCACTGGGGACGCGATTCGGTCGTTGCGGGA
>JBBQCV010000198.1:0-6697 GCA_038319115.1 Burkholderiales bacterium | reverse complement strand
ATGGCCGGCGACGCGCTGCGCGACTGGACCGCGGCGCGCGTGGCCGGTTTGCACGCGGAACTCGCGCGTGACCTGCATCGTCGCGGGGTTCCCGCCGCGGAATGCGCCGCGGCCGCGGCGCGCGCCGCCGGCGCATTGGCCCACATCCTCGAGGACGAGCGCGGCCGCTGGCTGCTGGGCCCGCGCGAGCGCGCGGCGAGCGAGTTGCGCCTGCGCAGCGCCAAGGCGGGCCGCCTGCGCACGCTCATCATCGACCGCACCTTTTTCGACGCCGGCGTGCGCTGGATCGTCGATTACAAGACCAGCAGCCACGAAGGCGCCGGCGTGGAGGCGTTCCTCGAAAGCGAACGCACCCGTTACGCGCCCCAGCTCGCGCGCTATCGCGATGCCCTCGGCGCGGCGCGGCTGGGGCTGTATTTCCCCATGCTGCGCGGCTGGAGGGAGTGGGAGTAGGCGCGGCACCGCACGGAATGATTGCGGCGCGGGCGATAGCCTGTCGTGAACCGGGCATACCCTCACCAGGCGCAACCATGAAAATATCCGCAAAGATTCCCGCCACGCGATGCGCGCGTCACGTCCATCCGATGGCTACTGCGGCCGTTCTGGCGTTCACCGCCCTCGCTTTCACCATCACCCCCGCGGCAGCGCAGACGAGCGCCCCTGTGGAACGTACCCCGGTCGCCTCAGCCTCGGCGATGTCGCCCGTCGCCGCGGCGCAGCGCTTCCGCCAAGGCCAGGTCCTCGAGCGCCGCCGCAACCTGCGCGGCGCGTTCGATGCGTACTTCGAAGCCGGCGAGGCAGGCAACGGCCCGGCGCAAAAGAAGCTCGGCGACCTGTACATCAGCGGTGGCCCGGTGGTGGCGCGCGACTACGAGACGGCCCTGCGCTGGTACCACAAGGCGCGCGAGCAGGGCGTCGACATTCCCAAGCCCTTCAGCTACTCCGGGGCGCCCGTCGTCAGCCAGTAAGCCGACGCGGTGACCGACTTCCGTCTGCGCAGGCCATGACAACAACGATGCAAGCGCAATGAACGGGTGGCGCGCATTCGCCTTGGGTGGCCTTGCTGCGCTGACATTGGGCGCATGCACGACCAACCCGGTCACCGGTCGCGACCAGTTGGTGGCCCTTCCGGGGGCGCAGGCGCATGCCGAGCTCCGTTATGCCGTTGGCTCGAAATCGACGCGCCAGGGGTTGGGCGAACCCTGCGACCACGCCTGCCGGTTGCGCGAACGGAACTTCGAATCGCAGGTCAAGCGGGTGAGCGCGGAGCTCGAGACCGCAGCCCGCATCGTGTCGCCGGAAGTGCTCGAGCGCATCGGCGCATTCGACATTGGCGTCGACACGGACCTCGGCACCTCCACCGGGTCGAGCGCCAGCGGGCGCATTGCGCTCGGTAGCGGTCTCGCGCAGCTCGAGCCCGACGACGACGTGACCGCGTTCCTGGTGGCGCGCGAAATGGGCCACGTGATCGCGCGCCACGCCGAAGAGGACTCCGGCGCGAGCATCGCCTTGTCGGCAATCACCTCGCTGTTGCCGGTCGCGATGCTGCTGCGCATGGCCGCCTCGGCGCTCGGCTCGGGTGCGGTCACCTCGGGCTGGGCCGAACAACAGCGCCGCGAAGCCGATGAGATCGCGCTCGCGTTGCTGGCGCGCGCCGATCGTCCGGCGGGACGGGTCGCCAGGCACCTCGCCGCGGTGAGGCGCGCCCCCCTTTCTGAGGACGCGTGGACGGTGCGCCTGAACGAGTCGGTGCAGCGTGTGGGGCAGCTGGCGCGCGACACTGAGCCCGGCGCGCGGTCCGCGGCCACGGTCGATGCGCGCACAACCGATGCACGCACAAACGCGCACGCCGATCCACAGTTCGACGCCTGGCTGCTGCGCCAGAGCGAGTCGAGCATCGAGCGCATTTCCGCCTGCCTGAATGCCGGTGGCGCGCCGGGTTCAGCCACCGACATGGCCGAGCGCCGGCGCGAATGCATGGGGCCACCCGCCTGAGGGGACTCGGCGGGCCCTGCGAACCTGATGCAGACCGGGCAGGCCGCGCCCTTATAATCTGCCGCCATGAAACGCCACGAACTTTCGCGCGCCCAGAGCTTGACCATCCTGGGGGGCGCGGCGGTCATGCTGAGCCTGGCCATGGGCATCCGCCAGAGCTGGGGCCTGTTCCAGCCGCACATGATCCGCGACATCGGCCTCACGGCGGCGGACTTTTCGCTGGCGATCGCGATCCAGAATATCGTGTGGGGCATGACCCAGCCTTTCGTGGGCATCCTCGCCGACCGGCACGGGGTACGGCCGGTGGCAGTGTTCGGGGTGATCATCTACGCCATGGGCATCGGCCTGAGCATCGTCGCGCATTCCCCGCTGGTGTTCACGCTCGGCGCCGGCATTTGCGTCGGCATCGCGCTGTCGTGCACGGCCTCGAACATCGCCATGAACGTAACCGCGCGCACGGCCTCGCCCGCCAACCGCATGGTGGCGATGGGCTCGGTGTCGGCGATCGGTTCGCTCGGCCTCACGCTGGCCTCGCCGATGGCGCAGACCCTCATCACCACCAGCGGCTGGCAGGTGGCGATGGTGGGCTTCCTCGGGCTGGTGGCGGTAATGTTGCCGGCGGCGTTCCTCGCCGGGGGCACCGACCGCATCGAGGTCGAGACGACTGGCGGGGTGCAGCAGTCGGTCGGGCAGGCGGTGAGCGAGGCGATGAAGCACCCGGGCTACCTGGTGCTGGCGGTCGCGTTCTTCGTCTGCGGCCTGCAGCTGGTGTTCATCACCACCCACCTGCCGACTTACCTTGCGATCTGCGGCATGGATCCCTCGGTGGGCGCCAATGCGCTCGCGCTGATCGGGCTGTTCAACGTGATCGGTTCCTACCTGTTCGGCTGGCTGGGGGGGCGCTATTCCAAGCGCCTGCTGCTGGGCGGGATCTACGTGCTGCGGTCGATGTTCATCACCGCCTATTTCATGCTGCCGCCCACGCCGGCCTCGACGCTGGTGTTCGCCGCGGCGATGGGCACCCTGTGGCTGGGGGTGGTGCCGCTGGTGAGCGGCCTGGTGGTGCACCTCTTTGGCCTGCGCTACATGGCGACGCTCTCGGGCATCGCGTTCTTCAGCCACCAGGTGGGGTCGTTCATCGGCGCATGGGGCGGAGGGCTGCTCTACAGCGCGGCGGGCAACTACAACCTCGCTTGGCAGGGCGCGGTGGGCATCGGCATCCTTGCCGGCCTGTTCCAGATGACCATGAATATCCGGCCTTCGCAGCGGATGATCGAGGAACGGGCGGGCGCGGCTGTGCCGGCGTAGGGTCGGCCTGGCGGCCGACCCGGGCCGGGGGCCGGAAGGTTAGGAACAGGGGCACCTGCGGTTCCCCTGTTTACCCCCTCCCCAAACCGGGAGAATCTGGGCACTGGTTTGTAACGGTATTTCTGAAGCCTCAGAAATCTTAACGTTCACGGTGAACCGCGCGCGCTGCTTTTTGCGCGCGTCGGTTTCGACCGTGAGGTTAGATGACGGACATTGCCTGCACCCGCCTTGCGCTGACCGATTCCTTCGGAAACGAGCGAAACAACCAGGGTATTGAGAGACACTCCCTCTGACTTCGCGCGGGCGATGAGTTGCGCGTGCAGAGAACGTGGTACCCGCTGCACGAAGCGCCCACTTACAGCCGCAAACGGCTTGGGTAGTTCGTCGCGGAATTCCTGAGCGACCTCCAGCCACGATGCCAAGGCGTCCCGGCCGTTCTCCACCGCCTCTTCGGGGGTGGCTCCATCGGACCAACAGCCAGGGAGATCAGGAAAGGAAATGCTGTAACCGCCCCCCTCATCCTTCGAGAGCGGGCGAATCTCAAATGGATACGAGATACTGAACTTCTTCATTCTGCGGTTCCTTTTTCGACCAAGCGTACGAACTTCTTCACATACACGGGCTTGATCGGTCGTCGTGATGGCACGCTCAGCATCGCGCCATTCGGGTGCCGGAAGATGACGTGGCTTCCGCCGGGTTGGCGACAGACCAGTCCGTATGCATCGGCGACCGACTTTAGACTCTCGATACGCGAATCGAGAGGATTGGCCCTCATCTGCCCCAGCGTTTTTGCGGCCCGTGTCACGAGAATGATGATACTACCCGTGACACTACTTTTCAATACCCGTTGAAGCGTTCCCTATCCGTCATCAACGTCCCGGTTAAGCGGCGCGCTTTTGCGTCCGCTTTGAACCGGCGGTTAGAGGTCGGGAGTGATGGTCCGCATACGCGTCGAGCAACCGTCGGATCATCCGCTGGTACTGTGTATTGTGCCTTCGCGCCTCGGTCTTGAAGAACTCAACGCTGCGTTTGCTCAGTGCGATGGTGATTTTCACGCCTTCGTCCTGGAAGACGAGATCCTCCGGACGGGGAAGAAAGTCAGGAACGACCTTTGGGCTTCCGAGGGGTTCGTCCGTGTACCTTATTTTCGCGCTCATAGATTTGTTTGCCTTTACGCCAATAGCCTGCACCAAAAATCCGGATGACATCCTCGCGGTAGGTAAAGCGCACAGTCAGGATGCCTTCTCCAATCCGGCCAAAGCAGTAGTACCGCTCCTCAGCGACGCTGTGCGGTTCGTCCGCCGCAATCACGCGATTCCCGTCAGCGAAG
Organism: Burkholderiales bacterium; assembly: GCA_038319115.1. Classification (GTDB taxonomy): domain Bacteria; phylum Pseudomonadota; class Gammaproteobacteria; order Burkholderiales; family SG8-39; genus SZAS-79. The sequence continues at coordinate 2,064 of JBBQCV010000198.1, read as the reverse complement.
GCGAACTGGGCCTCCGCAAATGAAACCCCGTGCTTTTTCTGGTTCTCGAGATCCTTTTTGGGGTCCCAATCGAAGCGGGCTTCGGCCATGGGGGGAACCTAACATGAATATGGGTTTATTGCCATATCCACGTATGGCTTCGAGGCTCGATTCAGCAGAGACCTCTAACGTCCACGACCACCGGCGCGCGGCTGCAACGTGCGCATTGGGCACGCCACTTCCCGCGCGTCCGTGTGGGGCGTGCGGTTAGACCCCACTTTCACCCCAGCATGCGCCACCGAGTGGGTACGCGCGATCAACGGAGATAGACGGCGCACAGTTCAAATGCCTCTTCCGGGGTGCCCAAGAAGCTGCCATTGAGAAACGCACAGGGCTCATAGCGCTCGTTGCTGTACGTGAAAAAAGCCATGCTCCAACGATCCTCGGCAAAGTGCCTTAAGCGGCACAGGTGGACAGGCACGTTTCGCATCCGCTCTAGAAACTGCTCGCGCGTCTCGCCCGCACCCTTGAGCATTTGCCGTGATGGACTCTCGGGCTCGGTGTAGGCATCAACGTAGCACAGTGCTCCGCGAAAACGAAACTCGAGGCGTGAATATTTCGCGCGATAGCGCTTTGCTGCAAATGTTTCAATCCGGGCGACGGTGCGCAGCTGCGTCTTCTCTGGAATTTTGACGCCGCCTGCGTGTGGGTCGAAGTTGCAGCCGTCCGCCAGTTTGCGAAGACCATGCATGGTGGGGTCTAACGTTCGCAGTCACCAGCGCGCGCCGCTCTTACGTGCGTCTGGTGCACTGCGTCGTTATGCGCGCGCTTGCCAGACAGCAGGATCGCGCCGTGCATGGAAAACGGCCAACACGACCATTTGTTCTGGCTCGACGGTGTAGAAGATTGAATAGGGAAAGCGGCGCGCTCGAGTACATCGAATTTTCTTGTACTTGATCGGGTACCGGTCGGGGTACGTGGACGCAATAACGACTGCACGGTCAATCTCAGCTACGAACTGAACTCCTAGACTAGGCTGCCTGTCTTCGTACCACAGAGTAGCGCTGTCGAATTCGGCCCGCGCAGCCGGCCGAAATACGACTTTAAGGGTCATCTCTTCAGGCGGGCGGCGATCGACGCCTTGACGACTTCCCAGGGCACCACGTCATTCGGGTTGGCTTCGTGATCCTCCAACCGGCGATTCAGCTCAAGGCGCTGTGCCTCCGTGAGCGGGGTAGCCTCAGCGATGCTGTCCCATATCTCTTCAACGAGCGAGATCCTATCCTCGACGCTGAGGCGCTCGATTCCAAGGGATTTCAGGGATGCACTCATGCTTTTCATCCTACCAAAATTCCAGTGTGGCCGACATAGCGCGCATAACGAATAGCGTTTATCTGACGCCGAGACGAAGCTGTACCGAAGGCACGGTGCTGCATGGCGTCAGATAAACCTCGTTGGACTGAACCGCCGCGAAGGCGGTGGCTATGGGGATTGTAAGGTGGAGAGAGGCGATGTCAATCGACTGGCGTAGGCCCGTTGGGTCGGTCCGATGCCAGCGGATCGAGAAACGAGGCACGAGTCGATTTTGAATGTGCGTTGCGCTCGCGCACCGGCGTGTATGGGCTCGCGTTTGGGTGGGTACGGACGAGCGCCATCGTAGCGGGCGCGTGCGTCACTACGGAGAATGAAGCAAAGGGGCAAACGTGCGCTAAACATCAAGGCGGACCACGCGGGGGTTGGCCTCGTGGGTGAGGCGCAATCGCCTGGAGGAGCATGAACTGGCCCAGGCGGCAGTGCGGGCAGGCGGCCCACTCGATCTTTGCCACGCGCTGCATGAAGGCGGCCACCGACTCGATCACCGCAGGCTGCGGCTGGGGCGCAGCGAGGGCGGTGCGAGCCGCTGCCAGGTGAGCGCTCTTGTGCGCCGGGCCGAGCAGGCCATAGTGGCGGATGCGCTTGAAGCCGCGCGGCAGCACATGCTGCACAAAGCGCTTGATGAACTCGGCGCCGGGCACGCGTACTGTGCGCTTCTTGCCACCACCCTCGCCATTGACTCTGACGCGAAAGGCGACCTCGGCCTCGTCG
>JBBQCV010000197.1:0-6706 GCA_038319115.1 Burkholderiales bacterium | reverse complement strand
ACGATGCGCCCGCCTGCGTCGCCCCCTTCGGGGCCGAGGTCGATGATCCAGTCGGCTTCGGCCATGATGTCCAGGTTGTGCTCGATCACCACCACGCTGTTGCCGGCGTCCACCAGCCGGTGCAGCACGTGGATGAGCTTTTCCACGTCGGCCATGTGCAGGCCCACGGTGGGCTCGTCGAGCACGTACAGGGTGTGGGCGAGCTCGCCCGCGCGACCCGGCCGGGCGAGGGCGTTGCCGTTGGCGTCGATGCGCACCTTCGACAACTCAGTCACCAGCTTGATGCGCTGCGCTTCGCCCCCTGACAGGCTGGGGCTCTGCTGGCCGAGCGTGAGGTACCCGAGGCCGACGTCCTGCATGAGGCGCAGGCAGTGGCTGATCGCGGGGTGCGCGGCGAAAAAATCCACCGCCTCGTCGATGTTCATCGCGAGGATGTCGCCGATCGACTTGCCGCGCCACAGGACCGACAGCGTCTCGGCGTTGAAGCGCTGGCCGTTGCACACGTCGCATAGCACGCTCACGTCGGGGAGGAAGGACATCTCGATCTTCTGCCTCCCCTGACCTTCGCAAGCCTCGCAGCGCCCGCCTTTGGTGTTGAACGAGAAGCGGCTGGGGGTCCAGCCGCGCATGCGCGACTCGTTGGCCTCGGCGAAGATGCGCCGGATCGCGTCCCAGAATCCCACGTAGGTGGCCGGGCAGGAGCGCGGCGTCTTGCCGATGGGTGTCTGGTCGACTTCGAGCACGCGGCCGATCTGGGCGACGCCCTTGATCGCCTTGCACCCGACGACCGGGATCGCTGTCTTGGCGCGCCTTTCGCTCACCATGCGCGCGAGGTTGGCGTGCAGCACATCGCGCGCGAGGGTCGATTTACCCGAGCCCGACACGCCGGTCACCACGCTCAAGCGCCCCAGCGGCACGCGGGCGTCGACGCTCTTGAGGTTGTGCAGGCTGGCGCCCAGCACCTCGATCGCCGGGGTGCTGCGGCTCACGGGCCGGCGTGGGTGGATCGGGTGGCGCAGCGGGTTGCGCAGGAACCGCCCGGTAATCGACTCGGGATTGGCCATCAGGTCGGCCGCCGAGCCCTCGGCGATCACGCGCCCGCCCACCTTGCCCGCGCCCGGTCCCAGGTCGAGCACGTGGTGGGCGCGGCGGATGGTGTCCTCGTCGTGCTCGACCACCACCAGCGTATTGCCCTTGGCTTCGAGTTTTTCGAGCACGTCGAGCAGGATGCGGTTGTCGCGCGGATGCAGGCCGATGGTCGGCTCGTCGAGGATGTAGCACACGCCGCGCAGGTTGGAGCCCAGCTGCGCGGCAAGGCGGATGCGCTGAGCTTCGCCGCCCGAGAGCGTGGGCGCTGAGCGGTCGAGCGACAGGTAGCCCAGCCCGACTTCCTCGAGGAACCCCAGGCGCGAGCGCAGTTCGGCCAGCAGGTCGCGGGCGATCTCCTCGTCGCGGCCGGAGAGTTTCATGCCCTCCACCAGCGCGCGGATCTTGCCCACCGAAAGCGCCACGAGGTCGGCAATCGACCGTTCGCGATAGCGCACGGCAAGCGCTTCGGGGTTGAGGCGACGGCCCTCGCACGCCGGGCAGGTCTCGTCGACTTCGAGCCATTCGAGCCACGAATCGAGCACGCGGTCCTCGGTGCCGCTCTTCTCGCGTTCCTCGTCCCAGTCGATGCCCGTGAGCTTGAGGCCGGTGCCGTAGCAGGTGGCGCACCAGCCGTGCTTCGAGTTGAACGAGAACAGGCGTGGGTCGAGCTCGGCAAAGCTGCGCGCGCACGAGGGGCAGGCGCGCTTGGTCGAGAACACCTGCTGGTGAAGTTGCATTTCCACCAACGGCGCCTTCGACTTGGCAGCGGCGTGCATTAGCGCGTCGAGGTCGGAGAGCACGTGCACCACGCCCTTGCCGAATTCGAGCGCCCGGGCCAGCTCGCGGCGCAACTGCGCCTCGTTCTCAGCAGTGACCCGCAGGTCGGCCACCGGCAGCTCCAGCGTGTGCTCCTTGAAGCGGTCCAGGCGCGGCCAGCGGTCGGTCGGCATGAACTCGCCGTCCACGCGCAGGTGGGTGTAGCCCTTGCCGCGCGCCCACTTGGCGAGGTCGGTGTAGAAACCCTTGCGGTTCATGACCAGCGGGGAGAGCAATCCGATGCGCTGGCCCTTGTAGTCGCGCATGAGGCGCGCCACGATCGCGTCCTCGCTCTGCGGCTCGATCGGCACGTCGCACTCCGGGCAGTACTGCGTGCCGAGCTTCACGTACATGAGGCGCAGGAAATGGTAGATCTCGGTCAGCGTGGCGACGGTGGACTTGCGCCCGCCGCGCGAGGTGCGCTGCTCGATCGCCACCGTGGGCGGGATGCCGAAGATCGCGTCCACGTCCGGTCGCGCCGCGGGCTGCACGAACTGGCGCGCGTACGCGTTCAGCGATTCGAGGTAGCGGCGCTGGCCTTCGGCGAACAGGATGTCGAAGGCCAGGGTCGATTTTCCCGAGCCCGAAACGCCGGTGACCACGGTGAAGCGGCCCCGCGGGATCTCCACGTCGATGTTCTTGAGGTTGTGCTCGCGGGCATTATGAATACTGACAACATTTCGATGGACCCCGCGCGGGGCTTGGCTCTCCCGGGCAAATACTGCCACGGCGGGTTTTGCGAGAGTCTCCTCGTAGGCCTTGAGCGCGACCCCCGTATGCGAGGCCGGGTTGGCCGCGATGTCCACCGGCGTGCCGGCCGCGACGAGGTAACCACCGGCCTCGCCGCCTTCGGGGCCGAGATCGATGATCCAGTCGGAGGCCGCGATCACGTCGAGGTTGTGCTCGATGACCACTATCGAATGGCCGGCGCCCAGCAACTGGCGGAAGGCGCGCAGCAACTTGGCCACGTCGTCGAAGTGCAGGCCCGTGGTGGGCTCGTCGAACAGGAACAACTTGCTCGTGCCGGGCACGTACAGGGAGCGCTGCGCGTTGCGCTGCCGCTCGCTGCCGCGTGCATTTTCGGCCAGGTGGCCGGCTAGCTTGAGCCGCTGCGCTTCGCCGCCGGAGAGCGTCGGCACCGGCTGGCCCAGGCGCAGGTACTCCAGGCCCACATCGGCCAGCGGCTTGAGCACGCGCTGCACTTCGGCGTGCTGGTGGAAGAACCCGATCGCCTCTGACACGGTGAGCTCGAGCACATCCGCAATCGACTTTCCGCGCACCATGACCTCGAGCACCTCGGCGCGGAAACGCTTGCCGTCGCAGTCCGGGCAGCGCAGGTAGACGTCGGAGAGGAACTGCATCTCGACGTGCTCGAAGCCGTTGCCACCGCAGGTGGGACAGCGCCCGTTGCCCGAGTTGAAGCTGAAGGTGCCCGGCGTGTAGCCGCGCTCCTTGGCGGTCGGCGAGGTGGCGAAGAGGGACCGGATCGCGTCCCACGCGCCGACGTAGCTCGCCGGGTTGGAGCGCGTGGTCTTGCCGATGGGCGACTGGTCGACCATCACCACTTCGGCCACGTGCTTGTGGCCGCGCAGCTCGCGGTGCTTGCCTGCGGTCTCGGTCGGCTTGCCCTTGGCCTTGCGCAACGCCGCGTAGAGGACATCGTGCACGAGCGTCGACTTGCCCGAGCCCGACACGCCGGTCACGCAGACCAGGCGCTGCAGCGGCACGGTGATGTCGATGTCCTTGAGGTTGTGCTCGGTGGCGCCCAGCAGCTCGAGGCTCGGCGCGGTGGGCAGCATGCGCCCGCGCCCTTCACCCCAAGCGGCGACGCCGGCGCGCTTTCTTCCCGACAGGTACTCGGCGGTAAGCGTGCCGGAGGCCTTGAGTTCGTCGGGCGTGCCGAAGAACACGATCTCGCCGCCGCGCTCCCCCGGCCCCGGGCCCATGTCCATGATGCGGTCGGCCTCGAACATGATCTGCGGGTCGTGCTCGACCACCACCAGCGAGTTGCCCGCGTCGCGCAGGCGCTTCATGACGTCGATCACGCGGCCCATGTCGCGCGGATGCAATCCGATGGAGGGCTCGTCGAGCACGAACAGCGTGTTGACGAGCGACGTTCCCAGCGCCGTGGTCAGGTTGATGCGCTGGACTTCGCCCCCCGACAGCGTGCGCGACTGGCGGTCGAGCGTGAGATAGCCCAGGCCAACGGCGCACAGGAAGCGCAGGCGCGAGCGGATCTCGGTCACCAGCAGGTCGGTGGCTTCGTCCAGCGGCGCCGGCAGTTGCAGGGTGTCGACGAAATCGCGCAGGCCGTCGATGGGCATGAGCATGAGGTCGTGAAGCGAGCGCCGTCCCGGCTCGAGCTTGTAGAGCAGGGCGTCGGGCTTGAGGCGCGTGCCTTCGCAGGTCGGGCAGGGCGTGTAGGCGCGGTACTTGGAGAGCAGCACACGGATGTGCATCTTGTAGGCCTTGCTCTCCAGCCAGTTGAAGAAGCGTCGCACGCCGTACCAGATGCCGGGCCAGGATTTCTTCCAGTTCACCCACTCGGGCTCGCCCTCGAGCACCCAGTGGCGGTGCGCTTCCTTCATCTCGCGCCACGGCACGTCGAGCGGCACGCCGCGCTTCTTGGCGTACTTGGCGAGGTCGTCCTGGCACTCCTTGAAGCTCGGCGTCTGCCACGGGCGCACCGCGCCTTCACGCAGCGTCTTCGCCTCGTCCGGGACGATGAGCCCGAAGTCCACCCCGATCACCCGCCCGAACCCGCGGCACGTCTCGCACGCGCCGATCGGAGAGTTGAACGAAAACAGGCTCGGCACCGGTTCGCTGTAAGGGATGTCGCAGTCCGGGCAGTGCAGCCCCGACGAAAACCGCCAAGCAGAAGTCGGGCCAGAGTCGTCGCCGAGGACGTAGACGTTGACTTTGCCCTGGCCGACGCGCAGGGCCGATTCGATCGCCTCGCACACGCGCGCCTTCTCGGCGCTGCCCATGCGGATACGGTCCTGCACGACTTCGAGGTGGTTCTTCGAGCGCGAATGGATGCGCGTGTAGCCCTGCTGCTCGAGCATTTGCGTGACTTCGGCTTCGCTGAAATTCTTCGGCACCGTGACCGGGAAGGTGATCGCCAGGCGCGGCTCGCCCGCGGGGGCGTCGCCCGTGGCGCCGTGGGCGGCGGCGCGTGCCTTCATTTCGGCGAAGATCGATTCGGGCGAATCGCGCCGCACCGGCTGGCCACAGCCGCGACAGTACAGTTGCGCTGCGCGCGCGAACAGCAGCTTGATATGGTCGTTCAGCTCGGTCATCGTGCCGACCGTGGAGCGCGAGGTGCGCACCTGGTTGGTCTGGTCGATGGCGATGGCCGGCGGGATGCCGTCGATGCGGTCGACCTGCGGCTTGTCCATGCGGTCGAGGAACTGGCGCGCGTACGGCGAGAAGGTCTCGACGTAGCGCCGCTGGCCCTCGGCATACAGCGTGTCGAAGACGAGCGACGACTTCCCCGAACCCGAGACGCCGGTGACGACGACGAGCTCGTTGGTGGGGAGGCTGAGGGTGAGGTTCTTGAGGTTGTTCTGCCGGGCGCCGTGGATGACGATGGCGCCGGCCGAAGGCGAATCCGGCATGTCGCCATTTTAACCGGCGAGGCCCCCGGCCGCGCGGAATGGGACACTATCGGCGCCGATATTTGGTAACTTTCGTTACAAATCCACAATGCCCGATCAACTAATTGCGCCTTGGCGCCGCCACGTGCCGCGCGCCGCGCCCTCAGGGATGCGGCCCCGAGCAGGGCGGTCGTTTCCCGCGTGCCGCAACCGATGAGGCGGGTCGTCCACCTCGACATGGACGCGTTTTTCGCGTCGGTCGAGCTGCTGCGCCGCCCGGACCTGCGCGGCAAGCCGGTGGTCATCGGCGGGCGCGGCGACCCCAACAGCCGGGGGGTGGTGTCGACCGCAACCTACGAGGCGCGGGCTTTTGGCATCCGCTCCGCCATGCCGATGCGCACGGCCATGAAGCTGTGCCCGCACGCGGTATTCCTGCCCACCGATTTCGCCTCGTACAAGCACTGGTCGCAGGTCTTCAAGGACCAGATGCGCGCCCTGTCGCCGCTGTTCGAGGACCGCGGCATCGACGAGGCTTATCTCGATGTGACCGACCTGCCGGGCGATTCGGCGTCCATCGGCCGCGAGCTGAAGGCCCGCGTCCATAGCGCCACCGGCATGACCTGTTCGCTCGCCATTGCGCCCAACAAGCTGCTCGCCAAGCTCGGCTCGGAGCTCGACAAGCCTGACGGGTTGACGCTGCTGGGCTTCGAGGACATCCCGACGCGCATCTGGCCTCTCGACGTGCGCAAGCTGCAGGGCGTGGGGCCCAAGGCCGAGGAAAGGCTGCTGGCGCTGGGCTACCGCACCATCGGCGACCTCGCCGCCGTGCCGCTGGAAAAACTGCGTGAGACCTTCGGCGAGTCGTACTCGCGCCACCTGCACGAGACGTCCAACGGCCGCGACGACCGGCCGGTGGTGACCTTTCGCGAGCCCAAGTCACGCAGCGCCGAAACCACCTTCGACGAGGACACGCGCGACTGGCAGGAACTTGCGCGCGTGCTGGCAAGGCTCGCCAAGCGCGTGGCCGACGAGCTGCGCGCCAAGGGCTACCGGGCGCGGACCGTGGGGATCAAGCTGCGCTATTCCGACTTCGAGCGCATTACGCGCGACCGTACGCTGGAAGCCGCCACCGACGACCCGCTCGAGATCCGCCGCGCGGCGTTCGAATGCTTCGGGCGCGTGGAACTGAAGAAGAAGGTGCGGCT
>JBBQCV010000196.1:0-6776 GCA_038319115.1 Burkholderiales bacterium | reverse complement strand
GCGGCAACTCAAGCTCGCCGCGCTGGGTCGCCTCACGGCCAACATCGCCCACGAGATCCGCAACCCGCTGTCGGCGATCAGCCATGCGGCCGAACTGCTGGATGAGGAGCAGGAGGAGCGGGAGGAAGGGGGCCGCGACGGCGACCGCCCGCGCCTCACGCGCATCATCCGCGACAACACGCAGCGCCTGGACCGGCTGGTGTCCGACGTCCTGCAGCTCAACCGGCGCGACCGCGTCGAGGCCGAGCGCATCGGCCTCGACCCGTGGCTCAGGGGCTTCATCGAGGAGTTCGCGCGCAACGAGGCGGTCGCGCCGGAGCGCCTTGCGCTCGAGGTTCATCCCGACGCCTGGGTGCGCTTCGACCGCGGGCACCTGCACCAGGTCCTGTGGAACCTGCTGCGCAACGCGGTGCGTCATTCGAGCGGCGTGCCGGGCGCGGTGCGCGTGGTCGTCGACGCCCTGGCCGATCAAGTAGAATTGAACGTGATCGACGATGGTCAGGGTGTGCCGAAGGCGAGCCAGGGGCAGCTTTTCGAGCCCTTCTTCACTACTTTCAGCGCCGGTACCGGTTTGGGACTGTATCTGGCCCGTGAGCTGTGTGCCGCGAATTCCGCCGTCCTGGAGTACGTCGACGGCGGCCCCGGGGCGCATTTCAGGATCATCTGCATGGAGCCGGCAGGCGCATGAGGAAAGCCGAGCGTATGCCGGGCAAGCGCGACAGCCTGGTGCTGGTCGTCGACGACGAGCCCGACATCCGCGAACTGCTCGAGCTCACACTCCTCAAGATGGGGATCGGCGTGGAATGCGCCGGCTCGCTTGCCGAGGCGCGCGAGCGCCTGTCCACTGCGCGTTTCGACCTGTGCCTCACCGACATGCGCCTGCCCGACGGCGACGGTCTGGATCTCGTGCGGCACATCGCGGGCCTTGCGGTCGACCTGCCGGTGGCCGTGATCACCGCGTTCGGCAGCGCCGAGAATGCCGTGGCGGCGCTCAAGGCGGGCGCGTTCGATTACGTTTCCAAGCCGGTGGGCCTGGAGCAGTTGCGTGCACTGGTGAAGTCGGTGCTGTCGCTGCCAGGGCGGGAATCCGTGGAGGCGCTCGAGAGCGCCCAGTTGCTGGGCGAAAGCGCGCCCCTCATCCAGGTGAAGGAACTGGTGGCCAAGCTTGCGCGCACCCAGGCGCCGGTCTACGTATCGGGGGAATCGGGCAGCGGCAAGGAACTGGCCGCGCGGCTCATCCACGCCAATGGCGCCCGGCGCGCCGGTGCGTTCGTTCCGGTCAACTGCGGGGCGATCCCGGAAACACTCATGGAAAGCGAGTTCTTCGGCTATCGCAAGGGCGCCTTCACGGGCGCCGACCAGGACCGCGACGGGTTTTTCCAGGCCGCCCACGGCGGCACCCTGTTCCTCGACGAGGTGGCCGACCTCCCGCTCGCGATGCAGGTGAAGCTCCTGCGCGCCATCCAGGAAAAGAAGGTGCGCAAGCTCGGCGCCACCCAGGAGGACCCGGTCGACGTGCGCATCATCAGCGCCACGCACCAGAACCTGTCCGGGCTGGTCGAGTCGGGGCGCTTTCGCCAGGACCTCTTCTACCGCCTCAACGTGATCGAGCTGAAGATGCCGCCGCTGCGCGAATGCCGCGAGGACGTCGGGCGCATCTCGGCCGCCATCCTCGAGCGGCTCGCCGCGCAATCGGGCGGGGCGCCCGCGTGCCTTTCGCCCGCGGCGCTCGAGACGCTTACCGCCTACGGGTTCCCGGGCAACATCCGCGAGCTCGAGAACGTGCTCGAGCGCGCCACGGCGCTGTCGGGCTCGGCACAGATCGAGCCGGAGGACCTGCGCCTCGACCCGCTGCCGGGCGAGCAGACCGACGCTGGGAACGAGTCGCGTGAGGCCGCCGGCCTGCCGAACCTGCCGTTGCCCGACTACCTCGACCGGGTGGAAAGGGACGCCATCACCCAGGCGCTCGCGCGCACCGGGTTCAACCGGACCGCCGCAGCCAAGCTGCTCGGGGTGACCTTCCGCGCGCTGCGCTATCGCATGCAGCGCTTGTCCATCCGCGAGCCCGAGCAATAGGCAACCCCGCGCCGATGCACCTCGCCCGAAACGGCATCGTGAGCGGCGCCCGCTACGTTCCCTCGCCGAACTGCGACGAGCGGCCGTCGGGGGAGGCGGTCTCGCTCCTGGTCGTGCACTCGATCAGCCTGCCGCCGGGTGAGTACGGCGGCGACAGCATCGAGCGGTTCTTCACCAACCGGCTCGACCACGAAGCCCACCCCTACTTCAGGACTATTCGCGACTTGCGCGTGTCGGCTCACTTCCTCGTGCGGCGCGATGGCGAGGTAGTGCAGTTCGTCCCGGTGGGGCGGCGCGCATGGCACGCCGGTGCCTCGAGCTGGCGCGGGCGCGCGCGCTGCAACGACTATTCCGTCGGCGTCGAGCTCGAAGGCATGGACGATGCGCCTTTCGATCCGGCGCAGTACGCCGGCCTCGGCGCGCTCGTGCGCGCGTTACGCGCGGGACTGCCGTTGTCGGCGATCGCCGCGCACAGCGACATCGCGCCGCTGCGCAAGACCGACCCCGGCGCGTTCTTCGACTGGCCGCGCTGCCTCGCGCTCTTCGCGCGTTCCTGAAAAATTCCGCCGCAAGTTGCGCATGACTGCTGCGCGTGACGCACGTCACGCGCAGCAGTCATGCGCGCAGTTTGCAAAAAAGGTCTTGCAAAGTAAAAACGCGCGCACTAGAATTAGTTTCAAATCCACATCAAAGCACTAGATCTTGTGGTTTGTAGCGAAGCCGGGGGGCGGGGCCGAACAGGGCTCCCGAGGGGAACCGGCCTCGGCAGGCAGAGAGCGCAGCGGCGCCGAGAGCGCCCGAAGACAAGCAGACTGGAGACAAGCACATGCAGATTGCGCAAGAAGGTGCAGCCCCGAATCCCGCGCAGAGCGTGAGCATCACCGAAGACAACGCCCCGACCCAGAACGCCTACGCCGATTACAAAATCATCCGCCGCAACGGCTCGGTGGTCGGCTTCGAGCCTTCCAAGATCGCCGTTGCCGTGACCAAGGCGTTTCTGGCGGTGAACGGCAGCCAGGGCGCCGCGTCGGCGCGGGTGCGCGAACTCGTCGCGGGACTCACCGACTCGGTGGTGGGCGCGCTGATCCGGCGCCAGCCCGCCGGCGGGACCTTCCATATAGAAGACATCCAGGACCAGGTCGAACTGGCCCTCATGCGTTCGGGCGAGCACGACGTGGCCCGCTCCTATGTGCTCTACCGCGAGGAACGCTCGCGGGCGCGCGCGCAGGAGAAAATCGCCCAGCAAAAGCCCGCCGGCAACGTGATCAGCGTGCTCGAGGGGGGCGAGAAGAAGCCGCTCGATACAGCCGCGCTGCGGCGCCTGGTCGAGTCGGCCTGCATCGGCCTGGAGGACGTGACCTCGGTCGATGCGATCCTCGATGCGACCCTTCGCGACCTGTACGACGGCGTGCCCGTGGACGAAGTGCGGAAGTCGGCGATCCTGGCGGCGCGCGCGCTGCTGGAAAAGGACCCGGCCTACAGCTTCGTCACCGCGCGGCTGCTGCTCAACACGATCCGCTGCGAAGTGCTGGGCGAAGAGGCGAGCCAGGCGTCGATGGAAAAGCGCTACGCCGAGTACTTCCCCCGCTTCATCGCCCGCGGCATCGCCGGCGAGCTCCTCGACCCGCGCCTGGCGGAGTACGACCTGGCCCGGCTTGGCCAGGCGCTCAAGGCCGGGCGTGACCTGCAGTTTGGTTACCTCGGCCTGCAGACCCTCTATGACCGTTACTTCCTCCATATAGAAGAGCAGCGGATCGAGCTGCCGCAGGCGTTCTTCATGCGCGTCGCGATGGGGCTGTCGCTGAACGAGGCCGACCGCGAAGCGCGCGCCATTGAGTTCTACAACGTGCTGTCGACTTTCGACTTCATGAGCTCGACGCCGACCCTGTTCAATTCGGGGACCCTGCGCTCGCAGCTGTCGTCCTGCTATCTCACCACGGTGTCGGACGACCTGACCGGCATCTACGACGCCATCAAGGAAAACGCCCTGCTGGCCAAGTACGCGGGCGGCCTGGGCAACGACTGGACGCCGGTACGGGCACTGGGCTCGCACATCAAGGGTACCAACGGCAAGTCGCAGGGCGTGGTCCCGTTCCTCAAGGTGGTGAACGACACGGCGGTGGCGGTCAACCAGGGCGGCAAGCGCAAGGGCGCGGTCTGCTCGTACCTGGAGACGTGGCACCTCGATATCGAGGAATTCCTCGAGTTGCGCAAGAACACCGGCGACGACCGGCGTCGCACGCACGACATGAACACCGCCAACTGGATCCCGGACCTGTTCATGAAGCGGGTGATGGAAGCCGGCGAGTGGACCCTGTTCTCCCCGGCCGACGTGCCCGACCTGCACGATCGCTTCGGCAAGGCTTTCGAGGTGGCGTACCTCGGCTACGAGGCCAAGGCGGCCGCGGGGGCGCTCAAGCTGTTCCGCCGCATCCCCGCGCTGCAGCTGTGGCGCAAGATGCTTTCGATGCTGTTCGAGACCGGGCATCCCTGGATCACGTTCAAGGATCCCTGCAACATCCGCAGCCCGCAGCAGCACGTGGGCGTGGTCCACAGCTCGAACCTGTGCACCGAGATCACCCTCAACACCAACCACGAGGAGATCGCGGTCTGCAACCTGGGCTCGGTGAACCTCGTGGCGCACATGACCGACGCGGGGCTTGATTTCGACAAGGTCAAGAAGACCGTGCGCACCGCAATGCGCATGCTCGACAACGTCATCGACATCAACTACTACGCGGTGGACAAGGCCGAACGCTCCAACGCCCGCCATCGCCCGGTGGGCCTGGGCATCATGGGTTTCCAGGACTGCCTGCAGAAGATGCGCGTGCCCTACGCCTCGAACGAGGCCGTGGAGTTCGCCGACCGCTCCATGGAAATGGTGGCTTTCGCCTCGTACTGGGCGTCCACTGAGCTTGCCGAGGAACGCGGTCGCTACGGTTCGTACAAGGGTTCCCTCTGGGACCGCGGCATCCTGCCGCAGGACACCCTCGACCTGCTTGCCGATGAGCGCGGCGGGTTCGTTGAAGTGGACCGATCGAGCACTCTCGACTGGGATGCCCTGCGCGGCCGGATCCGCTCCTTCGGGATGCGCAACTCCAACTGCCTCGCGATCGCCCCGACGGCAACCATCGCCAACATCGTCGGCGTGTCGGCCTCGATCGAGCCGACCTACCAGAACCTGTACGTGAAATCCAATTTGTCGGGCGAGTTCACGGTGGTGAACGAGTACCTGGTGTCGGATCTCAAGAAAGCCGGCATGTGGGACGAAGTCATGATCGCCGACCTCAAGTATTTCGACGGCAACCTGGCGCGTGTGGACCGGGCGCCGGCCGAGCTGCGCCGCCTGTATGCGACCGCCTTCGAAGTCGAGCCCAAGTGGCTGGTCGAGGCGGCCTCGCGGCGGCAGAAGTGGATCGACCAGTCGCAGTCGCTCAACATCTACATGCCGGGCGCATCAGGCAAGAAGTTGGATGAAACCTACCGGCTGGCGTGGCTGCGCGGCCTGAAAACCACCTATTACCTGCGCGCGATGGGCGCGACCCACGCCGAGAAGTCGACCTCCAAGGCAGGGGCACTGAACGCGGTGCCCACCGGCGGCGGCATGTCCGAATCGGCCTCCACGGTGGCAGGGGAAGCGCAGTTTTGCTCGATCGACAACCCCGAATGCGAAGCGTGCCAGTGATCCATGAGCGCTCCGATGAAAAATAAAAAACAACGCGAGCGTGAGGAGAAGACGCCATGCTGAATTTCGAGGATGAAGGCGGCATGAGTTCGGTACCGGGGCTGGCGCTCGCGCCGGTCAGCGGCTTCATGCCCACCGGTGCGCCTGGAGCCGCGCAGGTGACGATGCAGGCCATCGTGGCGCCCTTGGCGCAGCCCGCAGCGCAGTCCGAGGCGGAGCGTTTCGCCGCCGGCAATGCGTTCCGCCGCATCAGGGTCGAAGACAAAAGCATCATCAACTCCAAGGCCGACGTCAACCAGCTCGTGCCGTTCAAGTACAAGTGGGCTTGGGAAAAATACCTCTCGGCCTGCGCCAACCACTGGATGCCGCAGGAAATCAACATGAGCCGCGACATCGCCCTGTGGAAGTCGGCGGACGGGCTGACCGAGGACGAGCGCCGGCTGGTCAAGCGCAACCTCGGTTTCTTCGTGACCGCCGATTCGCTCGCAGCCAACAACATCGTGCTCGGCACCTATCGCCACATCACCGCACCCGAATGCAGGCAGTACCTGCTGCGCCAGGCGTTCGAGGAGGCGATCCATACCCACGCCTACCAGTACATCGTCGAGAGCCTCGGCCTGGACGAGGGCGAGGTCTTCAACGCCTACCACGAGGTTTCGTCGATCCGCGAAAAGGACGAGTTCCTGATCCCGTTCATCGACACGCTGACCGACCCGGCCTTCAAGACCGGCACCCAGCAAAGCGACCAGGACCTGCTCAAGAGCCTGATCGTGTTCGCCTGCATCATGGAAGGGCTGTTCTTCTACGTCGGCTTCGCGCAGATCCTGGCGCTCGGGCGCCAGAACAAGATGACCGGCGCGGCCGAGCAATACCAGTACATCCTGCGCGACGAGTCGATGCACTGCAATTTCGGCATCGACCTCGTCAACCAGATCAAGATGGAAAACCCGCACCTGTGGACGGCGCAGTTCCGCGAGGAGATCCAGGGCCTGTTTCGCCGCGCGGTCGAGCTCGA
>JBBQCV010000195.1:0-6812 GCA_038319115.1 Burkholderiales bacterium | reverse complement strand
ACGAACGTCCCCGGCGTGCCGCGCTGGATGGCGGCGGTGGGCACCAGCACCGCGCCGCGCTTCACGTCGATGAGCATGCGCACATTGACGAACTGGCTGGGGAACAGCGCATTGTCGGAATTGGCGAAGAGCGCCTTGAGCTTGACCGTGCCGGTGGCAGGGTCGATCTGGTTGTCCGCGGTGAGCAGGGTCCCCGCAGCGAGCTTGACCTTGTCGGCACGGTCATAGGCGTCCACCGGCAGCTTCGCCGCGGCACGCAGTTTCGCCATCACCTGCGGCAGCGCATCCTCGGGCAGCGTAAAGATGACCGTGATCGGCTGCAACTGGGTGATCACCACCAGGCCGTTGGCGTCCCCCGAGCGCACCATGTTGCCCGGGTCCACCTGGCGCAGCCCGAGCCGGCCGCTGATCGGCGCCGTGATGCGCGTATAGACGAGCTGCAGCTTGGCGGTATCGATGGCCGCCTGGTCGATCTTCACCGTCGCCTCGCTCTGGCGCACCAGCGCCTCTTGGGTGTCGACCTGCTGTTTGGCGATCGAGTCCTGCTTGAGCAGCACGCGGTAGCGCTCCGCGTCGATCAGCGCGTTCCTGAGCAGCGCCTGGTCGCGCGCCATTTGCCCTTCGGCGGTGGCGAGCTGCACCTGGTAGGGGCGTGCGTCGATCTCGGCCAGCAGGTCGCCTGCGCGCACGACCTGGCCTTCCTTGAACAGCACCCGCATGAGCTGGCCGTCGATGCGGCTGCGCACCGCGACCGTCGCCACCGGCGTCACCGTGCCGAGACCCGCGAGGTACACGTTCACGTCACCCGTCGTGGCCGCGGCCGCCACTACCGGCACGGGGCGGTCGCCGCCGCGGGCGCCCTTGCCTTTGCCTTTGCCGGCAATCGCGGGTGTGTCCGCCGCCGGCGTTTTGTACAGGTAGAAGTAGTAGTACGCGCCGGCCGCGGCGACCACAAGGAGGATAGCGGCCAGCCACGGCCAGTTGCGCCGCAGGAAGGGGCCGTTTCGGTTTGCGACGGGGACGGGCATGGCGGGGCTTTCTCAAAGAGGCGGGACGGTCGGCCCGGGGGAACAGGCTTTATAGCGAATCGCGCCCTATGTACGCAATCACACGTTGTAAATACTTTGTAGCATCGGTAACACGCTGGTCGGTGTGCTGGCGCACCAAGGGAACACGGCAGGGAACACGGCCGCGCACAAGCTAGAATGCCGCGCATGCCTGCGCCCCGCCCCGTCGCCTCCCCTCACCCGGCCGCAGCTTTCACCAGGAGTTTCGCATGAGGATTATCCGGATCTGCCTGTCGGCACTGGTCGGCATCGGCAGCGCGCACGCGGCCGACCCGGCCACCGACAAGGACAAGACGCTGTACGCGCTCGGCGTCGCCGTGAGCCAGGAGCTCGCGGCGTTCGCGCTGAACGAAGCCGAGCTCGACGTGGTGCGCTCGGGCATGACTGACGGGGTGCTCAAACGGCCGCTGAAGGTAGACATGCAGACATTCGGCCCCAAGATCCAGGCGCTTGCGCAGGCGCGCACGGCTGCGGTGAGCGAGAAGGAGAAGGCTGGCGGTAACGCCTTCGTCACCAAGGCGGCGGCCGAGGCCGGCGCGCGCAAGACGGCCTCCGGGGCGATCGTGAAAACGCTCAAGGAAGGCAGCGGCGCCTCGCCCGCCGCCACCGACACCGTCAAGGTCCACTACCACGGCACGCTGACCGACGGCACGGTGTTCGACAGCTCGGTGAAGCGGGGCGAGCCCGCCACCTTCCCGCTCTCCGGCGTGATCAAGTGCTGGACCGAAGGCGTGCAGATGATGAAGGTCGGTGGCAAGGCGAAGCTCACCTGCCCCTCCGGCGTGGCCTACGGCGAGCGCGGCGCGCCGCCGGTGATCAAGCCCGGCGCCACGCTGGTGTTCGAGGTGGACCTGCTCGAAATCGTCAAGCAGTAACCGTAACGCAAGGCCTCTACGCCGGGACCGCGATCCCGTCGTAGAGCCACGCCATGCTGGAGAACTGCGGGTCCGGCGGCTTGCCGGCGAACAGCCCGTTGCGCAGCTCGCGCACCACGCCCGAGGCGTGGTACACGTCACCGTAATAGCGCGCCGTGACCTGCACCTTGGCGGTGCGCAGGTACCTTTCGTCCTGGTAGCGCTCGAAGGCGACCCCGAGGTCGCCACCGCTGGCCTCGACACACGCCGCCAGCACGACGGCGTCCTCTGTGGCCATGTTGGCGCCCTGCGCGAGGTACTGCAGCATCGGGTGCGCCGCATCGCCCAGCAGGGTGACGCGGCCTTTCGACCACTCGCGCACCGGCTCGCGGTCGCACAGCACCCACATCTTCCACGCCTCGATCTTGGCCAGCAGCGCCATCACCTCGGGACGCTCGTCGGAAAACTTGCGCTGCAGCTCCTCCGGGTCGCCGAAAGTGTTCCAGCCCTCTTCGTACTTGTCACTGTGGAACACCGCCACCAGGTTGTACAGCTCGCCGCGTCGCAGGGGATAGTGCACGAGATGGGTCCTGGGCCCGGCCCAGAGCACCACATCGTTGCGCCACTGGCCCTCGGGCACCTCGGCGCGCGGCAGCACGGCGCGATATGCAATATGGCCGGACACGCGCGGCTTGCCGTCGCCGAGCAGTTGCTCGCGCACGCGCGACCACAGGCCGTCGGCGCCCACCAGCGCGCACCCCTCGATTGCCTCGCCGCCCTCCATGTGCAGCACCACCCGGTCGCCGCGGTCCTCGTAGCGCAACGCCTTGCGCGACACCGACAGCTCGATGCCCGGCTGCGCGGCGCAGGCGTCGAGGTACACGCGGTGCATGTCGGCGCGATGAATGACCGCATACGGGTAGCCTCCGAAGCGCGCCCGGAAAGCTTCGCTGCCGATCGGCACGCGGGTGATCTCCTCGCCCGTGAGGCCGTCCATCATCACGAGGTTGTCGGGAAAGGCGGCGAAGCTGCGGATGGCGTCGGTCAGGCCCAGGCGCTCGAACATGCGGAACACGTTCGGCCCGAGCTGGATACCGGCGCCGATCTCCTTGAATTCCGGCGACTGCTCGAGCACGCGCACCGCATGGCCCGCGCGAGCGAGCGCCAGCGCCGCGGCCAGGCCGCCGATGCCGCCGCCGGCCACCAGGAACGGCCGTGACGCAGACGCTATTTTCGAAGTCTTCATCTCATGCCCTCGCGATCAGATCCGGGCCGATGTCGGCGATGGTCGGTGTGCCGCACAACTGCATGCCCCGATGCAGCTCGTCGGCGAGGATGGCCAGCGCGCGCCGCACGCCGGGCTCACCGCCCGCGGAGGCGCCGTACAGCGTGGGCCGCCCCGCGCACACGGCCTGCGCGCCCAGGGCGCGCGCCTTGATCATGTCCACGCCGCGGCGCACGCCGCCGTCGAGGATCACCGGCACCTTGCCGCCCACCGCCGCAACGATCGAAGGCAGCGTGTCGAGCGTGGCCAACGCCGAATCGAGCTGGCGCCCGCCATGGTTGGAGATCCAAATGCAGTCGGCGCCCACGCCGACGATGCGCTCGGCGTCGTCGGCGCGGGCCACGCCCTTGACTACCAGCTTGCCCTTCCACAGGTCGCGCAGGCGCTGCAGCCCGGCGTAGTCGAAAGACGAGTCGAGGTTCTGGCCGACGGCCGAGGAGATCGACACCAGCGTGTCGCTCTTCTTGTGGTTGAAGCCGCGCAGGTTTTCCAGCGTCGGCAGTCCGCCGTTGGCGAGCACGCGCAGCGCCCAGCCCGGCTTGGTCATCGCTTCCAGCACCTGTCCGGCGCGCGGCCGGTAGGGCTGCACGAAGCGGTTGTACGAGTCGCGCTCGCGCTTGCCGCCGACCGGCAGGTCGACGGTCACCACCAGGGCTTCGTAGCCCGCCACGCGCGCGCGCTCCACCAGCTTGTCGGTGAAGGCGCGGTCGTAAAGGATGTAGAGCTGGAACCAGCGCCGCCCATCGCCGTTGGCCTCGGCCACCGCCTCGATCGTCGCAGTCGATGTGGTCGACAGCGTGTAAGGGATGCCGAAATGCGCCGCGGCGCGCGCGATTGCCACGTCGGCGCCCGGCCAGCCGATGCCGATTCCGCCCGTCGGCGCGATCACCAGCGGCAGCTGCGACGGGCCGCCGAGGATCTCGCAGGTCATGTCGATTTTCGAAACATCGCGCAGTACCCGGGGCGCGAGGCGCACGCGCTCGTAGGCAGCCCGGTTGTCGCGCAGGGCGACTTCGTCCTCCGCCCCGCCGTCGAAGAAATCGAAGATCGCGCGCGGCAGGCGGCGGCGTGCGCATTCGCGCAGGTCGCCGATGTTTACCGCGTCGGAAAAATCGGCCATGGGGATTCCGCGAAGTGATGGGAGGGGAAATGCGGCGAGAGCGGTTTGCGCCCGCCGCGCAGGTTTTTCATGCGCCACAGTTTACCCATTCGATGACGCGCCGCCGACGGCGGGCTGCGCGGATTTTGCCGGTAACCGGGCCACGCGCATAATTGCGCCTTCGTTCAAAACCGGACCCAGCCCACCATGAAGAAATCGCCGGCCGCCCTGACCGCATTGGCAGGCTTCGCACTCGCCGCCGCGCCCCTCGCGCCGCTCGCCTCCGGCCAGGCGTCCGACTGATGCAGGCCGCCTTCATCGGGCTCGGCATCATGGGCGTGCGCCAGGCCGCCAACGTGCTGGCCGGGGGCTTTGCCCTCACCGCCTACTCGCGCTCGCCCGACAAGGCCGATCCGCTAGTGACCCAGGGCGCGCGGCGCGCCACGAGCGTTGCCGACGCGTGCCGCAATGCCGATGCGATCATCACCATGGTGAGCGCCCCACCCGACGTCGAAGAGGTGTATTTCGGCGCCGGCGGCGTGCTCGCCTCGGCCAAGGCAGGCGCGCTCCTGGTCGACATGACGACCTCGAGCCCGAAGCTTGCCGAGCGCATCCACGCCGCGGCCAGGGACAAGGGCCTGCGTGCGCTCGACGCGCCGGTCACCGGCGGCGAACAAGGCGCGGCCGAAGGAACGCTCACCATCATGTGCGGCGGGGACAAGGCCGACTTCGACGCCGCCCAGCCGCTGCTGGCAAAAATGGGCAAGACCATCGTGTACTTCGGCGCGGCCGGCCAGGGCCAGCGCGCCAAGCTGGTGAACCAGGTGATCGTTGCGCAGAACGTGCTGGCCGCAATCGAGGGCCTGTTCTTCTCGCGCAAGGCGGGCCTGGACGGCGAACTGATGCTGCAGACCCTGCAGACCGGCACCGCCGACTCGAAGGCGCTGCGCGTCCAGGCGACCCGGGCCTTCCGCGGCGACTTCACCCCCGGCTTCTACCCCAAGCACCTGGTCAAAGACATTACGCTGGCGATGGAGGAGGCCGACGCGCTGGGCATCGACCTGCGCGGGCTCAAGACGGTGCGTGCGCGCTGGCTCGAACTGCTCTACAAATATCCGGAAGCGAAGTCCATCCAGGACCTGGCCCGGCTGTACATGTGATGTCGGCAGGCGGCCCGCCTCCGACTCTCTCCCCTTTGACCCACTGACGAGCTCACCATGCCCTCACCCCAACGCATTACCGGCGTCCTGTCGCCGGTCGTCACGCCGTTCCGCAAGGACCTCTCCCCCGACATCGACCGCTTCGTGCGCCATTGCAAGTGGCTCATGCGCAACGGCTGCGCCGGCCTCGCCGTGTTCGGCACCAACAGCGAAGCCAACTCGATGTCGGTGGACGAAAAGCTCGAGCTGCTCGATGCGCTCGTCAAGGGCGGCGTGCCGGCCGCGGCGCTCATGCCGGGCACCGGTGCGTGCGCCTTGACGGACTCGGTGAAGATGACCGCCGCTGCGGTGAAGCTTGGTTGCGGGGGCGTGCTAATGCTACCGCCGTTCTATTACAAGGGCGTTTCCGACGAAGGCCTGTACCGGAATTTCTCCGAGATCATCGAGCGCGTCGGCGACGACCGCCTGCGCCTGTACCTGTATCACATCCCACCGGTGTCGAACGTTCCCATCACCCTCGCGCTGATCGAGCGGCTGCTGTCGAAGTATCCGGGCATCGTCGCCGGCGTGAAGGACTCCTCCGGCGACTGGTCCAACACCAAGGCCATGCTGGATGCATTCGCCAAGAACGGTTTCGACGTGTTCGCCGGCAGCGAAGTGTTCCTGCTCGACAACATGCGCGGCGGCGGCAAGGGCTGCATCACCGCCACCGGCAACGTCAACCCGGGCGCGATCAACCACGTGTTCCGCAACTGGCAGGGCGCCGACGCCGACAAGCTGCAGGCGGGCATCACCGCCACGCGCAACATCGTGCAGAAGGTGCCGATGATCCCTGCGCTCAAGGCCATCATTGCGCATTTCGGCAACGACCCGCAGTGGAAGACGGTGCGCCCGCCGCTCACCGAACTCACCGCCGAGCACGAGAAACAGGTCATCACCGACCTCAAGGCGGCGGGCTTTTCGATGCCCGGCCTGGCCTGACCCGGCGCAGGCGCCAGGCGCACGACTGGCGGTCCGGCCGCGAGCCGGCCGGCGCCGCGCCGTTACTTGCGTTTCGCGCGCGTGGTGCGCGTCTTGTGCTCGGCCGGCGGGTTGTGGTACTCGGGATCCTTCTCGATTTTCTGCTCGAGGTGCGACAGTCGGCCCGACTGCAGCAGCGCGTTGCGCATCCGGTCGGGGATCACTTCCGAGTTGAGGGTGCCATCCTCGTTGATGCGCGCATAGACGCGCGTCGCCTTGCCTTCGGTCACCGGTGCGCTGGTCGCCGCATTGCGCGCCTTGCAGGTCCAGTGCAGCGTGCGCTCGCCGATCTTGGCCAGCGAAATGGTGGTCGCGATCCGGTCGCCG
>JBBQCV010000194.1:0-6995 GCA_038319115.1 Burkholderiales bacterium | reverse complement strand
GTCGATTTCGTGAGCGTGCTCGATTCCGGGTGCCCGGGCCCCGGCGTGATGATCCAGGTGCTTACGCACGGCAACGAATTCTGCGGCGCGATCGCGCTCGACACGCTGTTGCGCGACGGGCTGCGGCCACGCGCCGGCAAGCTCACCGTCGCGTTCGCGAACGTGGCCGCCTTCGCGCGCTTCGATTTCGACGCTCCCGACCGCTCGCGCTACATCGACGAGGACTACAACCGCGTGTGGGCCGACAGCGAACTCGCCGGCACCCGCGATTCGGCCGAATTGCGCCGCGCGCGCGAACTGCGCCCCTTCGTGGATGCGGCCGATTTCCTGCTCGACCTGCATTCGATGCACGAGCCCAGCGCGCCGATCATGGTGTGCGGGACGGTGGACAAGGGGGCGCGCTTCGCGCTCAAGGTGGGCGTGCCCGAATGCCTGCTCATCGACACCGGTCACCCGGCGGGGCTGCGCATGATCGAGCGTGGCGGGTTTGCCGACCCGGCCAGCGCGCGCGCGGCTGTGCTGATCGAATGCGGCCAGCACTGGGCCAAGGGGTCGGTGGACGTGGCGATCGACACGGTCCTGCGCTTCTTGGCGGCCACCGGCACCGTGGACGATGGGTTCGCCAAGCCACGCCTGCGCATCGCTTCGCCGCAGGTGCAGCGGGTATTGCGCGTGACCGAGCCGGTGGTGGCCAAAAGCATGGCTTTCCGGTTCGCCTCCGACTGGCGCGGCCTGCAGGTGATCCCCAAAGCCGGCACTCCCGTCGCCTATGACTCAGATGGGGCGGGCGAAACCGTGTGGCGCACGCCCTACGACGACTGCGTGTTGGTGATGCCTTCGCTCGCGCACAAGAAACCGGGAACGACGATGGTCCGGCTGGGGCGCTACACGGCGCTGCCAGCCTAGACTGCAGCGGGGAGCCGTAATGCAATCGACCAGTCAACCCGTCCTGCGGGACATCGTGCTCGTGGGCGGCGGGCACAGCCATGTCGGAGTGCTGCGCCGCTTCGGCATGCGGCCCATGCCGGGTGTGCGAATCACCGTGATCTGCCGCGATACCCATACGCCCTATTCGGGGATGCTGCCGGGCTACATCGCCGGGCATTACGGCTACGACGAAGTGCATATCGACCTGCGCAAGCTGGCCGGTTTTGCGCAGGCGCGCTTTTTCGACGACGAAGTGATCGGCATCGATCGCGCGGCGCGCAAGGTGCTCTGTCGCAACCGGCCGCCGGTGGCGTACGACCAGCTCTCGATCAACTTCGGGTCGACCCCGATGAAGGGCAAAGTGCCGGGGGCGGGCGAGTACGCGTTCCCCGTCAAACCTATTCACGCTTTCAATGCGAGATGGCTCGCTTTGCTCCAACGTATCCTCAGTCAGCCGGGCCCCAAATCCATCGCCGTGGTAGGCGCCGGCGC
This sequence comes from Burkholderiales bacterium, assembly GCA_038319115.1. Classification (GTDB taxonomy): domain Bacteria; phylum Pseudomonadota; class Gammaproteobacteria; order Burkholderiales; family SG8-39; genus SZAS-79. The sequence goes on along the minus strand of JBBQCV010000194.1, from coordinate 5,576 downwards.
CGGCGGGGTCGAGCTGACCCTGGCCATGCAGCACCGGTTGCGCAACGAGCTGCACAAACTGGGACGCGATCCGGACGAGCTGGTCTTTCATCTCCTGGATGCCGGCACCGGCATCCTGCCTACCCACAACGCCTCGGTCCGCCGCATATTCGAGCGCGTGCTCGACGAGCGCGGCGTCGTCATTCATCGGCATGCGCTGGTCGACCGGGTTTCGCCCGGGCAACTCTGCACCACGGACGGCAGGAGCCTGAAAGCCGACGAGATCGTCTGGGTTACCCGAGCCACCGGCGCGGCATGGCTGCGCGACACTGGGTTGGCGCTGGACCAATCCGGTTTCATCCAGGTCACGGACACACTCCAGAGCGTGTCGGATCCGAATGTGTATGCCGCAGGCGACATCGCCGCGATGGTCAACTATCCGCGTGAAAAGGCTGGCGTATTCGCCGTGCGTCAGGGCCCGCCGCTCGCTGCAAACCTGCGCCGCGCCGTCGAAGGCCGACCGCTCGCGCCGTACCATCCGCAGAAAAACTGGCTGGCACTCATAAGCACCGGCGACAAGTACGCGATCGCGTCGCACAGCGTGTTCCATGCGGAGGGCGGCTGGATCTGGCGCTGGAAAGACTGGATCGACCGCCGCTTCATGGCGAAATTCACCGACCCACCGGCCATGGACGAATCCGCGCCGCGTACCCGGGTTCCGGTTTCGGTCAAACTCGAGGGCGAAGAGGCCGCACAAGCGATCTCGGCCATCGCCATGCGCTGCGGCGGGTGCGGCGCCAAGGTCGGCGCGACGGTGCTGTCACGCGCGCTTGGCGGGTTGAACCCGGTCGATCGAGACGACGTGCTGATCGGCCTCAAGTCGCCCGACGATGCCGCCGTCGTGCGCATCCCGCCCGGCAAGGCATTGGTGCACAGCGTCGATTTCTTCCGCGCCTTCATCGACGATCCCTACGTTTTCGGCAAGGTCGCCGCCAACCACGCGCTGGGTGACATCTTTGCGATGGGCGGCGAGGCTCAGTCCGCCACCGCCATCGTCACCGTCCCCCCGGGACTGGAATCGAAGGTGGAGGACGTACTGTTCCAGATGATGTCGGGCGCCATTGAAATCCTGAACGAGGCCGGCTGCGCGCTCGTCGGCGGTCATACCGGCGAAGGCGCGGAGCTCGCGCTGGGCTTCGCCGTCAATGGCGTTATCGATGAGGGCATGACCGGGGCGCTGCGCAAGGGAGGTATGCGCCCGGGCGATGTTCTTATCCTTACCAAGCCGATCGGCACCGGCACCCTGTTTGCCGCTCACGCGCGCCTGCAGGCCCGCGGCCGCTGGATTGATGCCGCCCTCGTCTCGATGTGCCAGTCGAACCGCACCGGAGCCCGTGCTCTGCTCGAGCACGGCGCGACCGCGTGCACGGATCTCACCGGCTTCGGCCTGCTTGGGCACTTGGTCGAGATGACGCGACCGTCGGGTGTCGACGCGGAACTCGACCTTTCGGCGCTGCCCGTGCTGGAAGGGGCCGAAGAGACTGCTGCGGCGGGCATCGTCAGCTCGTTGCAACCGGCCAATGTCCGGTTGCGCCGCGCGCTGCGCAACCAGGCGGAGATGGTAGGTGAGCCGCGCTATCCGCTGTTGTTCGATCCGCAGACCGCCGGGGGATTGCTGGCCAGCGTACCCGCCAATCGTTCCGAAGCGTGCCTGCGTGAATTGAGATCGTTGGGTTATGCGCACGCCGCTGCGATCGGGCGGATTCTGCCGCAAGGCGAAGAGCAAGAGCCGATCGTGCTCAAGCGGTGATATTTTCAGGGTCTTTTGCAGGTTCTCGAAAGGGTTGCAACAGCATTCGATCCAGGCGCAGCTCCTGGGTGGAGCGAAATACATCCAATCCGATCGTCATCTGGTCGTGACCGTCCGCCGGTTGCGCGCGATAAGTGCCGAATACCCGGTCCCACCACGGCAAATTGAAGCCAAAGTTGCTCGACTGCTCATCCAGCCGGATGGAATGGTGTACCCGGTGCATATCCGGGGTGACGACCATTAAGCGCACGCCCTCTTCAATGGGCGCCGGAACCGAAGCATTCGCATGGTTGAACATCGACGTGGCGTTCAGCAAGACTTCGAATGCCAGGACCCCCATGACGGGGACGCCGCCGGCCGCTACGACGGCGCACTTGATGCCTGTTGAGACGAGGATTTCAACGGGATGAAACCTCGTGCCGGTCGTGACGTCGAATTCGAGGTCTGCATGGTGGACTCGATGCAGCCGCCACAGGATCGGAACGGCGTGAAAAACCCTGTGCTGCAAGTAAACGGCCAGATCGAGCAGCAGCACTCCGGCCAATATGGCCAGCCACCCGGGAAGCGGAAATGCATTCAAGACGCCCCATCCGCGGGTCTCGCAGAGAAGCGCGACGCCAACGACGGCGCCGGGCGCGACCAGCCTGAGCAGGAGGACGTCCGTGATCAGGAGACCGATGTTGTGCGGCCAGCGGTTGCGCCACGGAACAACTGGCGCGCGGCGGCGCGCGCGCAATTCCCAGATCGACACGGCGCAGAACACGGCCAGGAACGCCGCAACCCGGATCAGCGGCTCGAACTCAATAATTGCGGGCGAGGTCAAGGTCGATGCGCGAACGGCCCTGCGCCGGGCCCGTAGAATCGATTCGAACCGACGGTCTCGCCAAGGGCTTTCTGCGGCGGGAGACAAAAGGGAGCGCTCGCGTTCATAGTCATATAATCAACCAATTAGTTGAATATTAGGGAGCAACGGGCATGAAGTCAACCGGCACCGGCCACAAGGCACGCCTGTACGACGCCATCGGGCGGGTGGCCCTGGCGCTTGGAAGCGGCGCCCGGTTGCAGCTTCTGGAATTCGTCGCCCAGGGCGAGCGCAGCGTCGATGCGCTTGCCGCGATGACCGGCTTGTCGGTTGCGAACACCTCCAAGCACCTGCAGGCCCTTCGCCAGGCCGGGCTCGTGTCCGGCCGCAAGGAAGGCGTTCGTGTCTTCTACTCGATCGCCGGTGACGACGTCGCGGTCTTGGTCAACGTGTTGCGCGAAGTCGCCGAACACCGGGTCGCCGACATCGAGCGCCTTCTGCGGACATGGCTCGCGCATCGCGACGAGATGGAAGCGGTGTCGGCAAAGGAAGTGCTCGCGCGTGCGAGAAAGGGGCTGGTGGTTATCCTGGACGTGCGCCCGGCCGAGGAGTTCGCAGCAGGCCATTTGCCCGGTGCGGTCAATATCCCGGTCAAGGAGCTGGAGCGCCGATCAGGCGAGTTGCCTGAGGGACGGGAGGTCATCGCCTATTGCCGCGGCCCTTATTGCCTGATGTCCTACGACGCCGTCACATTGCTTCGCCGCAAGCGGATGAAGGCTCGCAGGCTGAAGGCAGGACTGCCAGAATGGCGGGCGGCTGGTTTGCCGGTAGAGCGGTGACCGGCGCTTGATCCGGGGCTTGCCGGGACGGCGCTGGGCATAATATTTTCCAAATGCGGAAACTGAATCGGCAGGAGAGCCGCTCCAGTATTAGATCTGCGTTGACTGAAGTTTTACTAATTCGGAATTCGCGCCGGTCTCAGGAACCGAAGCTCGAGCGCACCTGGATGCCCCAGCGCCCGTCCTTCATTGTGAGGACATAAAGCGACTCGTATACGCCGAGGGTGCTGCCGTCGGCCCGGTAGCGCGTATAAGTGAGCGCAATGTGGACCTTGGTGTCGCTTCTCTGCACCACCTTGCGCTCATTCCACTCGCTGTGGCTCCAGCTGTCCTCGCGCCGCAGCCGGTCGAAAAGGTCCATCGGGTTGGAGCCGGCTTTGTCGTACACCTTCACGTCGCCGCCGGCGATGCGGATGTGCGGGAAGTGCATGGCGGCGTCCATCGCGGCCGCATCATAGGCGTTGAGCGCGGCCATGAAGCGGTCCAGTGTTGCCATGCATGCCCCGGTAACGCCATCGGGATTGCCGGCCAGCCGGTCGGCGACGAATTCGAGCCGGTCCTGGCCGAAATGCATCTGCCCGTCGACGAACATCGCGGGTGCGCCGAAGATGCCGCGCCCGACCGCCTCCTGCGTGACGGCTTTGAGCCGCTCCTTGACCGCGGGGTCGCCCACCATCGCCATGAACATCGCCGGGTCGAACCCGATTTCGGTGAGCACCGCGCCCACCGTTGCGGGATCGCCGAGGTTGCGTTCCTGTTCCCACATGGCGCTGAACATCGCCGCCACGTACTGCTCGAAGCGAACATCGCCTTTCATTTGCAGGCCGACAGCGCCGCGCATGAGCGTGAGCGTGTTGATCGGGAAATGCGGGTTGCGCACGTAAGGCGCGCCATAACGGGCAGCCCAGCGCGGCAGGTCGCCCATCATCCACTTGCCTTTGGACGGGGTTTCCACCGGGCTGCGGTTGCCGGTGGCCTGGAACACGCCGCCCAGCAGCATCGGCCGCCAGTCGATCGAAGCGCCGCGCGCGGCGGCGATCCTGCGCAGCTGGAACCACGCGAGGTAGCTCGCCGGGCTGCCGAAGTCAAACCAGAACTCGATTGTTTTTGCCATCGGGCCTCCCTTGGCCGACACGGGTGTCACCAGCTTTCGAGCCACGGCCGCAGGTCCTGCTCATGGGTCCAGGCGTTTCTTTTCTGCACGTGTATCTGCCAGTACGCCTCGGCGATGGCTTCGGGGTCGAGGATGCCCTCGCGCTCCTTCAGCTTGTAGCGCTCGGGAAAAGTCTCACGGATGAACGCGGTGTCGATCGCCCCATCGATGACGAGGTGCGCCACGTGGATGCCCTGTGGCCCGAGTTCGCGCGCCATGCTCTGCGCCAGGGCGCGCAAAGCGTGCTTTGCCCCGGAAAACGCCGCGAAGCCGTCGCGCCCGCGCTGGCTGGCCGTGGCGCCGGTAAATAAAATCGACCCGCGACCGCGTGGCAGCATGACCTTGGCGACTTCGCGTCCCATTAAGAACCCGGCCAGCGCCGCCATCTCCCATACCTTGGTGTAGACGCGCGTGGTGGTTTCGGTGATGCCGAAGCGCACGTTGCCGCCCACGTTGAACACTGCGGCCTCGATGGGTGCGACCTCGCGCTCGATGCCCGTGACCAGCTTGATCACCTCGTCTTCCTTGCGCGCATCCGAGCCGAACGGCACTGCCTGGCCGCCCGCGGCCTCGATCTGCGCAACCAGCGGCGCGAGCTTGTCGGCGGTGCGCCGCGTTACGCAAGCGATGTAGCCCTCGCGCGCAAAGCGGCGCGCAATGGCGCCCCCGGTGGCATCCCCGGCCCCGACGACGAGGACCGCCTTGGCCGCGGCGGAACCGTTGTGCCCGTTCGCCTCGCTCATTGGTGTTTCTCCCCTTGCGCGTGTTCATTCGGCCCGGCCGTCGCAGTGGCATGGGCTACGCGCATCGTACTTTGCCCCGGCCCGTCGCGCTCACGCCGCCGCGGATGGGGCGTCTTCGACCAGGCTGTTTGCGAGCGAGGCGAAAGCCGCGTCGTCCGGCGAGTCCAGAAACAGTTTCTGCGCCTCGGGCAGGCGTGCGAAGTTGCGCAGCGCCGAGCGCATGTAGGCCGGGTCGTAATGGTCGTCCAGC
>JBBQCV010000193.1:0-7024 GCA_038319115.1 Burkholderiales bacterium | reverse complement strand
CATGCTGTTCGAGGAAGGCCTGGACAACGTCTTCGCGCGCCACCAACGCCACGCCGAGGCCACCCGCCGCGCCGTGCGCGCTTGGGGATTGGAAGTGCTCGCGCTGAACCCGGCCGAGTACTCGGGCGCGCTCACCACCGTCCTTGTCCCGGCCGGGATCGACGCCGACCATGTGCGCCGGGTGATCCTCGAGAATTTTAACATGTCGCTCGGCACGGGCCTGGGCAAACTTGCGGGCAAGGTGTTCCGCATCGGTCATCTGGGCGATTTCAGCGACCTTGTGCTCATGGGCACGCTCGCCGGGGTCGAGATGGGCCTCTCGCTCGCGGGCGTGCCGCACAAAATGGGCGGCGCGCAGGCGGCCATGACCTATCTGGCCGAGTGTCATGCCCAAGGCACGTCGCAGCAGAGGGCCGCGGCATGAGGCTACGGATTTCCTGTTCGCTGTTCGGTGGACTCGTTGCGGCGGTGGTGCTGCTCGCCCCAGTAGCGTACGCGCAGCCCTATCCGGCCAAGCCGATCCGCCTCGTCGTGCCCTATACCCCCGGTGCCGGCACTGACACCATCGCTCGCATCCTCGCGCAGAAGGTCGGCGAGTCCCTTGGCCAGCAGGTCGTCATCGAGAATCGGCCGGGTGCCGGCGGCACGATAGGCACCGAGGTCGTCGCCAAGGCCCCCGCCGATGGTTACACGCTGCTGTTCGCGCCCACCAGCCATGCGATCAATCCGGGCATCTATCCCAAGCTCGGTTACGACACACTGAAGGATTTCGCACCGATTTCGGTGGTCGCCTCGCTGCCGGTGGTGCTGGCAGTCGCCCCCGCCGTCCCCGCAGCATCGGTGCGCGAACTGGTCGCGCTCGCCAAGTCCACGCCCGACCAGCTCACCATGGCATCGTCAGGCAACGGGACCGTTTTCCACCTCACGGGGGAGCTGTTCAAGGAGTCTGCCGGCATTCGCATCGTGCACGTGCCGTTCAAGGGCGGCGCGCCGGCCGTGGCCGCGGTGCTGGGCGGGCAGGTCAGCATGACTTTTGAAACCTCGGTGACGCTGTTGCCGCATATTCGCTCGGGCAAACTGCGCGCGCTGGGCGTTGCGGGCATCCGGCGCATCGCGCTGCTGCCGGACGTGCCGACGCTGGGCGAGGCGGGGTTTCCCACCATCCTCGCGGAGAACTGGTATGGCCTGTATGCGCCCGCCGGCACGCCCAAGGAAACGATTGCGCGGCTGTATGCCGAGCTCGATCGCGCCATCCACAGCCCGGACGTGCGCGAAAAGCTCGCCCAGCAGGGTGCCGAGATCCGTGAGAACACGCCGGAACAATCCGCGACCTTCCTGCGCGCCGAGATGGTGAAGTGGGCCAAGGTGATCAAGGATTCCGGCGCCAAAGTGGACTGAGGAGACAGGACGATGACTGCACCGGAAAAAATCCGCGACAAGAGCTTTTACCACCGCCAGACCAGCGAGCGCATGGACCAGCACCTCATGACGCCGTCGTGGTCGATGCGCGAAAAGCTGGCCCTGACCTGCCGCATTCTCGACGACGAGAAGCACGAGTCCGCCCTCGCCGGGCAGATCACGACGCGCGCCGACGAGCCGGGCACCTACTGGATGCTCAGCTTCGGGCTGGGATTCGACGAGGCGCAGAAGAGCAATATCGTGAGGGTGGACGACGACCTCAACATCGTCGAAGGCGAAGGCATGCCCAACCCCGCCAACCGTTTCCACCTGTGGATCTACCGCCACCGGCCGCAAGTCAATGCGATCGTGCATACCCACCCGCCGCACGTAGCGGCGCTGTCGATGCTCGGTGTGCCGCTGAATGCGCCGCACATGGACACCTCGATGTTCTACGAGGACTGCGCCTGGATGCCCGAATACCCCGGCGTGCCGATCGGGGACGAGGAGGGCCGCCTCATCCACGAGGCGCTGGGCACCAAGCGCGCGATCCTGCTCGGCCACCACGGCCAGCTGGCCGCCTGCCCGACCATCGAGGAGGCGACGATGCTGGCTATTTTCATCGAGCGCGCCGCCAAGCTGCAGCTCATGGCGAGCGCCGCGGGCACCATCCGCGAGGTCAAGCCCGAATGCATCCGCGAGGCGCACGATTACCGCCTGAAGAAGACGTATGTCGACGCGGTATATTGCTATTACGCGCGACGCGTGCTGAGGAAGTCCACCGAGGTTCTCGAATAGCCGCACCATTCGACGGCTGTGCGGCAACGCTGCGCGCAACTCGAGAGCGGAATTTTTACCAGACAGGCCCAGCCTGCACACACTAGGAGGAGTCAGCATGCGATTCAACAGGATGTTCACGTTCGCCGCACTTTTGGCCGCCTCGGCCGTTCCCGCCGCGGCGCTCGCCCAGGTCGAGCTCAAGCTCGGCCACGTGGGCGAGCCGGGCTCGCTCATCGGTGCGGCTGCCGATGAGTTCGCCAAGCGCGCCAATGCCAAGCTGGGCGGCAAGTACAAGGTGGTGGTGTACGGCTCGAGCCAGCTGGGCGGGGACAAGGAGATGATGCAGAAGCTCAAGCTCGGCACCATCGACATGGTGGAGCCTTCCACGGTCATGTCCTCGGAGGCGGACATCTTCGGCGTGTTCGAGATGCCGTATCTCGTCAAGGACCGCAACCACATGCAGAAGATCGAGAAGGAGTTGTTCTGGTCGAAGTTTGCGCCCGAGGCCGAGAAAAAAGGCATCAAGGTGCTCGGCGTGTGGGAGAACGGCTACCGCCACATCACCAACAACAAGCACCCCATCAACGTCCCCGCCGACCTCAAGGGGATCAAGCTGCGGGTGCCCGAGGGCAAGTGGCGCGTGAAGATGTTCCAGGCTTACGGCGCCAACCCCAGCCCGATGAAGTTCTCCGAGGTGTTCACCGCGCTGCAGACCGGCGTCATGGACGGCCAGGAGAACCCGCTCGCGCAGATCGCCAGCGCCAAGTTCTACGAAGTGCAGAAGTTCCTCTCGATGACGGGCCATGTGTATACGCCGGCCTACCTCGTGGTGGGCTCCCGCAAGTGGCCTTCCTACCCGGCCGACGTGCGCAAAGTGCTCGAGGAGACCGCGAAGGAAACGCAGGCCTTCGTGTACGAAAAAGCGGCCAGGGACGACGAGGACCTGCTGGCGAAGATGAAGTCCGGCGGCATCACCGTCAACAACGCCAACAAGGACGCCTTCATCGCCGCCTCCAAGGCGGTGTACGAGGAGTACGCCAAGGAAGTGCCGGCGGCCAAGGAAGTGATCGACCGCGCCATCGCGCTCGGCAAGTAACGCGTTGCACCTCGGGGCGGGGAACTGCCTCCCGCCCGAATCCCCGCCAAGGCCGGAGAAGGCAATGCCCCGTTTGCGCTCACGCTTCGAGCTGCTGCTCGAATGGATCGTCATCGCCCTGATGGTGCTCCTGTCCGCCGAGGTCACCATCGGCGTGCTGTTCAGGACTTTCGGCTTTGCGCTCGCGTGGTATGACGAGGTCGCCTCGATCATGCTCGCATGGCTGACGTTCTACGGCTCGGCCCTCGCCTCGCTCAAGCGCGCCCACATCGGCTTCCCGGGCCTGGTCATGAGCCTGCCGCCGGGGTGGCGGGTGGCCTTTGTGGTGCTTGCCGAAACCCTCGTGGTGGCGTTTTTCGCCCTGCTCGGGTGGATGGGCTACAGCATCCTCGAAATCCTCAACACCGACCACCTCGTGAGCCTGCCGTGGGTCACGGTCGCGTGGACGCAGTCGGTGATCCCGGCCAGCGCGGTGCTGATCATCATCGCCGAACTGAGCAACCTGCCGCAGTTGCTGCGCGAGGCGCGCGGGCAGGCGCCCTCCGGGGCCAGTGATTTGGCCGAGATGACCCACTGAGGCGGCCATGTCGATCCTGATCCTTTTCGTGTGCGTGCTGGGGCTGGTGCTCATCAACGTGCCGATCGCGGTGGCGCTGGGCATCGTCGCGGTGAGCGCGCTCGTTATCACCCAGGGGCTCTCGAGCCTGCCGAACCTGCCCATCGTGCTCTACAACAGCGCGACCAATTTCCCGCTGCTTGCGATCCCGCTGTTCATCCTCGCCGGCTCGATCATGAACGCCTCGGGCATCTCGCGGCGCCTGATCGCCTTTGCCTCCGCGCTGCTGGGCTGGGTGCGCGGCGGCCTGTCGATCGTGAGCATCGGCACGTCGCTGTTCTTCGCCGAGATCTCAGGCTCGGCCGTGGCCGACGTGGCGGCGCTGGGCTCGGTGCTGATCCCGGCGATGAAGTCGCGCGGCTACTCGAAGGAGTTCGCCGCGGCGGTGATGTCGTCGTCGGCCACGCTTGCGGTCATCATCCCGCCGTCGATCCCGATGGTGCTGTACGCGGTCATGGCCGACACCTCGGTGGTGCAGCTTTTCGTCGCGGGCATCGTCCCCGGCCTGATCGGCGGCCTGGGCCTGATGGGCATGGCCTACTGGTTTGCACGCCGTTACGACTTCCCGGTCGAGGAGTCATTCAGGCTGGCGCGCGTGAAGGAAACTTTCAAGGATGCGTTCTGGGCGTTCTTCCTGCCCGTGATCATCCTGGGCTCCATATTTGGCGGCGTGGTAACCGCCACCGAGGGCGCCGCGCTGGCGGTGCTGGCGGCGCTCTTCATCGGCCTGGTGGTGTATCGCGAGCTCGACCTGCGCCACCTGCGCGCCTCGATGATCGAGGGCGGCGTGCAGACGGCGGTGGTGATGCTGCTGGTGGCCACCAGCGGGCTGCTCGGGGTGTACCTCACCGAATCGCAGGTCCCGCAGCGCCTGGCAGCCGGCATCATGGAGCTGACCAGCAACAAGTACGTGGTGCTTGCGATCCTGAACGTGCTGTTCCTCGCGCTCGGCCTGTTCCTGCATTCGGCCGCCGCGATCATCCTCACCGTGCCGGTGGTCCTGCCGCTGGTGAAGGCAGCCGGCATCGACCCGGTGCATTTCGGCCTCATCGTGACGATCAACCTTGGTATCGGCCAGCAGACCCCACCGGTGGCCTCGGTGCTCATGACCGCCTGTGCCATTGCCAAGGCCGACATGTGGGCAGTGTCGAAGGTCAATATCTACTTCATCGCGGTACTGGTGGCTGTGCTCCTGCTGGTCACCTACGTGCCGGTGACCGGCATGGGGCTGGTCGACTACTTCTATCGCTGACAAACCCTGAGGGACGACCATGGATGATCCGGTTTATTTCACGCGCGAAGGGCCGGTGGCCACGGTGGTGCTCAACAATCCCGCCAAGCTCAACGCGATGTCGTTCGGCATGTGGGTGCGCCTGGGCGAAGTCATGCGCGAGCTCGATGGCGACGAAACCCTGCGCGTAATCGTGCTGCGCGGCGCAGGAGACAAGGCATTCGCCGCCGGCGCCGATATTTCCGAGTTCGCCGCCACCCGCTCGGACGCGAAGGTCGCCAAGGCTTATGGCGAAAAAATCGACGCCACGATGCGCGCGGTGCACGAGTGCCGCCACCCGACCGTGGCGCTCATCCACGGCGCCTGCGTGGGCGGCGGCCTGGAAGTGGCCTCGCAATGCGACATGCGCATCTGCGGCGAGTCGAGCCGTTTCGGCATCCCGATCAACAAGCTTGGGCTGGTGGTGGGCTATGGGGAGATGGCCGCGCTGATCGACCTCGTAGGACGCGCCGCGGCCATGGAAATCCTGCTCGAGGGGCGCGTGTTCGGCGCCGTCGAAGCGCTGGCCAAGGGGCTGGTGAACCGGGTCGTCGCCGACGACAAGGTGGAGGAAGAGGCTTACGCATGCGCGCAACGCATCGCCGCCGGCGCGCCGCTGGTGGCCCGCTGGCACAAGAAATTCGCCCGACGGCTGGGCGATCCGCGCCCGCTTTCGGAGGCCGAGCGCGACGAAGGCTATGCCTGTTTCGACACCGAAGATTATCGAACGGGATTCAAGGCATTCCTGGCCAAGAAGAAGCCGGAATTCAGCGGGCGGTGACGCCCACGCCGCCGACCATGCCGACCGACCCGCCGCATGCACCGGCCCGCGGCGCCTTCGCTGAAGGTGCGCTCGACGCAACCGGCATTCCCGCCCTCGTGCTGGCCGCCGGCTACCTCGGATTTGGCGCGCTCGCCGCGGGCAACGGCCTGTCGTTCGCCGGCACCGTGCTGTCCTCGCTGCTTTTATGGGCGCTACCGGGCCAGTTAATCCTGGTGGAGATGCATACGCTCGGCGCGCCGTTCTTCGCCGTGCTGCTCAGCGTGATAATTTCGGCGGCGCGTTTTTTGCCGATGACGGTGGTCCTGATGCCGCTGCTGCGCGAAGGCGGCGAGCGGCCGCGCCGCTTCTACCTCGCCGCCCAGCTCATCTCGATGACCGGCTGGGCCTGGGCCATGGCGCGCTTCCCCACGATCCCGCCGAGCCGCCGGCTGGACTATTTTTTCGGCTTCGCGCTGACCCTGATGGCCTCGGCGACCCTGTCCACCGCGATCGGCTTCCTCGCCGGTGACCTGCTGCCGCCGCTGGCCAAGACCGCGCTGGTGTTCATGAGCCCGATGTATTTCGTGCTGATCCTCACCGGGACCACGCGTGAATCCCTGGGGCGCGCGGCAATCGTCGCGGGCGCGATCGTCGGGCCCATCGCGCACCTTGTGGTGCCGCAATGGAGCGTGCTGGTGGCCGGGGCGATCGGCGGCACGCTCGCGTATGCCGGGCATCGCGCCTGGCGCCACCGCGCGCGTTCGCAATGAGCGAGTACCTGCCGTTGGTCCTCGCCTGCGGCGCCGGGACCTATCTGTGGCGCGGGCTCGGGGTGGCCGTGTCGTCGCGGCTGGGCCCGGACAGCGAGCTGTTTGCCTGGGTCGGGTGCGTGGCCTTTGCCATGCTGGCCGGGCTGGTCAGCCGCATTGTCCTCATGCCCTCGGGCCCGCTCGAGCAGACCCAGTTGTGGCAGCGGCTTGCGGCCACCGCGATCGCGCTTGTGGCCTACCTGGTGATCACCAAACGCAACCTCCTCGTCGGCGTGCTGACCAGCGCCGCTGCGATGTACGTCCTGCTGCGCCTGGGCTAAAGCACGCCGGC
>JBBQCV010000192.1:0-7078 GCA_038319115.1 Burkholderiales bacterium | reverse complement strand
GCGTCCTTTTCCGAATAGCCGGGGAAGTACAGGCCCTGCGGCATCTCCACCGGCGCGGTGAACCATTGGTCGCCGGTGCCGGACACGCGCACGCCGAAGTCGGTGCCGTTGCGGCACATGGCCGTCACCACCGTCGAATCCTCGATGCCGCGCACCGGGTCCATGATGCTTTTGCCCATCACCATGCCGATATTGAGGAAGAACTGCTCGTTGCCGGCGATGAAAGCAAGGATGCGGGACAACTCCTCGGCACCCGCGCCGACCCGCGCCAGATGCGGCGCCAGGGCACGCAACGCAAGCGCCGAACACGCGACGTTGCGCTGGTGCATCTCGTCGCCCATGGCCAGGCCGCGCGCGATCAGCGGCACCAGCTCGAGGCCGCCGGCGCGGCGCAGCGCGGCGCCAAACGCCGGCCCGAAGCTCGTGGCGAGCCAGTGCAAACGGTCGATCACTTCGCCGTCGTTAGCCCCAAAACGCATGACCTTGCCCAGGCCCTCGTTGATCATGCAATACGCGCGGTTGCCGAAGGCCTTGTTCTCGACCACCATCACCGGCATCGAGCGGGTGGTGATACCGGTCATCGGGCCGACCGCGTCGAAATGGTGGTTGGGGTGGAAGCTCACGCCGCCGGATGCGGCGAGCGCGCCGGCTGCCCCGAGATCCTTCGCCCAGCCCTCGAACACGATGGCACCGGCCACCGCGCCCTGCATCGGGCCGCACATGCGCTCCCACGTGATGGGAGGGCCCGAGTGCAGCACGACCCGGTCGCCCAGCCCCGCGATCGCCTCGCCCGCAGGAAGCACGTCGACGAGCACCGGGTTGGCTGCGAGCATGCGCCTGAGCGCCTCCTCGTTTGCGGTGGCAATGCGCTGGTCAAACGCGCCGAGCGAGGCGAGCAGGTCCACCAAATGCCTTTTGCCCTGCGCCGGCGGACGCCAGTCGAGTTGAACCACCGGCGTGCCGTGCGAGGCGAGGTCGGCCGCAAAGCCGGACAAGCCGATGTTGACGACACGCGGGACGCCTGAAAGGAGACTCTGGATGGACATGTTCGGATGGAAGACGGGCACGCGCCTCAATGCGCCCGCCTTGATGCGCCCACTGCGCAAAAAGTACGGTTCCCGTGGCGAAAATTATACCGGCGCACTGCTATGATCGCCAGAATGGATTCCATTCCAGATCGCCTTGTCGTCGCCATCGGCGGCAACGCCACGCACCCCGAGAACATCCGCGGCACCACCGAGGAGCAGGAAATCGTGGCCGCGCGCGCGGCCCGCTCGCTGCTGCCGTTGCTCGTGCTCGACAACAAGCTCATCCTCACGCACGGCAACGGCCCGGTGGTGGGCAAGATCCTGCTGCGCCAGTACTACGCGAGGGAACATGTCCCGCCGATGCGGCTCGATGTCTGCGTGGCGCACAGCCAGGGCGGCATCGCCCACCTCATGATGCAGGGCATGGAGGACGAACTCGCGCGGGTCGAGCACGAGCGCCGCGTGGCCTGCATCCTCACGCGCGTCGAGGTCGAGCCCGACGACCAGGCGTTTCGCAACCCGTCCAAGCCGATCGGCCCGTTCTTCTCCGAAGCCGAAGCGCGCGACCTCGAGGCGCAACTCGGCTGGACCATGATGGAAGATGCGGGTCGCGGCTGGCGTTACATCGTGCCTTCGCCACGGCCGCGCCGCATCCTCGACATCGACCTCATCGAATCGCTCTCCCACGAAGGCATCGCCGTGATCGCCGCCGGTGGCGGCGGCATCCCCGTCATCCACCGCGCCGACCGCTCCCACCAGGGCGTTGCCGCGGTCATCGACAAGGACCTGACCTCGGCGCTGCTCGCCAACCAGCTCGGCGTCGACACGCTCATGATCCTTACCGCGGTGTCGAAAGTGGCGGTGGATTTCGGCAGGCCCTCGCAACGCTCGCTCGATCGCGTCAAGGCGAGCGAGATGAAGGACTACCAGGCCGAAGGCCACTTCGGCAAAGGCAGCATGGGCCCGAAGATCGAGGCGGCGCTGTCCTTCATCGCCGGCGGCGGACAGCGCGCGATCATCGCGCACCTGAACGAGGCGCTTCCCGCCCTGCAAGGCGAAACCGGCACGCATGTCACTGCCGGTTGAGGTCCTGTCGCTGGGCCGGTTCGCCCGCGCGGCACTGGCCTCGGGCCCGGCGCGCGCCATCGCCGTGTTCGAGCGCAGTGCCTACTTGGAGACGCCAGCGGGCCTTGCCTGCATCGGCGTGGTCGGCAATGGGCCGTTGAATGCGCATTGCGCCATGCTCCCGCCCGGAATCGCGCCCGGCCAGCGCGTGCTGGTCGACCTCGCGCGCGTCGCGGCATGGTTGCCACCGCCGTTGCCGGGCTGGGATGCGGGGCGCGCGGCGCGCGGACTGCAGCGGCTTCGCGCCGCGTGCGCCGGTCGGCTGCCCAGGGAAGGATTCGGCGGTTCGATTGCAAGCGCACAGCCGCGAACCCCGGCGATGCTCGCCCTCGCGCACTGGCTCGCCGAGCCCAGCGGCCTCCCGCACGCAGCCGCCGGCCTGATCGGCCTCGGTCCCGGCCTGACGCCGGCGGGTGACGACGTTATCGGTGGCGCGCTGTGCGCGCTGTATGCGGCGGGCCGCCGCGATTGCGCGCAGCGCCTGGCAACTTGGGTGCTCGAACTCGCGCGTGACGCGACGAGCCGCATCAGCCGCGCGCACCTCGCCTGCACGGCCGAAGGCGATTGCGGCGAGGCGGTCCACGCGGCGATCGCGGCGCTGATGGCGGGGGAAACCCCTGAACTCAATCGCATTGACGCGATCGGCCATACCTCAGGATGGGATGCGCTGGCAGGCGTGGTGCTCGCGCTGGATGCAATGACCGGCCCGGCCCATGCCGAGCCGGGGATGCTCGAGGGTGCGGGGCTCAGCGCGCGTGGAAGCAGCGCGCCTATCGCGCGCTAAGCGACAGCGCCGCCGGCACGCCGCGCCCGTCCTGCAACTGGGCCGACTGCGGTTTACCCAGCACCACGCGCCCGGCAGCCGTGCCCTGTGCGACAAGCGCCGCCCGGACGGCGACGCCGCGCCCCGCGGCCAGGTCGAGCAGCGCTGCGGGATCGACCACCACCTTGGCCTTGCGCAACGCGTCGGCATCGGCGTTGGCATCGAAGGCCCCCACCACGTTGAGGCCCAGCTGCGGCCGCGCCGCCAGAGCACGCGCCAGCGCGTCGATCTTCTCGCGCGCGGGCGGCGTAATCCTGGTCGAGCCCGGATCGAAGAAAATTTCGTCGATGCTCTCCTCGCCGCTGCCGAAGATCGACGCGAGCAGCCGGAACGGTGCGGTGACCGCTTTCCTGATCGCGCCGGCGATGGCGCTGGCGATTACGCTCGCAAGGTCGAACTTCTGGTTCTCTAGGTCGCCGGTGACCGGGATCTCCATCTCCACGCGCCCCTTGGAGTCGGTCAGCAGCGCAATCGCAAGCGCAAGCGGCAGGTCGGCCGCCTCGGGGCTTGCGACCTTCTCACCGAGCTTCAACTTTTCCATGACGAGGTGGTTCTCGCCCTTGAGGCTGCCCTCCTTCACGCGATAACGCAGCTCGCCGGAGAGGCGGCCCGATTCGATGCGATACCCCGCGAACCGGCCGGCGTATGGATTGAGCGCGGTCATCTCGAGGTTACGCACGGTGAGCGTGAGGTCGGTGCGCGAGCCCGGATCGAACGGGTCGAGCGAGCCGTGGATGCGCGCCGAGCCATACTCGTCGACGCGCCCCTCCAGCTCCACATTTGCCACTGAGCCTTCGGCCGCATCCAGGCCGGTGAGCGTCCCGGCCAACTCGTCGATGCGCACCGCGAAGCCCGGCTTGATCGAGCGATCCGAGAAATCGAGACGTCCGTCGGCCACCGTGACCTTCTTAACCGTCAACGGGAAGCGCGAGTGCGCCTCCCCGCCGCCTGCGGCGGGCGCCTCGCGCACCAGCAGGGACGCGAAATCGAGGCTGCCGTCTTCGCCGATCGCGAGGCTCCCCGCCGGTTTTTCCAGGACCAGTTCGCCGACTTCCACCGCCGCCGGCGCCACGGAAATCTTCGCATGCGCCGCGCGCACGGCCTGCGCCGCGAACACCAGGTCCCCGGACCCGGCGCGGTTCACGCGCGCTTCGCGCACTTCGATGCCGCCATCGAAAGTCGCGGCCGGCCCGCTGCCCGGCTTCGCAAGCTTCAGCCGCCCCTGCGCCGAAACTGTCCCGGACGCGATTTGCACGCGCGCAAATCGCTTCACATAGGCGTTGGCCAGGCCCAGTTCCAGCGCGCCGACCTCGACGGCGAGGTCGGCGCCCGCCAGCGGGTCGAGTACATCGAGCGTGCCGCTGACCTTGGCCGTTCCGCGTTCATTGACGCGCGCCTGCAATGCGATGCGGCCCGAACCCTTCCCGCCCAGCTCGGTCAGCGAGCCGGCGACCTGGTCGAAATGCAGCGCGACGGCGGGCTCGACCGTGGCGTCGGCGAAGTCGAGCCGGCCTTCGCTCAGCGCGAGGCGGCGCACCCGCCAGGCGAGGGGCACCTGCGGATCCTGGGCGCGCGCCCTCTCCTTGGCGCCGCCCGTTTTGCCCGTCCCGGGCGCCCCCAGCACGAGGGTGCCATCCTTGGCGAGCGCAATGCGTGCCGACGGCGCACGCACCTTGAGTTCGCCGATATCGATCGATGCCGGCGAGAGCACCAGCTTTGCCGCGCCCGCCTGCGCTTCGAGCGCGGCGAAAAGCGCGCTGCCCGTGCGGGCATCGTCGAGCTTAAGGTCGCGTACGCCGATGGCCCCTTCGAAAGATGCCTGCGGCGCCGACCCGCGCGGGCTCGGCGCAACCTGCAAGCGCCCATCGATGGCGAGTTCGCCCGAGGCGAGGCGCACGCCGGTGCCTGCCGGCAACCACGGCTGCGCCGCCGCCAGCGCGAGCTTGTCGGCCTTGAGCGCGAGCGCCGCGGACCCGGTGCGTGGATCGACCTCGCCGCTGACGCTCACCCGTCCGGCCGGGGGCAGCTGGAATGCGACGGCGGCCTTGAACGGCGCGCCACCGGGCAAGCGCACATCGGCGCCTGACATCGCGATTTCCTGCAGCACCACGCCGCGCCCGGGCCTGGCCTGTTCGACCACCCGCAGCGCGCCGCCGGACGCCTCGAACCGCGCCAGAGCAATACTGCCGGATGCCCCGGACGAGGCACTCGTGCCGGTCAATGTGAGGAGCGCAAAGGAAGTTTCCATGCTTCCCGACGCGGCGGGCGTGCGAGCCGTGCGCTGAATGCGCCATTCGCTGTCGCGCGCTTCGATGCTCCCCACCGCGACCTTCCACTGGGCTGCGGCATCTGCGCGCGTTGCATCCCCCTTGGATGCAGGCGAAACGAAGACCTGCGCCAGCCGGCTCGGCACGGGATCGGCGTCGACCAGCGTGTCGCGCCCGCGCAGCCCGGCGATCGCCAGGCGCGCGGCGTTCACGCTGCGGTCGCGGATCGACAGGGCCAGGGACTCGATGGCGACCTGCGCCAGCCGGGCGCCAGCCACCTGCTCCCCGGAAGACGCGGTAGCCGCGACGTCACGCAGTTGCAGGCGACCGATTTCGATCGACCCGGCCGACGGGTCGTAAGCACCGGACTTGAGCACGACAGCCTCGGCGGAGGCCGTGCCGCCGGGCAGCGTGACCGCCGCTTTGCTGAGTTCTGCTTCCATATGGTCCAACAGCACGGCGCCTGCAACGCGAGCGGAGAATTGCGTCGAGGCCCGCAACGTGCCTTGCGTGAGTGCAACCGGCAGCTCCACTAGACGGGCAAATGTTTCGGCGGTGAGCCCGTCGAGCTTCACCTCCCCGCTTGCGTCTGTCGATGTCAGGGTGCCGCTGGATGTGATGCGGGCGTCGCCGCTGAGACCTGCGCGCATCGAATACGCCGCGCGGCCGGTGCCCGGAGTGGAGAAATCGCGCAACTCCATATGCAGTCCCTGCGCCTCCAGCGCGGGCTGGCCCTGGTGCGCGCCGTCGCGAGGGACGCCGCGATACTCGATCCTGCCGGCTTCGACGATCGCGTACCGGAGCTGGAGCCGGGGCGCGGGGGTGCCATCGTTGCGCGCAAGGGCCGCGAAGAACGGTGCCCAGTTGAGCTTTCCGCCGGCATCCTGCGCAATTGTGAACACCGGTGCGTGCATGGAAATGCGCCGTACCTGCCACTTGTCCAGCCACAGGGAGGACGCGTCGAGTTCGATGGCTATGGCGCCGAACCGTGCCAGCGTGTCCTTGCCTAAGGCGAGCCGACCGCCATCGACCACCACCACCAGCCGCCACGGGTCCACATGGATCGCACCGAGTTCGAGCTGGTGGCCCAGGCGCTCTTCGGCGTATCGGGTGAGTTGGTGGAGCAACACCCGAGGCGCGAGCCAATGACCGACGGCGGAATACAACCCCACACATGCGGCCACGGCAAACGCCGCGTACAACGCGGCGCGGCCCAGGCGTCCGGCGGGCCCCGTCAGGATGGGGCGCCCCGGCTGCGCGCGCCGGTGAGGGGCTGGCTGGCGAATCGCGACGTGTCTTCCGGCAGGAGGTCGACCAACAGCTGCAGCGCGTCTTCCACTTGCCGAAGCTGGCGATCGGAGAGCCGTTCCATGAGTTCGGGCAGCAGGCCGGCGGCGGGCACCGGCGCGCGCTTGAGCAGCGCACGGCCCGGCGACAGCAGCGAAAGGCGCACCGTGCGCTGGTCCTCGGGCGAGCGCTCGCGCGACACCATGTTGGACTTGACCAGCCGGCTGACGAGGTTCGACACGGTCGACTTGTGCAGCCCGAGGTAGTCGGCGATTCGGTCGATGCCCGCGCCGGCATTGGAGGCGATGGCCGACAGCAGCAGCACGTCCGCC
The DNA here is from genome assembly GCA_038319115.1 of Burkholderiales bacterium. GTDB lineage: Bacteria > Pseudomonadota > Gammaproteobacteria > Burkholderiales > SG8-39 > SZAS-79. The sequence continues at coordinate 216 of JBBQCV010000192.1, read as the reverse complement.
GCCGCGGCCCCGGTCTTCGCCTCCATGTGGCCGTAGTGCGCACGCACGGCGCCGGCTACCTGGCGGAACAGGCGCGTGGCCCGGTCGCCGCGGCGGACGGCTTTCTTCTCGCTCCTGGTACTGGCTGCGCGCACGTCTTCCATGCCTGCCGGCTCCTGTTTGGGAACACAATGTCGGAATGGGTATTGTATTCCATCAAACTGTATTGTACAATAC
>JBBQCV010000191.1:0-7079 GCA_038319115.1 Burkholderiales bacterium | reverse complement strand
AGGGCGCGGGGTTTTACAAAAAATCTCCCGAAATCAGGCGCGTGCTGCGTGCTCGGCGCGGAGCATCTTAGCGGCTGCCACCATCGAGCGCAGCTTGGCGTCGGCGACCTCGCGCGGCAGGTATTTCATGCCGCAGTCGGGGGCGAGGATCACGTCCTCGGGCTGCATGTAGCGCAGCGCCTTGCGGATGCGCTCGGCGATTTGCTCGGGGGTCTCGATGTCGAGGTCGAGCAGGTCGACGCAGCCGACCATGATCTGCTTGCCGCGCAGCGTTTCCAGCACCGCGCAATCGAGTTTCGACTGCGCCGTCTCGAGCGAAATCTGGTTGCAAATGCAGCCGGCGAGCTCGGGCAGGAACGAGTAGCCCGAGGGCCGCGCATGGATGATGGCGGCGTAGCCGAAGCAGATGTGCAGCGCGGTGGTGCCGGTGATGCCTTCGAGCGCGCGGTTGGTCGCAGCCAGGCCGTACTCGCGCGCCTTGTCCGGCCGCGCCTGCATGTAGGGCTCGTCGATCTGCACGATGTCCGCACCGGCGGCGAACAGGTCGCGGATCTCCTCGTTCACCGCAACCGCGTAATCCATCGCGCATTCCGCGTCCGAGGCATAGAAATCGTTCTGCGCCTGCTGGCTCATGGTGAACGGCCCGGGCACGGTGATCTTGACCTGCCGCGTGGTGTGGCGCTTGAGGAACTTCAGGTCCTCGACTTCCACCGCGTGCTTCCTGCGGATGCGTCCGGTGATGCGCGGCACGGGGTTGGGATGGCCGGAGCGGTCGGGCGCGCTGCCCGGGTTGTCGATGTCCACGCCTTCGAGCGCGGTGGCGAAGCGGTTGGAGTAGCTCTCGCGCCGGATCTCGCCGTCGGTGAGGATATCGAGTCCAATCTCCTCCTGCGCGCGAATCGCCACCAGCGTGGCGTCGTCCTGCGCTTCGGCCAGGTACGCCGCGGGGATGCGCCACAGCTCCTGCGCGCGCACGCGCGGCGGGAACCGCCCGGCGAGCTTCTTGCGATCGATCAGCCATTCGGGCTGCGGATAACTGCCGACAAGCGTGGTGGGAAATAGCATGGCCGAGCGTAGCAGGGCGTGCCGGCACGGGCAATCCATGCTATGAAACCCTCGCACGCACCCGGCCCGGGTGCGGGCTTTCACTTGAAATGAAGGGAGCCATCGCATGAAACGATTTCTGCTCGCCGCCGCGGGGCTGTTTGCCGCGCTCCTGCTGCCGGCCGTTGGCCACGCGCAGCCTTACCCGTCAAAGCCGGTGCGCCTCATCGTTCCGTTCGCCCCCGGCGGAACCACCGACGTGCTCGCGCGGCTGATGGCGCAGAAACTCACCGAGGCGATGGGCCAGCAGTTCGTGATCGAGAACAAGCCCGGTGCGGGCGGCAATATCGGCACCGAGCTTGCGGTCAAGTCGCCCGCCGACGGTTACACGCTGGTGATGAGCTTCGACGGCACGATGGCGATCAACCCGAACACCTACGCGAAAATGCCGTTCGACCCCCAGAAAGACCTCGCGCCGGTGGCCAACGTCGCGCAGGTGCCTCTGCTCATCGTGGTGCACCCGGGCGTGGCGGCGAAGAACATCGCCGAATTCGTCGCGCTGGCCAAGGCCAGCCCGGCGCGCCTGAACTACTCCTCGGCCGGGCACGGCAGCACCGGTCACCTGACCGGCGAGTTGTTCCGCGCGCGGGCCGGCATCGACATCGTGCATGTCGCCTACAAGGGCGGCGGCCAGGCGGTGCAGGACCTGCTCGGCGGGCAGATCCAGATGCTGGTGACCGCGCTGCCGACGGTAGAAGGCCACCTCAAGGGCGGCAAGCTGCGCGCGCTCGCGTTCACTTCATCGAAGCGCGTACCCGGGGCACCGGATGTGCCCACGCTTGCCGAATCCGGCTACCGGGGGCTCGAAGTGCTGTCGTGGTACGGCATCCTCGCGCCGACCGCCACGCCGATGGAAATCGTGCGCCGCTTGAACGCCGAGATCAACCGCATCCTGCAGACGGCCGAAGTGCGCGAACGCCTCGCTGCGCTGGGAACCGAACCGACCGGCGGCACGCCGGAGCAGTTTGCCCAGCTGATCCGCACCGATACCGCCCGTTGGGCCAAGGTCGTCGCGGACGCCAGGATCCGGATCGAGTGATTACGCGCCGGAGTGTCCTGATTGCGTTTGGGCTACGTACCGGCGCGCGCGAGAACAAGCTCGATCGCGCGCGCCGGGGTCGATACCTTGGTACCGCGCAGGATCACCTCATAGAGGCTGCCGAAATCGCGCGCGTCACCCGTGACGAGCAAGTCCGCGCGCGCGCCAATCGCGGCCGCAAGAATCGGCGCGTCCTTGGGCGGGAGACCCTGCTGGCGCGACCATGTGACCAGGGAATGCGGCGCTTCGGCCACGAGCGTGATCGCCTCGAGCGCCGCGCTCAGGCGGGAGCCGGAATCCTGCGACTTTAATTCGAGGTTCCGGCGCGCCTCTTCAAGCGCGTAAGCCGAAGTGACCAGCGTGCAGAGGCCGGCCCTTGCGAGGGCGATCAGTGCCTGCGCGCGCCCGCCTTCGCGGTGCGCCGCGGAGAAAATGATGTTGGCATCGAGAAAAAGCTTCAACGCTTGCGGCGCTTGACCGCCTTGCGGACGCGGGCCGCCTCGTCCGCCGAGATTCGGTCGGCCTGCTCGAATTCCTTGAGGCGCGCGTCCGAATACTGCTCGATCGGGTATACGGCCGCGGGGCGCAGAACAACTGTTCCCTCGTCGGTTGTTTCGACCAGCAGCGTAGCCGCGCCGTGCAGCCCGAGTTTGCGCAGGACCGAGGCCGGCAGGGATACCTGCCCTTTCTTGCCGAGCTTGACGATATCCATCTTCCTCTCCATTTTCCGGAATGCCGGATGCCGGATTATGGCACACGCAGGCCGGACTTACCGTCGACGCCTCTTGGCGTGCGGACTTCTGTAGTAACTAAGTCCTGGCGAGGTCCGCCGCAGTGGTGAAGCTGTCGGCGAAGAACTCGTCTTCGGGGAGCTTGCAGTGTTTGATGAAATCGTCGCGCGCCGAGTCGACCATGATGGGCACGCCGCACGCGTAGACCTGGTGCGCCGACAGGTCTGGGAAGTCTTCCATTACCGCACGGTGCACAAAGCCCGTGCGGCCTTCCCATTGGTCCTCCGGCAGCGCATCCGAGATCACCGGGACGTAGTCGAAGAAAGCGCCGAACTCGCTCGCCCATTTCTGCGCGAGCTCGTGCATGTACAGGTCGTGCGGGCGGCGCCCGCCCCAGTAAAGCGTCATCGGTCGCACGATCTCCTTGTGCATCGCGTGCTCGATGATCGACTTGATCGGCGCGAATCCGGTGCCCGAGGCGACGAACACGATCGGCTTGTCGGAATCCTCACGCAGGAAAAAGGTGCCCAGCGGCGCCGCGAAGCGCAGGATGTCCTTTTCCTTCATCTTGCCGAACACGTGGTCGGTGAACTGCCCGCCCGCCACGTGGCGCACGTGGATCTCGACCAGTTCGTCGTCGTGCGGCGCGGTGCCCATCGAGAAGCTGCGCCGCGTGCCGTCGCGCAGCAGGAACTCGAGGTACTGCCCGGCGAGGAACTGCAGGCGCTCGCTCGCAGGGAGCTTCAGCTTGAGCACCATCACGTCGTCGGTGAGCTTTTGCAGCGCATGGATGCGGCACGGCAGGGTCTTGATCGGGATGTCACCGGCCTTGCCCACCAGGCGCGCCTCGAGCACGCAGTCCGACAGCGGACGGGCCTGGCAAAAAAGCGCCTTGCCCTGCTCGCGTTCGGCCGCGGGCAGGGCTTTTTCCTGGTACACGCCGTAATCGAGGCTGCCCGAGATGAGCTTGCCCTTGCACGAGCCGCAAGCGCCGTTCTTGCATCCATAGGGAATGATGAAACCGGAGCGCAGCGCCGCCGCGAGGACCGACTCGCCGTCCTCGACCTGGAAAGCCTGTCCGCCGGGGGAAAGGGTTACGGTGTGCATGGTGCGTAAAATGGCGGGATGAAACGCCTGTTGGTCATTGGTTTTGGCGACATCGCCCATCGTACTGCGGCGCGGTTGCCCGGGACGGTCGAGGTTCGCGCTGTTTCGCGTGCACTGGGCTTCGACCTGGATCGCCCCGCCACGCTCGGCTCACTGGGCGGATGGGCCGATACGGTCCTGCATTGCGCCCCGCCGCCCGCTACGGGTAGCGCCGATACGCGCACCGCCCACCTCATCGCGGCGCTCGAGGCGGGGAAGATTCTACCAAGCCGCCTGGTATACGTCGGCACCAGCGGCGTGTACGGCGATTGCTCAGGCGAGGTGGTCGACGAATCGCGCCCGCTACGGCCGCAGACCGCGCGGGCGGTGCGCCGCGCCGACGCCGAGCGCCAGCTCCTCGCGTGGGGCGACCGGCACGCGATTGCCGTCGTGATCCTGCGCGCGCCGGGCATATACGCCGCCGATCGGCTGCCGGTCGCGCGACTGGTGCAAGGAATCCCGGTCCTGGCCGACAACGAAGATGTGTACATCAACCATATCCACGCCGACGACCTCGCGGCCATAGTGCTGGCGAGCCTCGACCCCGCCGCGCCTGCCGGCATTTACAACGCCTGCGACGATTCGCCCATGAAAATGGGGGCGTGGTTCGATCTCGTGGCCGATCGCTGCGGCCTGCCCCGGCCCGAGCGCGTGGCGCGGACCAGCGTTGGCGAGAGGATCCCTGCGGCAATGCTGTCGTTCATGGGCGAATCGCGGCGCCTGGATAACCGCAAGATGAAGCGCGATCTTGGCGTGACGCTCGCATACCCCACCGTTTTCGACGGCGTACCCGTGCAAAGGCGGGCCGCATGAGCACCGCGCCACGCGTCTTGGTCGTGTTCACCAATCTGCCCGACCGCGCCTCGGCCGAGAAACTCGCCGAGGCGCTCGTCGAAGCCCGCGTCGCGGCGTGCGTGAACATCCTCGCGCCCTGCCGTTCGGTGTATCGCTGGAAGGACGCGATCCAGCACGAAGAGGAGCATCCGGTGCTGATCAAGACCACCCCCGGGCGCTACCCGGCGCTCGAGGCCGCGATCCGCGCCTGCCACCCTTACGAACTCCCCGAGATTCTCGCTGTCCCAGCGGGGCCCGGATTGCCGGCCTATGTCGACTGGGTCGAAAACGAGACCACACAATGACCCTGATACCGCTGACCGTCCTGCGCGTGTTCGCCCTCCTCATGACGCTTGGGGCCGGCTTTGCGCACGCCGCATCCGAGGCCGACTTGCTCGAGCCGGAGAAGGCTTTCCGCATGTTCACGCGCGCCATCGATGCCAACACGGTGGAGGTGGGCTTCAACATCGCGCCAGGCTATTACCTTTACCGCGAGCGGTTCAAGTTCGAGGTCGAGCCCGGGTTCGCCGGCGGAGCAATCAAGCTCGGCACACCCGACCTGCCACCGGGCAAGCGCAAGAAGGACGAATTCTTCGGCGAAGTCGAAACCTATCGCGATTCGGTCAAGGTGCGCCTGCCGGTCGAGCGCGCCGCGCCGATCGGTTCTGCCGGCAGCGACACGCTGAAACTCATCGTAACCTCGCAGGGCTGCGCCGATGTTGGCGTGTGCTATGTGCCGCTGCAGACGCGAGTGAGCATCAAGCTTGGCGGGGCGGGGAGCGTGGCTGCGGCCAGTTCCCCCGTCGCTGCGGCACCTTTGGGCCAAGGCCCCGATCCCGCGCTCGCGCCGCCCGACACCCCCTCGCGCTTCTCGGCTTCGGCGAGCGACTTCGACATCGCCGCGCTGTTCCAGTCGGGCAGTTTCTGGCTGGTGCTCGCGAGCTTCCTCGGTTTCGGGTTGCTGCTCGCCTTCACGCCCTGTGTGCTGCCGATGTTGCCGATCCTGTCGGGCATCATCGCCGGCGAAGGGCGCGACCTCAACAAGGTGCGCGCGCTGATCCTGTCGCTCGCCTATGTGCTCGGCATGGCGGTGACATACGCAATCGCCGGCGTCGCGGCCGCCTATTCGGGCACGCTGATCGCCGCCGCCCTGCAGAATCCCTGGGTGCTCGGTGGGTTCGCGTTGGTGTTCGTGTGGCTCGCGCTGTCGATGTTCGGCGTGCACGAGTTGCAACTTCCGTCGTTCCTGCACGAACGGCTTTCCTCGACGCACCAGAAGCTGCGCGGCGGCCATGTGGCCTCGGTTGCGGGCATGGGGGTGCTGTCGGCCATCATCGTGAGTCCCTGCGTAGCTGCTCCGCTGGCCGGCGCGCTGCTCTACATCAGCCAGACCCGCGACGTGGTGCTGGGCGGCGGCGCGCTGTTCGCGATGGCGCTGGGCATGGGCGCGCCGCTGGTGGTGGTGGGCGTGTCCGAGGGCGCCTTCCTGCCCAAATCGGGGCCGTGGATGGTGGGGGTGAAGAAATTCTTCGGCGTGCTGCTGCTGGCCGTGGCGGCGTGGATCGCGTGGCCGGTGATTTCGCCACTGTGGGCGTCCAAGCCCGCGGCGCACGGCCTGGCGTTCGAGCGCATCAATTCGGTGGCCGAGCTCGAGCAGAAGCTGCGCGCGGCCGACAAGCCCGTGCTGCTCGATTTCTACGCCGACTGGTGCGTATCGTGCAAGGAGATGGAGGCGTTCACGTTCACCGATGCGCGCGTGAAGGCGAAGATGCAGGGCATGCTGCTGCTGCAAGCCGACGTCACCGCCAACACCGATGACCACAAAGCGCTGCTCAAGCGCTTCTCGCTGTTCGGGCCTCCGGGGATCATCTTCTTCGATGCCTCCGGCAAAGAGATTCCCGGCCTGCGCGTGATCGGCTACCAGAAGGCCGACGCGTTCCTCACGGCACTCGGGCGCGCCGGCGGGTAGGCCGGCGCCTTGTCACAAGCCCCGCCGCGTGCGTAACCACATCGCCGGCATCGATCACGTCGTGGTTGTGGTCAATGACCTCGACCAGGCGGCGCGCATTTGGGCGCGGCTGGGCTTCACGCTCACGCCGCGCGGCTACCACACCATGGGTTCGCAGAACCATTGCCTCATGTTCGCGCGCGACTACATCGAGCTGCTGGCGGTGCCTGTGGCGCATCCGGCCACCCGCCACTTCACCGATTTCCTCGCCACAGGC
>JBBQCV010000190.1:0-7091 GCA_038319115.1 Burkholderiales bacterium | reverse complement strand
CGCCACCCCTGAATCGGGCAGTTGCGCCACCGCGCCTTCCATGACCGCCAGCGCCTCCTCAACACGCCCTTTGTCGCGCAGCGTCGCGGCCAGCGCCGTCATCGCATTCACGGCGTCGGGATGGTCTGCGGGCACGCCGCGCAATCTTGCCTCGGCTTCGTCGAGCCTGCCGAGCCGGCGCAACAGGATGCCCGCATTGAAAATGGCGCCCGCGTAACCCGGACGCAACGCGATCGCCGTATCGAGCGCATCGAGCGCTTCTACGTCGCGCCCGGCCAACTCGAGCACGTCGGACAGTCCCACCCACGCCTCCGCGAACGCCGGGTTGAGGCGCACTGCCTGCCTGAATCCTTTCTCCGCCCCCCGCACGTCGTCCAACTCGAGCCGCGTCAATGCCAGGTTGTAATGGCCAGCCGCAAGCTGGGGGTCCAGGCTCACCGCTGCGGCATGTTCTCCCGCAGCAGCAGATACTTCTCCCCGGGCATGCAATGCGATTCCGAAGTTCATGCGCGCCACAGCCGACTGCGGGTCCGCCTCGATCGCCTGGCGGAAAAGGCTCTCGGCGAGGGCGGCCTCTCCGCGCGACTCGGCAGCGATACCGGCTTCGATCAAATCGGGGGCGTTGGATCCCAACGGGCTGCGCACAATCAGGCGGGGGACGCGGGTGGGGAAGCGCAAATTATAGTGTCACGATGCTGGTCGCGGTAATCGCCGCCGCCCGCGCGGGCATTGCGAGTGCCAGCGCCATCCGGGCGAGGTGCCGACTATAATCGCGCCGATCACGCCGTTCGCGCCACTTGCGCATCGACCACGGATAATGGCTCGCCTCATTGATGCGTAATTTCCTGGGACTCAATCGGAGTGCATCGGGCACCGACCGCCGCCCGGCGCAGGCGTTGCTGGAGCGGGGCCTGCGCGCGGAAGAGGCTGGCAGGCTTGCCGACGCAATCGCGCATTACCGCACAGCGATCGAATCCGCCCCCTCGTTCGCGCTTGCGCACCTCTACCTTGGGATTGCGTTGCGCGCCAACGGGCAGGTCGACGCGGCCGTCGCGAGCTACCTCAGGACCGTTGACCTCGATCCTTCCCACCCGGCAGCGCACTACAACCTCGGGATCGAATATCTCGCCCAGAGGAACCTCGACAGTGCGGAAGCCTGCCTGAGGATCGCGCTGTCACTCAAGGACGGATTTGCAGAAGCATGGGTCGCGCTTGCGGAATTGCTTGAATCGACAGGGCGCTATGCCGAGGCCATCCGCGCGCTGGAAAAGTCTGTCGCGTTGCGGCCCGATTACCTGGGTGCGCTGGAGAACCTCGCGGCACTGTTGCAGAAATCCGGACGTGCCGCCGGTTCGGTGTCGGCCTACCGCCGCATTGCCGAACTCTCCCCTGTAACCGCCCAGACCCATTTCCGATTGGGTGCGGCGCTGCAGGGCGTGGGGGAATTCGGCGAAGCCGAAGCGAGCTTTCGCCGTGCCATTGCGATGGACGGCCACTTCGGCCCGGCCGTGAACAGCCTGGCGACGGTCGTGCTGCTGCAGGATCCTGCCCGAGTTGAAGAGGCAGAGTCACTGTACCGGCGCGCAATCGAGATCGATCCTGCGTATTCGCTGCCCCACAGCAACCTCGGAAACGTCCTGCAGGTACTCGGCCGGCTGACCGAATCCGAAGCGTGCCTGCGCCGCGCCGTCGAGCTGAACCCGGACATGGCACCGGCCCAACGCAGCCTCGGCAATACGCTCAAGGACCTCGGCCGGGTCGACGAAGCGATTCCCGCCCTGCGCAAGGCGCTGGAACTGGATCCGCAGGATGCAAGCGCACATCACAGCCTGCTCATGACCCTGAACTATTCGGCGGCGTACTCGCGCGAGCAGGTTTATGCGCAACACCGGACGTGGGCGCGGGATTTCGAGGCTGCGCATGAAAGGGTTTTCGAACCGCATTCGAATCGGCGCGAGCCCGGGCGCCGGCTGCGGGTCGGGTATGTTTCGCCGGACTTCCGCCGCCACTCGGTCGCATACTTCATCGAACCGGTGCTGGCCAGCCATGAGCGCGCCAATGTCGAAGTGTTCTGCTACTCCAATGTCGCCACGCCGGACCCGATGACGGCGCGCCTCATGGCCCTGGCCGACCACGAGCGGTCGATCGCCGGCGTATCCAGCGATGTGGTGGCCGAAACGATTCGCGCCGACCGCATAGACATCCTCGTCGACCTCGCCGGGCATACCGCGGGCAATTCGCTGGCGGTGTTCGCGCGCAAGCCCGCGCCCGTGCAGGTGACATACCTGGGTTATCCCAACACTACTGGCCTGCGCACGATCGACTGGCGCATCACGGATATCCACGTCGACCCGCCCGGCGACGGCGATGACTTGCACAGCGAGGGGCTCTCGCGGCTGGAGCGAACCTTCCTTTGCTTTCAACCGCCCGCGCAAGCGCCGGACCCCGGCCCGCTGCCCATGCTCTCCACGGGCCACGTGACTTTCGGGTCGTTCAACGCGCTGCCGAAAATAACGCCGGAAGTCATGGCCCTGTGGGCACGGCTGCTCTCCCGCTTGCCAGGAAGTCGGTTGATACTGAAGTCGCTCGGCCTGAGCGATGCGCAGTCGCGCGAGCATGTGGCGCGCGCTTTCTCGCGGCTAGGCGTGTCCGCTGACCGCATCTTGGTGCTCCCGATGGAGGATACGCTCCAGGGGCACCTGGCGCGCTATCGCGATATCGACATCGGCCTGGACCCGTTCCCCTTCAACGGCACCACGACCACGCTCGAAGCATTGTGGATGGGAATTCCCGTAGTAGCTCTTGCCGGTGATCGGCATGCGGGCCGCGTCGGCGGGTCGATCCTGCGCAATGCGGGGTTGGCGGAGCTGGTCGCGCAGGGCCTCGAAAGCTACATCGACGGCGCACTCGCGTTGGCTAGTGACCCCCGGCGGCTATCGAATTTGCGCGAGTCGCTGCGCGAGCGGCTTGCGTCGTCGCCGTTACTAGACGCCAGGGGATTCGTGACGGCACTCGAAAGCGCTTACCGGCGGATGTGGGTCCAGTGGTGCCGGAGCGCTACATAGGCGTGACCGGGAACGTATAATTTCGCGACTGTAAGGGAGAGGAAACCCCATGTTCAAATGGTTCGATGCAGGCGCGGCCGAGACCCAGGCCGACCAGGCGGTCGCCGATGTGCAGCGCCTGGTGCCGAAAGACGACCTTGCCGGCGACGGCAATGCACGCAAGCGGCACATCGCCAAGCTCGACCAGACCATCACGCGCCATCGTACCCAGGCATCCGCGGCCCGGTACAACATCTACCAGAAGGCCAAGTTTGCCAACCGCATCAAGTGGGGGCTTCGCGATGCGGGCTATCCGCACGAGTTTATCGATTCGGTGGTGCGGCTGCTCATCATCTGAGGTCGCCCGGACCAGGCACGGGCAGACGCGTCGGTGCGACCATTTGCGCGGACTACTGACGTTATTTATCAGGTCGGTCGGTCATGAGGCCTGCAAATGCCCATTTGTTCCGCTTTTTGAGGACTTCGTGACCGGGCACGGACACTGCTTATATTGCTGCGCACGATCCGATCGGAGGCTTCAATAACCTGCAGGCCTCGACAATGCCCCACTTAATCAAGGAACATCCAATGAAACGCGTACAACAAGGCTTTACCCTGATCGAACTGATGATCGTCGTTGCGATTATCGGCATCCTGGCTGCGGTCGCACTGCCGGCTTACCAGGACTACATGGTCCGCACTCGCGTGGCCGAAGGATTGGCAATGGCCGGTGCCGCGAAGCTGGCGGTTTCCGAAAATGCCGCCTCCGGTGCCGCGTCCCTGACCTCGGGCCTCGTGGCCCCGACGTCGACCGCCAACGTGGCCTCGCTTTCTACCGACGGGACGACAGGCGCCATCACCATCACCTACACGTCGGCCGCGGGCGGCAACACCCTGATCATGGAACCGACTTCGGGTGGCCAAGCCATGACCGCAGGCACGGTCCCGACCGGTGGCTCGATCAACTGGGCATGCACCAGCGGGACGACACTGTCGAAGTATCGCCCGTCGGCCTGCCGATAGTGCACTAGTCCTTCGGGATGGAAACGGACACCCCAGGGTGTCCGTTTTTTTTTGCCCGCGCCGCCCGCCGGCGGTTATCTTCGGGCATGAATTTCGCGCCACCTTGCCCGCCCTCGCGCATATCCCGGTGAGATCCGCCTATCGCACGCTGGCGACTAACACCCTGGCAGGCGAATTCGCGCGCTACATCGCCTCGGGTTTGGTGGCCCTGGCCGTGGATTTTTCGCTTTACGTCGCGCTGACCGAGTGGGCGGGCTGGCACTACCTCGTTTCCGCCACCATGGCGTTTTGTGCCGGCCTCGCCACCGTGTACGCATTCAGTGTCATTTGGGTTTTTCGCCACCGGCGCGTGGGCCGGGGGGCGCGCGAGTTCGTCGTATTCGCTCTCATCGGGGTGGTCGGCCTTGCGCTCACGGCGGCGGTGCTGTTCGCCTTGGTCGACCTGGCGGGCCTCGACTACCGCCTTTCCAAGATCGTGGCGGCGGCGCTCGTGTTCGGCTTCAATTTCGGCTGCCGGAAGTATTTCCTGTTCACGGCCTCCCGTCCGGCGGAAGCGGGCCGGGGGTCTGCTACATTGTGAAGTTCCCATCTCCCCGGCAGGCGCGGAGGAACTTGCAATGATCCTTGTGACCGGCGGACTCGGCTACATCGGCTCGCATACCTGCATCGCGCTCCAGCGAGCGGGATACGACCTTGCGATCGCCGACAACCTGGCCAACAGCAAGATCGCTGTGCTCGAGCGCATCCGCACCCTGGGGGGCGGGCGGGTCGAGTTCCATCGCGTCGACCTGCGCGATGAGGCAGGCCTGTCCGAGGCGTTCGGGCAGCGCGAAATCGAGGCCGTGATCCATTTTGCCGGCCACAAGGCGGTTGGCGAATCGGCCGAACAGCCGCTGGAGTACTACGACAACAACATAGGTGGCACCTTCGCGCTTCTTCGCGTGATGGCGCGCTTTTCCGTCCGCCGTATCGTGTTCAGTTCGTCGGCGACGGTTTACGGCGATCCGCGCAAGCTGCCGCTCACCGAGGATCACCCGCTGGGCGCGGTCAATCCCTACGGTCGCACCAAGCAGTTCATCGAATCGATCCTTACCGATGTCGCCAACGGTACGCTCGGGTTCCGCCACGCGACGCTGCGATACTTCAACCCGATCGGGGCACACCCCTCGGGCCGCATCGGCGAGGACCCGCGCGGCATCCCCAACAACCTGTTTCCCTATGTGACCCAGGTCGCGATCGGTCGGCAGGAAAAACTGCGCGTCTTCGGCGATGACTACGACACGGTCGACGGCACCGGCGTGCGCGACTACATCCATGTCATGGACCTGGCCGATGGGCATGTGGCGGCGCTGCGTCACCTCGTAAAAAAAGACCGCTCAATCACGGTCAACCTGGGCACCGGCCGGGGACACTCGGTGCTCGAGGTCATCAAGGCGTTCGAGCGCGTGACGGGAATTCCCATCGCCTACGAAATTGCGCCCCGCCGCGCGGGCGACGTGGCGAGCTGCTATGCCGATGTGTCGCTGGCCGAGCGGGAACTCGGCTGGCGCGCCCGGCTGGGCATCGACGACATGTGCCGCGATGCGTGGGCCTGGCAGAGCGCCCACCCCGAGGGATTCCCGGCGTAAGCGGGCGGCGCGGCTAGCCGCCCGGCATTTTCGCCACGTCGATCGGCGCCGGCGGCAGCCCGGCCTGGTATCGCTCGCACATCGCCTCGAAGGCCTTCTCCAGGTGGCGGGCATAGCGAGGCGAATCGAACAGCGGCGCCGTTGACCGGCTCGCGGCAAGCGCCTGCCTGAGCGCGCCCAGCCTTGGGCGATCGCGCGCGAGGGCGACTGCCAGCGCTTCGTAGTGAGAAAGGTCCGGCGCCACAAGCTCGTCCAGCGCGACGGCATGGAGCAGGCTCGCGGCGACCCGCCCTGCAAATGTGTCGCCCACGATGGTGAGCACCGGCAATCCGGCCCACAGCGCGTCGCTGGCCGTCGTGTGCGCATTGCAGGGCAATGTATCCAGAAACAGGTCCGCCAGCCGGTGCCTGGCAAGGTGCTCCGGCAATCCCAAACGCGGCGCAAACACGAGGCGTCCGGGCGGGATTCCACGCACCCGAGCCTCCTTCCGCAGGCTTTCCACCGCGCGCGGATTGTCCTCGAGAAGCCAGAGGACGCTGTCCTCAACCTGCTTCAGGATGCGCATCCAGCCATCAAACACTTCCGGGCCGATCTTGTAATTGTTGTTGAAGCAGCAGAATACGAATCCGTGGCGCGGCAAGCCAGCCTCTTCGCGGGTGAAGAGGCGGTCCGAGATCGGGCGCCGCGAGTCGTTGGGTTGGTAGCAATCCGGCAGCCGGACGATTTTCTCGGCATACGCGTCGCTATGCCCTTCGGGCACGAGCACGCCGTCCACAACCAGGTAGTCGATGTACGGCGCTCCCATGGTGCCGGGATACACCAGGTAATTCACCTGGATCGGCGCGGCACGCAACGCAAAGATCCCGGTGCGGCTGTCCTGGCTGAACCCTTTGAGGTCGACAGCGATGTCGATGCCAAGCGTCCGGGCTTGCATCGCGACCTCCGCATCGGGCAGCAAGCGCGCATCGACCCAGCGATCAAATGCGCCCGCCAGGCGGTGGCGCATCGCATCTTCGCTCGGCGGCCCGAAAGAAAACGCCGTAAGTTCGAACCTCCGGCGATCGTGCCTCTCGAAAAGTTCCACCGCAAGGCGCGCGGTCGCGTGGTCATGGAAGTCGGCCGAAAAATAGCCGATCCGGATCTTGCTGCCGGGCGCACGCCGCGGCAGGGCACCGAGGCGGTCGTCGGCAGGAAAGCGCGCCTGTGTCCATACTTCGGCGGCGCGCTTTTGCACATGGGCTGGCGCCGGCATGGCGACCAGCGCGAATGGCGGCGTGGCGCTTTCCCCTCGCGCGATCGAGGCGAAAAGGATGTCGAACTCTGGCCCGATCCCGTCCCAATCGCACACGGCCAGCCTGCAAAGCAGCCACATCCCGCGCAGGAATTCGAGGTCGGG
>JBBQCV010000189.1:0-7098 GCA_038319115.1 Burkholderiales bacterium | reverse complement strand
GCTGCCTGCGCTGCCGCCCTTGGTGAAGACATAGCGGCCGGCCATGAAGTCGCTGTCCTTCATGCCAAGCGTCGAGGCAGCCAGGCCGCCGACGTCGATCTGCGAGCCACGCCCGAACAGGACGCCGCTCGGGTTGACGAGGAACAGTTGTCCGTTCGCGGTAAGGGAGCCGAAGATTTCCGAGGCGTTGTTGCCGAGCACGCGGTTGAGTGCCACTGCGCTTGCGCTGGGCTGCTGGAACACCACCGAATTGCCGGCGCCGATCGAGAAGGTCTGCCAGTTGAGGATCGCGTTCTGCGTCGACTGGTCGACCCGCAACGCGGTGGCCCCGGGCTGCGAAATTACCGCCGCCCCGGCGGCGACCTGGCCGCCGGTTGGGAGCGACTGGGCGTAGGCCCCCTGAACGGCCAACGAGAGCGCCGAGGCAAGGAAGGCGGGGTAGGCCCTTTTGGGTTGATAGAAGGCCCGAACCGAGCGGTTGGCTAAGCGACGGCTTGTGTTCACGAACACCCCCAAAAATAGCGTGTAGGACATTGCGAGACGCAATGTCGGCAAAATACCTACAACTAGCAGGCGATATATACCACGCCGGACGTGAAATTGTTCCGCCCGCCGCTGTGCATAGTTCTCACATTGAGGCCCGACTGGCCAAAAGGCTTGCGTTTATGCTGCGACGCAATAGAAAATGCGCAGCCGGTGCCTGAAGTTCCAACATGAGCAAGGAGCACACCGCCGATTCGAACACCAGCGTGGCCAAACGCGACTGGGGGCGCCGAGGCCGGCGCTGTCGACGCCCTACTAGCTTGCCGTGGCCATCTGGCTCTGCAGGTAGTTCTGCAGGCCGACATTCTTGATCAGGTCGAGCTGGGTCTCGAGCCAGTCGATGTGTTCCTCTTCCGATTCGAGGATGTCTTCGAACAGTTCGCGCGACACATAGTCGCCGACGGTTTCGCAGTGGGCGATCGCCGTCTTGAGGTCGGGGTGCGCGGCCTGCTCCATCTTGAGGTCGCTCGCGAGAGCCTCGGGGACATCTTCGCCGATCAGGAGCTTGCCAAGGTCCTGCAGGTTGGGCAGCCCTTCGAGGAACAGGATCCGCTCGATCAGCCGGTCGGCGTGCTTCATCTCGTCGATGGACTCGTGCTTCTCGTAGTCCTCGAGTTTCTTCAGGCCCCAGTTGCCGAACATGCGGGCATGCAGGAAATACTGGTTAATTGCCGTGAGTTCGTTGAAGAGCACCTTGTTGAGGTGCTGCAGGACTACCTTGTCGCCCTTCATGAGCACGCCTCACGGTTCGGAAAGTGCTGCCAGTCTAGCACCGCGACCGACCGCCCTATCGAGCGCCGGCGCTGCATTCGGCTAAGCTTTGCCAATGGTCAGACGATACGTTTTATCCCGCTTGGCGCACACGAGCCGTGCCTTGGCAGCCGCTGCTTTTTTGATGATGACGGGCTGCGCCGGACTGCCACCGGAGGCGGGTGGCGAGGCGGTTAGACCGGCAACTGCCCCGGACCGCATCTTCGACACTGCCGCGGGGCGCGAAATATCGCGTGCCGGGTTCATGGCCCGCGTGATGCGCGCCCGATTCGTCATCCTCGGCGAAGTGCACGACAACGCGGAGCATCACCGCATCCAGGCCGAGGTATTCGCGACGCTCCTGCGAAGCGGGCGCAAACCGGCGCTGGCGATGGAGCAGTTCGACCGGGAGCATCAGCCCGCACTCGACGCTGCGCGAGGCCGCGGCGAGGTGAACCCCGAGCGACTCGCCGATGCCGGCGCGTTCGACCGCAAAGGATGGCGCTGGGCCGACTACAAGCCGCTCGTCGAACTTGCAATGGCCGCGGGCGTCCCGCTCCTCGCCGCCAATTTTTCGCGCGCCGACGCCCGTGCGCTGATGCAATCGGGGAAAGCCGCGCCAGGCCTTCCACCTGTGAGCGCGGAGACCGGCGCCGCGCTCGAGAAGGACATCGTCACGGGCCATTGCGGCCACCGCCCTGCGGCGGCGGTGCTGGCCGGCATGGTCGAGGCGCAACGGGCGCGCGACGCTGCAATGGCCGGTACGCTCCAACTGGCCGGAGCAGGCGGCGCGATCCTCATCGCTGGGGCGGGACATGCGCGCCGCGATCGCGGCGTGCCTGCCTATATGTCGGCGCACATGCGCGGCGACCTACTGAGTGTCGGGTTTGTCGAATCCACCGGGCCGATGGACTTACGAACCTATGCGGGTATTTATGACTACGTCTGGGTGACTACGGCGCCGGAGCGCACCGATCCCTGCGAAAGCTTCAAGTCACGCTGAACCGTCGAAGCTCAAATAAACGGGCCAGGCCTTGGGCTTGGGGCTAGGCGTGAACTTCGGCCGGACGGGCGGCCTGGGACTGCGACTCGGCCAGGATTTCGGCCGCCGCGTCACGGCAACGGCCGCAACTGACGCCGACGCCGAGGCTGCATTCGAGATCGCGCAGCGAGCAGCCGACCGCGGTCTTTGCGCAGTCCCGGATCGCCCGGTCGGTGATGCCGTTGCATATGCAGATATACATGCGAATCATTATCATTCAAACGATAAAAAGGTGCAATAGGGCGAAAAGTTAGCAATCACTCCAGCGAAATACCCCCTAAGTCGAGATTCATTGACAATGCAAACGATAACAATTATCATTACCGAATGAGCCCCGAGTCCCTTTCGCTGGCCCCAGCGATTGAATTTTCCGCGCCTGATTTCGCCGAGCCGCCGGCTGCCACCCACCCGCCGCGACGGATATCCAGCGAGACGCTCCTGGGTGCGCAACGCGAGCTGGTGATCGTGCACAACGGCCGCGAATACCGCCTGCGGCTCACGCAGAACGGAAAGCTGCTCCTGACGGCTTAGCATCCGTGCAAGCCTTAGCATCCGTGCAAGCATTCATCGCGCCGGCGCAACTTAGTCCCCGCCCGCCTATCCAACCGGGACGGAGTCCGGAGATTTCCCAGGGGCCTGCCTTGTCCGCTGTACTTTCATCCCGCTATACGCCACTGCGCCCCACGGGCGGGCCGCGGCATGCCGGCGCGGTCATCGCCATTGCCCTGCATGTGGCCGCAGCAGTGATCCTGCTGAGCTACGAACCGACGCGCACCGCAATCATGACTGCGGCCCCCATCATGGTGGAGTTGCTCAAGCCGCCCCCGCCGGCACCAAAGGTGGTCGAGCCTCCCGTGGAGGTGCCCAAGCCGCAGCCGGTGGCCGTCAAGCCGCGGCCGGTCACAAAAGCCACACCCACCCCGACGCCCAAGCCTGCCCCGGCGCAGCCGATCCTCGTCGCGCCGGCGAGTGCACCGTCGCCGATAGCTGCGCCCGCGCAGCCGGCTGCACCCATCGCCGCGGTTTCCACCGAAGGCCAGCGCGCGACGCTTCCCACGGGCGGCACCACCGGGTCCGCCGGCACCGCGCAGACCGACCCGATCTTCAATGCCGATTACCTCGAGAATCCGGCGCCCGCCTATCCGTCCCTGTCGCGGCGTGCGCGCGAGGAGGGGAAGGTGATGCTGCGCGTGCTCGTCAGCCCTGCCGGGCGCGCCGACGAGGTTCAAGTGCGCGCCTCGAGCGGCTCGCCGCGCCTGGACGAGGCCGCCCGCGCCACCGTGTTGCGCTGGAAATTCGTGCCGGCAAAGCGCGGCAATGAAGCCGTGGCCGCATGGGTATTGATCCCGATTTCTTTCCGACTGGAAGGCTGACCTCATGGAACCCGTACAAACCCTGGGCTTCGCGAATTTCATCGCGCAGGCCGACATCCTCGCGCGAGTCCTGCTCGTGCTCCTGGTGGGCATGTCGATCGCCACCTGGTACCTGATCATCACCAAGGCGATCGCGCTGTTCATCGAAAACCGCAAGAGCACGCGCTTCCTGCAGATGTTCTGGGATGCGCCCTCCTTGGCCGCAGTGGAAAAGTACATCGGCGCAGGCCACCCCGAAGAGCCCTTCTCCCACCTCGCCAAGCACGCGCTGGCGGTATCGCACCACATGGACCGACCCGGGGCGCGCAAGCTCGAAGAGGCCGGCTCGGCCGCTGAATTCCTCACGCGCGCGATGCGCCGTGTGATCGACGAGGACACCGCGCGCCTCGAGTCGGGCCTCACCGTGCTGGCCTCGGTGGGCTCGACCGCGCCGTTCATCGGCCTGTTCGGCACGGTATGGGGTGTGTACCACGCGCTCATCGGCATCGGCCTGTCCGGTCAGGGCACCCTCGACAAGGTGGCCGGGCCGGTGGGCGAAGCCCTCATCATGACTGCGCTGGGCCTCGCGGTGGCCATCCCCGCAGTGCTCGCCTACAACGCTTTCGTGCGCTCCAACCGCGTGACGCTTGCGCGGCTCGATGCGTTCGCCCACGACCTGTATGCCGTGCTCACCACCGGCGCGCATGTGGGCGACACGGTCGTGCCGCCGCCCCGGCCGGCGCCGGCACCGGCGAAGATCGCCCGCGCGGGAGCCTGAGCATGGCCTTCGGCAGCTTCAACCACGGCGCGCAGAACGCGCCCATGGCCGAGATCAACATGATCCCGCTGATCGACGTCATGCTCGTGTTGCTGGTCATCTTCATCATCACCGCGCCGCTGCTCACGCACGCGGTGAAGATCGACCTCCCCAAGGCCTCGAGCAATCCCAACCTGACGCGGCCCGAGCACGTCTCGATCTCGATCGACGCCGTCGGCGCATTGTTCTGGAACGGCGAGCGCACCGACCGCGCCGGCCTGCGTACACGCTTGGCGGCGGCCTCGAAGTCCAGCCCGCAGCCCGAACTGCACCTGCGCGCCGACAAGGCCACGCCTTACCAGGCCGTCTCCGAAGTCATGGCCGATTCAGCGCGCGCGGGCCTCACGCGCATCGGCTTCGTATCCACACCGGACGGGAACTGAACATGGGACAAATGCTCATCGTCACCCTGCGCGAAGGCATCGAAGCCTTCCTCATCGTGGCCATCGCGGCCACCTACCTGCGCAAGACCGGGCGCAATGCACTGCTGCCCGCCGTCTGGTGGGGGACCGCCACGGCCGTCCTGCTGTCGTGCTTCCTCGGCGTGTTTCTCGCCGAGTGGGCGGTCGTCCCCCTGCACGAGGGCATCCTCGCCGTTGTCGCCGCAGTGCTGGTGCTCTCGATGGTCGTGCTCATGCTCAAGGCTGCAAAGCACATGCGCGCCGACATCGGCGCCCGCCTCGAAGCCGCCACCACCAAGCCGGGTACGGCCGCATGGCTGGGGGTATTTCTGTTCGCGGTCCTCATGATCACGCGCGAAGGCATGGAGGCGGCTTTCATCACCGCATCGCTGGTGCGCCAGTCGCTGCCGGCCGACGTCATTACGGGCGCCGTCCTCGGCCTTGTGCTCGCTGCGGCGCTTGCATGGGCCTGGGTGCGCTACGGCCAGCGCATCAACCTGGGCCTGTTTTTCCAGGTCACTTCGATCTTCCTGATCCTGTTCGCGCTGCAACTCGTTTTCCACGCGTTCCACGAGTTCACCGAAGCCAATGCAATGCCGCTGATCGACAACGTGGCGTGGCACCTGGCGACCGAGGACTGGGCCCAGGGCACCCGCGCCGACCTGGTCGGCGTGCTGCTCATCGGCGTGCCGTTCGCATGGCTGGCGCTCAAGGTCGGCTTGCGCGGACGCTCTCCACAGGCTGCAAATTCGTAACATTTATTTTCACGGATTAAATCAGAAAGCGGCTGTTACGTCAGTTGACAGACCAGATCAAGTATAAATATTTGAGGCCATCGCGACCCGCCCCACGTTGACGGGCGGGCGACGCCTTTGCTCAGAACGACTTTGCGAAGGTCACGCGTACGGTGCGTGGCGCGCCGGGGCTGATGTTGTTATCACCGTCGACGGTGGGAAAGTACTTCTTGTCGGCCAGGTTCTCCACATTGAGTGCGACGCGCGAACGCTTATCGAACGCGTAGTACACCGCGCCGTCCAGCCGCGTGAACGCCGGCAGCGTCACCGAGTTGTTGTACGAAGTAAACGAACTCGACTGGTGGATCACGCCCAGTCCCGCCGACCAGCCCCCGCCCAACGCAACCTTGTTCCAGACCGACAGCAACCGGGCCGGCACGAGGCCGACCTTGTTGCCCGCCGGCGTAATCGTGGCGACCGATGCGGTAGTGCCGCTCGAGATAGGGCTCAACACTCGGCCGTCCTGACTCGTGAACGCGGCGAAGACCTCCCAATCCCTGGTCACGTGTCCCGTGAGACCAAGTTCGAGGCCCTCGGTGCGCTGCCTGCCGCTCTTCACGAAGAAACCCGCATTGGCGGGGTCGGCGACGCGCACGTCGGTGCGGTCGGTGCGAAACAGCGCGGCGGTCAGACTGAGCTTGGGAAAGATGTCCCAGCGCGCGCCGACCTCGTAGTTCTTCGCCTTCTCCGGAGCAAGGTTGGCAGTCGAGGTGGCCAGCGCGAGTTGCTCGCCCGAAGGCAGCATCGCCGAGCTGTAGCTCACGTAGTACGACGAGGCGGGCGTGGGAACCCAGATGAGGCCCGCCCGCGGGCTGAATCCGGCATCGGTGCGCGCAAGGTCCGCGGGCGGCACCAATGGGCGCCGGTCGTCGAAGTTGACCCCGAACCGGTCGTAGCGCAGGCCCGCAATGGCTTTCCAGTGCGGCGACAACGCGACCTGGTCCTGCATGTAGAGCGCGCCCACGGTGGCCTTGACGTTGTTGTCGGCATCGGTGCCGTTGGCCGCAAAGCGCGTTGCCGTTGCCATGGGATTACTCGCCGGCACGGTGACACTCGTGCCCGCACCGAAGAATCCAGTGTTGCGCCGGTTGGTGCTGTCCTGGCGGCCGATCTCCACGCCGGCGAGGACCGAATGCTCAACTCCACCGACCACGAACTTTTTCGTGAGATCGGTCTGGTTGAACACGTTGGTGCGCCGGTTGTGGTTGTTGTAGGCCGACAGCGCCAGCGTGCCCGCGCCGCTCACCGCACTGCCCGGGTACACGTTCTGGTAGTACTTGTCGTAATGGGCCGCCTGCAGCGTGTTCTTGAGCTGCCAGCCGTTCCCCAGGGTGTAGTCGACCACCATCGAGGCGCGGTCGGTGTCCTGCAGCGAGCGGCTCTGGCTTGCGTTGCCGAA
>JBBQCV010000188.1:0-7107 GCA_038319115.1 Burkholderiales bacterium | reverse complement strand
CATCGGGCGGATTCTTGCACAAAAATGCTGCCGCGGGCTTTTGGCCGGCCTTGGGGGAGCGGCATGCCGGATTGGCATTCCGGGTTGCGCCGCCCGTCGTCGAACAGGACGTTGCCACCGCGCTCGAACTCGCGCAGCATGTCTTCGTAATGGATCAGGGCGCAACACCCGCGCGGGCGAGTCCGTCGCGCTCGCCAATATCCGGGCGGTCCGCGAGGCCTGCCCCGGATCGCCCTGAACCCTTCGTTTTTCACAGGAGAAATAGCTCATGTCCGACGTGCCAGTGTTCGCCCCCGGCAATTATCGTTACGTCAAAGCGGTGTTCCAATATTCCGGCGGTGTGGCCGCCGAGCCCGGGTTCGAGATGGAGCGCGCGCGCTTCATGCAGCCCGTGCCGATCGCCGACGCGTTTGCCGCCGTGGAAGCCCACCTCAAGTCGCTGGGCCGGCCAGTTACGGCTTTCGCGCAATGCGAGCTGCGTTCCCCCGCGCCGTTCACCGACCAGGGGTTCTACGAGTTCAACAAGGTTTACGTCACCACCCTCGCACGCTGGGGCATTTACAAGGAAGGCGACCCGCTCATGAACCCGGTCGCGCGGACCAACGTCTGCCCGATGTACGACAAGCCCGCCGGCCCGTCGATGTACGCGTTCTCATACACGGTTCCGGCCAGGAATGCCAAGCGCGGCACCTTCGTCCTCGCCGGCGGCGGCGACGCGAGGGAAAAGGGAACCACCTACCAGGACCGCATCGTTCGCCTTGGCGACACCTCGCCCGAGGGCCTGCGCGAAAAGGCCTCCTTCGTGATCGCCGAGATGGAACGACGCATGAAGCTGCTGGGCTTTGGATGGAAGGACGCGGTCACCACCCAGGTGTACACAGTGCAGAACGTAGGCCACCTTGTCGGCGAACTGCTCGCGGCACGGGGGGCAGCCGCGGGTGGCGTCGTTTGGAACTACACGCGGCCTCCCGTGATCGACCTCGAATACGAAATGGACGTGCGGGGCGCGGCGCGCGAAATCATCCTGTGAGCCACCTGCTTTAGAAGGCGAGCCCGCGCGGGCTCTCCCGCAGAATCGACGCCGCCGCAGTCGCGTGCGCGGATGCGCGCGCTAAACGACGTTGCGCTCGTGCAGGGGCTGGTTCGCCGCAATCCGCCCGAACCCGAGCGGCGACAGGTCGATCGAGCGATAGCCGCCGTGCACGATGAGTTCCGCAACGCCGCGGCCGACGCCGGGCGAATGCTGCAGCCCGTGACCGGAAAACCCGTTGGCGAATAGCAAGTTGGTGAATTCGGGGTGCGGCCCGACGATGCCGTTGCAGTCGAACGTGTTGTATTCGTAATAACCCGCCCATGCCCCGCTGGGGCGCAGTGCCTCGAACACGGGCACACGGGCGGCAAGGCAGGGCCACAGCGTGTCCTCGAAGTTTGCGTGGTCGACTTCGAGCGGCAGATCGTCGGGATCGTTGTCCGCGGCGGGGGAGTTGCCGCAGATGAAGCGGCCCGCGCCCTCGGGGCGGAAATACACGCCCGAGGGGTCGATCACCAGCGGGACCGCATCCAGCCGCGTCGGGCAGGAGACGACGAACACGCAGCGCCGCCGCGCCCGCACCGGCAGGTCGATGCCAAGCCATGCGGCCGGCTCGCGCGCCCACGGGCCGGCCGCGTTCACTGTGATGTCGCAGTCGATCACCGAGCCGTTGGCGAGCCGCACACCACGAATCTTCGCGTTTTCGCAATCGAACCCGACGGCCCGCGCCGTGACATAGCGGGCGCCAAGCGCGCGCGCCTTGTGCCTGAATCCCTGCAGCAGGCCGTAGCCGTCGAACCAGCCTTCGCCCGACATTCCCAGCGCGCCGAGCGCTATGCCGTCGGTGGACAACCAGGGAAAGCGCTGGCGCAGCGCGTCGGGGCCGAGGAGCGCGATGTCGGCCCCGAGCGACGCCTGCACGCGATGGTTGGCTTTCAGCGCTTGCGCACCCGCTGTGCTTGCGAGGAACAGGTAGCCTTGCTCCTTCAGGCCGACATCGGGCCGCTCGACACCGACTGCGAGCCGGCTGCCCACGTCACGCAGGAACTCGATGCCGAACTGGCTGAGGTGAACGTTGATGGGGCTGGAAAATTGCTGCCTGATCGAGCTGGCCGACAGGGTCGAGGACGCTTTCGCATACGTCGGGTCGCGTTCGATGACCGTCACGCTGCCGTCGAAGCCCGGGTCGCCGGCAACGAAATACGCGATCGCGCTGCCGATTGCGCCTCCGCCGATGATCACCACATCCTGTTTCGCCATCTATCCGCTTTGCCCCGCGTTGACACCCGTTCTGCGCATAGCATAGCGTCCCGATTCCTACCGGAGCCAGCGTGCCAGCCTCGATCCGCCATATCAACGCCGACGAAATCCACGCGGCGCTCGACTATCCCGGGCTGGTGGACGCGCTGCGCGCCGCCTTTGCCGCTGGCGCCGAATCGCCGCTGCGCTCGAGCTACGCCGTCACCCCGGAGGGCGATCGCCTGCTGCTCATGCCGGCGTGGCGCGCCGGCCTCGACATCGGCGTCAAGCTGGTCACGGTGTTTCCGCGCAACCTCGCCGGCGGCCTCGCCAGCGTTTCGGCCATTTATGTGCTGCTGGACGGGGCTACGGGCCACCCGCGCGCGCTCCTCGACGGCGAAGCCCTCACCCTGCGGCGGACAGCCGCCGCGTCCGCGCTGGCATCGTCGTTCCTGTCGCGCACCGATTCGACCCGCCTGCTGGTGGTCGGAACCGGCGCCCTCGCACCCTGCATGGCGGCCGCGCATTGCGCCGTGCGGCCGATCCGTGAAGTGGTCGTGTGGGGGCGTTCGGCGCTGCGGGCGCAGGCGCTTGCGCGGCAGCTGGCGGCCGAGGGCCTACCGGCGCGGGCCTCGGCCGACCTGGCCACGGCGCTTGCGACGGCCGACATCGTCACCTGCGCGACCACCTCGCGCGAACCCATTATCCGGGGTGAGCAAGTCAGGCCGGGGACCCATGTGGACCTTGTCGGCGCATTCACGCGCGACATGCGTGAATGCGACGATGCGCTGGTCGCCCGCGCCGAAGTCTTCGTCGACACATTTGCCGGCGCGCTGCAGGAAGCAGGCGACCTGGTGCAGCCGCTTGCATCCGGGAGCGTCGCGCCCAGCCACATCCGCGCCGAGATGGCCGACCTGGTGGCCGGCCGGCACGCAGGGCGCAACTCAGCCGATGCGATCACGCTGTTCAAGTCGGTGGGAACCGCACTCGAAGACCTCTGCGCCGCGACGCTGGTGTACAAACGGGTCGGGTAGTCGCCTTGCTTGCGGCGCGATCCAACCGAGCCGTGCGATCAGTGCCGCATGCCCGGATTGGTGAGGGGACGCGGGATTTCGATGCCCTGCGCGCGAGCCTTCTGGTACCACCTGAGCGCCGTTTCGTAGTCCCGCGCCACGACCGCATTACCGGTGTTGTAAATGTCGCCGAGGCGCTTCTGCGCCGGGCCACTGCCTGCCTCGCCCGCCGCGAGATACGCCTTCATCGCGGCGGCCATGTCGCCGCTGCGTTCAAGCCTGCCGCCCTCCTCGAAGCGCTCGGCTGCCTGCTCAGGCGTCAGCTGCCCGCGCGGCCGTGCCGGCGGCTGGCCCGGGGGCTGCGGACGTGGCGCCGGCGGCGCGGCTTCCCTGGGCGGCGCCGGCGGCGGCGGCGGTGGTGGAACCGGAACCAGCGGTCGCGCCAGGAGTTCGCGCAACTCCTGCGCCGCCTGCGCGGGACTCACGACCATAACCGCTTCGACGCTGGGAATCGCGAGCGTACGACCGACCAGCAACTGGTTGATGTTGCCTCCGAGGAAGGCCTCCGGATTTGCGCGGTACAAGCCGAGGACCATCTGGCCCAGCGTGGCCTTGGCGTGGCGGGTTTTGGTCCCGATGCGGTAGAGGGTGTCACCCTTGACGACCAAGTATGTAGGCGATGCAACCGAACCGGCCGTCCCCGAAGCGGGCTGTACCCCTCGGGCCGCCGGTGGAACGGTGCGAACTGCTGCAGCATCCTCGGCGAGTGGCTCGGCGGGCAGGGCGAGGGAAAGGGCGGTTAAGGCAGCAAAGGCCGCGAGCGGGCCGAGGTGAAAGGGCGAGCGGGTCCTTACTCGCAAAAGAATTCGACGGTTTCCGTGGCGCTCGCCCTGGGCTGGCCGAAAGCGATCCAGCCGTGGCCGCGCAGCGCGAACTCGGCCCGGCGCAGGACGACTTCGGAATCGCCTTCGACGGTCACGTAAGTGCCGTTGGCACTGTGGTCGGCGAGCACGAACTTGTCGAGGCGCCTTTCGATCTTGCCGTGCTGGCGCGAAGCCATGCGGTCGATGATGACGAGGTCGCCGGCCTTGTCCCGGCCCAGCGACAGCGCGGTGCGCCCGCCCTCGAGCAGGATCTCCTGGTCGAGGTATTTAAGGCGCAGCGCGGTCTGCTTTTGCTTGACCATCGAGCGATTCGTCGCCAGCTGGGTCTGGTCCTCGGACTGTTGCCAGAGGATCTCGTAGAGGTCGACCGCCTGCTCCTTGCCCTTGACCTCGATCGAGTAAAGCCGCCGCGAGGACGAGCGCATGATCGGGCTCATGAGCTCGACGGTTTCACGCGAGGTCATGATCTGGCCCTTGGAGGCCAGTCCCGCGAGCCGGGCGGCAAGGTTGACCGAGTCGCCGAACACATCGCCGTCGCGCTCGACGAGCGGGCCGAAGTGAAACCCGATGCGCACGCCGATCTTGGTGTTGGCCACCGGCGGCAGTTCGTCGATTGCGTTCTGCATCTCGATGGCTGCACCGGCCGCCGAGCTCGAGTCGGGGAAGGTCGACATCACCTCGTCGCCTATCGTCTTGATGACGCGGCCCCCGATTACGGCCGTTTTATCCTTGAAGATGGTGATGCACTTGTCGATGGCGGCGTGCGCAATGGCGTCACCTGCGCTCTCGTAGAGGCGAGTGCTGCCGCTCACATCGACAAATAGCACCGCAGCCTGGGCAGTTTCGTTCATTTACTAATTATGTCCAACTTACGCGGTTCCCGCCACTCGCGGCGCGGGAGGGCGAAAACCCTCAGGGCGGACGATCGTTTCGCGCGCGCCCGGGATTTGCACAGGGTGATGGCCTCAAAAGTGACGTCACCCACTCGCACAACGCCCGCGACGCGCCCCCCGTTAGCTTGCCGTGCCTAGAACCACTTGATGGCCTGGAACCACACCCGTGGCTCGCGCCGCACGTTGTCGGCATCCGGGTTGTCGTTTTCGCCGCGCCAGGCAATGCTCGTCTTCAAGAGGAAATCGTTGTCCTTGCCGATCGTCACGCCCACTCCGACCGACGACAGCCCGACGAAGTTGGGCGCGACGCTGGTCGCCAGCGGCGTGTAATTCACCTTCACGCGGCCGGCGTCATAGAAACCCAAGAACGTCACGTCACCGGAGAACAACTGGAACTTCGGCACGTTGTAGCGCAGTTCGGTGCTGAAGATGAAACCCTGGTCGCCGATGCCCTGGCCCGTCGGGTACGCGCGCACACCCGTGGCACCGCCGAGCGACATTTTTTCGGCCGAGGCAAGGTTCTTATTGGTGAGCTGGCCGTTGAGCGCGACCAGCAGGTTGATGTTTTCGGTGATGAGCTGCAGGCGCCGGACGTCGAAGTTGACCTTGCCGAACTTGCCCTGCGTGCGCAAGCCGGTCACGCCCTGGTCGGCGATCGCAACCGCGGCCGGATTGATCACGAGGACGCCTTCGGTGTAAGTCACCGCGAACGAATTAAGCGCGCCGCCGAACACGCGGTCACGGACGTCGCCCACCAGCCCGAGCTTGAAGGTGTCGATCTTGCGGTCTTCAAGGCTGTTGGTGGTGTCGATCCGGTCCTTGAGCAGCTTGGTCTCGTAAGACACCTGCCCGATCAGGTTCGCGTTGCGCGTACGAATGAACGGATAAAGGCCGTACAAGCTCGTAACGCTGCCTTCGCCATGCGCCTTGAGGGCGGCGAAATCCTTCTCCAGGGTGTAGTAGAACTCGGCGTAGCTCGCGCCCGCGCGAAAGCCGCTGTAACCCACCGGCACTGACACTGCGCCGCGCATGAAGGTCATGCGCTCGTTGGTGAGCGTTGCGCGCGCCGTGAGCTGGTCGCCGTACCCGCTGAGGTTGTTGACGTTGACGTTGACACCGGTGCGCCATTCCCCGGTGTAGCGGTTGCCGGCATTGTCGAGGTCGGCGTAGCCGGAAACGAGGCGGCCGCTTTCCTTCAGGTGGACGCGCAGGTCGGCCGCGCCGATGGACTTGGTGCTCGGGCCGATTTCGGAACTCACCACCACGTTGGGCAGGTCGTTCAGGAGGAGCAACGGACGCTCGAGGCCCCGTTCGGTGATCGGGTCGCCCTGCCGGAGATGCTGGTCGAGCACCCCACGGGCGAAATCCGGGCGCAGGCGCGAGTTGGCGTCCGGCTTGAGCTCGACGGTCCCGATAAGGCCTTCGAGAACGGCGATTTCCACCACGCCGTCCTTGATCTGCTGTGCGGGCAGGTAAGCCTGGGCGAGGAAGTAGCCGTTAGCGCGATAGTACGCGCGCACGCTGTTGGCGGCCTCGTTCAGCCCCTCGAAGTCGAGTTCCTTGCCGAGCGAACTGGCGAGCGTGGGCTGCAGTTCCGCATCGGTGTAGATGTGGTTGCCGTAGATCTTGAATTGCTTGACCGTGACGCGCATCGACGTCGAGCCGCGCAAGGCCGGGCGCGGTTGTTCCTCGCGCGGCAGCACGTCCTGTTCGGGACGCGCAGGGGGCGGTGCGCGATCACGTTGCTGCTCGAGGATCTGGCCCGCGTCGGGGCGCAGCTGGGCGATTTGGACGGCGGGGACAGCGGGCTGCGCCACGACCGACTGCGAAAACAGTACCGCGGCAACCAACACCATAGGGGCGCGGGAATGCCAAAAAAGTCGCAGTCGCGTAGCCGAATTTTGTTGCATTTCACCGCACATGCACGCGCCCCCCCCTGACCCGAACGCGGATATTAGCACCGCATTTTTCCTGCCATTGCAGCGATTTCGCCACCGGCGCGTGTTCGAAAGCGCCTCCGCCGTCCAACCTTCCACCAAAGAACTACC
>JBBQCV010000187.1:0-7153 GCA_038319115.1 Burkholderiales bacterium | reverse complement strand
GGGCCGAACAGCGAGGAGAAGATCGCGTCGGGCTTGGCGTCGATGAGCGCCTGCACCACCGCGCCGGCGTCGATCTTGCCCAGCGCCGGGGCCTGCTCGGAGACGATCTGCACGCCGGGCTGGTGCTGCTGCATGAGCTTCTTGAACCAGTGCGTGGCCGACTGGCCGTACTCGTAGTTCGGGTACACCACGGCCCACTTGGCTTTCTTGAGCTTGACCGCGTCGGGGATCAGCATCGCCGTCTGCATGTAGGTCGACGGGCGCAGGCGGAAGGTGTAGCGGTTGCCGTTCTCCCACACGATCTTGTCGGTGAGCGGCTCGGCGGCGACGAAAACGATCTTGCGCTGCGCGGCGAGGTTGCTTACCGCGAGGCCGATGTGCGAGGGAAACGTGCCCATCAGGATGCTGACCTTGTCGCGCGCGATGAGCTCCTCGGCCACGCGCACCGCGTCGCCGGGGTTGCCGTTGTCGTCGCGCGAGATGACTTCGATCTTGCGACCGAGCACGCCGCCTGACTTGTTGATCTCGTCCAGCGCCAGTTCCCAGCCCTTCTTGTAGGGGTCGAGGAAGGCGGTGAAGACCTTGTAGCTATTGAGTTCGCCGACCCGGATCGGTTGGGCTTGCGCACCGGAAGCGGCGAGGAGGCCGGCCCCGGTTATGAGGGTCGCAGCAACCGAAGTGGCGACCGATGCGAACATTCCCGCGTGCCAGCGTTTCATTTTTTCGCTCCCTTGGCGTGTTGTTGCGGAGATGTTACCCCAACCCGGCGTGCCTTATGCGGGGCCCGGCGCGGCCACGGGCCGCCCGGCGCCGCGCTGCGCTATGGCCCGCCGCAGCGCCGGCAGGAACACCGCCTCGTATTCGTTGGTGCCGTAGACGCTCCAGGCAACTTCGCCGTTGACCAGCAGAATGAAGCGCGGTACGCCACGCGACGGGCCCAGCCGCCGGCCCAGCCATTTGATTTCGTCGGGATAGTGGCGCTCGACGATCGGCTGGCGCAGCGTCTCGCCCTTGACCTCGTAGAAGCGCACCGCCTGCCCGGTGGGCAGCGCGCCCAGCTCGGCCACGAGTTCCCTCTTGGCGCGCGCCTCCCAGTGCTGGCAGTAAGGGCAATCGTTGGTGCCCAGGTAGACGACCGAAATCTCGCCCGCCGCCGCAGCGGTGCCGGCCAGGGGCAGGAGGGCGAGGAAGGCGAGCAGCGCAAGCAAACGGGCCAGCATTACGGCAACCTTCCGAAAAATGGCGACAGCGGGGGCATGGGAGTCTCCTGGACGATACGCCATTGTCCCCCAAGCAGGAGTGTGGCGCCGAGGATCAGGTTGCGCGCCAGAAGCGCATGCGCAGTGCGTTCTCCCGCTGCCAGAGCGGCGTCGAAGGCGGCGGCCGGCAGCGCGCCCACCTCGGTCGTGACCGGCAGGTCGCCGAGGTCGGAGTCTTCCTTGACCTCCCGCGCCGGTCGCCGCCGAATGGCCGGATGGTCTACGTCTACGGCATTCGCGATGACCGTGGCGGCGGCGTCGGCCTCGGCGGCGGTGCGCGCCAGCACGGTGACCGAATCGGCGATGCCCAGCGACTGCG
Source organism: Burkholderiales bacterium (assembly GCA_038319115.1). GTDB lineage: Bacteria > Pseudomonadota > Gammaproteobacteria > Burkholderiales > SG8-39 > SZAS-79. The sequence continues at coordinate 5,575 of JBBQCV010000187.1, read as the reverse complement.
AGCGCCCCCGCCAGCCGGAAGTGGCGATGCCGCGCGCCCGATCGGCACTGGCAATGCGCAGGGTGCCTGCGAGTCGCGGTGCATCCGGGCCGAGGGCAATGCCCACATCGAACACCGCGGGGCTGGGCAAGTACAGGGCGATGTCGCCTCCGTCATTGACGTAAGCCTTGTTGAGCACGCGGCCGCGCAACAGCGCATCGAGCACCTCTTCGGCCACCGCGCCGGCCACGGCCGCCATCGGCGTGATGAACCCGGCGCGATACGGCCAGACCGCGCCCACCATGCGCCGGGCCACCGGTCCGCGCACCTGCGGGAGCGACTCCCCGGTGACCGGCGAGCGCAACACCGCCAGTTCACCCACCAGCGTCTCGAGCACGTCCGCGAACCCGGCGATGGCCTGGGCATAGGCGCTTTCGACTTCCGCGTCCGCGCCCCACGCCTGGACGATGCAATCGATCGGGCCGTGCTGCAGGTGCAGTCGGCCGTCGGTCAGGCGCTTATGGGCGGGGAGGCTCACGGGTTCGGGAGAACGGGTCTGGGCGGTCGCGCGCCCACTGTAGTGTCACGCGAAGGACTGGACAAGCAGCAAAGTGGCGAACGAGTCGCTCTGCATCGCAACCGTTGCGGTCAGCGCTGGCCGTCCTCGCCCTTGATATCCCTGGCGGCAAGCCCGCCGACGCGCGCATGGACGCGAGCGCCAGTAGTCATGCCGAGCAGGTAGACGATCTCCCCTGGGCGCGGCGCGTCAGCCACGCGCACTTCGATCGCGTCGAAGTGGCTGCGCACGTAGGCGGCGTCCTTGTGGTGGATCGGGATGTCGAGCGTGGTGCCCGCGGCCCCGACCTTGGTGGCCGAGGGCACGATGGCCTTGGCCGAGCCGAGCACTTCGCGCATCGCGTAGCCGCCGGGCACGTGCCACAGCGCGCCGTGCTCAAGCTCCCCGTCGGTGCCGATGATCGAGCCCTTGCCGTACGCCTCCACCGCGGTGGGCCCGCCGAGCAGCGCCACCAGGCGGTGGGTGAGCTCCAGGCCCAGCGGCTTGAGGGCTTCCATCATCGGCGTGATGTCCTCGACGTGGCGCCCGGCGTAGGGGTTGCTGATCACCGCCGCGATCGCCCCGCGCAATTGCGGCCGCGCGGGCGGCGGGCCGCCGTCGTGGCGGATCTCCTCGACCTGCACATGGATCTTGCGGACGCTGAACATGCTCATGGTTTTGCCTTGTGCGAACCTACTTGTTGGCGGCGGCGACTGGCCACGGGTTGGACGCCGGCCATGGGGCGGTGCGAAAATCCGCGCTGCGCAGGACCGCTTCGATGCTGACGATGCTGCCCATGTGGCCGCCCATGAGCGCGTAGTTCGCGCGCGGCATGGTGAACTCGATCGGCAGCACCAGGGCGGGGGTGGGCACGTAGCCGAATGCGTTGTCCGGCATCGCGAGGACGTCGACCATCACCGTGATGCCGCCGCCGGGCCAAACGTACACCGGCGCCCCGCCGCAGGTGACGCGCGTGATGAGGTCCTTGACCGAGCGCGTGAGGCGCACCGGGTTTTCGGTCACGCCTGCGCGCAGGCTCCCGCCGGCCCCGCCCATGAACAGCACGCTCGAGAGCGCCGGCTCGCAGTTCTCGGCAATGCGCTCGACCACCACTCGCACCGGTGCGGGCATGGGTGCTTTCTGCGGCTTGAGGGCGTCGTCGAGCACGAACCACTCGGCATCCTCGCCGGTGGTCGACACCATGAGCAGGCGCAATCCCGGCCACGCGGTCTTCGGGTCGATCTTGTCGATGATGGACAGCGGATCCTCGACATTCGTGCCGCCCCACCCCAGGCCCGGCTCGGCCACCTTGAAGTAGCGCCCCGGCGTGGACTTGCGCCCACGCACGCGGATTCCGGCGGGCTTCATGTCGAGGAACTTGCCCGCCTGGTGCTCGGTGAGCACGCCGGTGATGTGGTCGTCGACCACGATGACCTCGTCGCAGTGCCCGAGCCACTGCTGCGCGAAGATGCCGATAGTGGCCGAGCCGCAGCCCACGCGCATGCGCTCCTCGTGCTCGCCGTTGACCACCGGCGGTTGGCCCGCTTGCACGAGCACGCTCGAGCCGCCGTCGATGCTGAGCTCGACGGCTTGCTTGTTGGCGAGGCGCAGCATCGCGTCGCAGGTGGCGTTGCCTTCCCTCTTGCTGCCACCGGTGAGATGGTGCACGCCGCCGAGCGCGAGCATCTGCGAGCCATATTCAGCGGTGGTGACGTGGCCGATGGCTTCGCCCCCGGCGCCGCCGACGCGCACCGCCGCCTGCTCGGGCCCGAGCCACCGGTCGGTGTCGATCTTGAGCTTGAGGCCGCAGTAGCTGAAGATGCCCTCGGTGACCACCGTGACCATGTCGACGCCTTCCATTTGCGAGGAGACGATGAACGGCGCCGGCTTGTAATCCGGGTAAGTGGTGGTGGCGCCGATACCGGTGACGAAAGTGCTGGCAGCCGAGACGATGCTGCCGTCCCACGGCTTGCCGGGCTCGAGGAAAGGCACGACCTCGCGGCCGTCGGCAATCGAACGCTGCAGGATCACCAGCGGGTCGCTGCGCACCAGCTTGCCCTCCAGGTTGGCGTAGCGGTCGCACGCGCCCGACTGCCCCGTGCGGATGCGACACAACACCGGGCAGGCGTCGCAGCGGATCACGTCGCCCGCCGCCGCGCCGGGCTGGGCGCTCGCTTCCGGGGCGTCCTGGGGGTCGACCGAATCGAGCGGGTGGCTCATTGGCTTGGCAGTATTTCGCCCGGAGAGTCAATAGCGGCGCGGGGGTCAGGCATGTTTTGGCAGTATTTCCGCGCGCAGCCGGTGAGGCAGGACGGGCACCTGGCGCATGCGCACGCCGGTCGCGTTCTCGATTGCGCCGAGGATCGCCGGCGCGGTGGGGATCAGCCCCGGTTCGCCCACGCCCTTTGCGCCATACGGCCCGAGCGGCTCGTGCGCCTCGACGAGGATGCATTCCATGTGCGGCACGTCGCCGATGGTCGGGATGAGGTAATCGTGCAGGTTCTCGGTGCGGCCGGGCAGGTACTCCTCCATGAGCGCGAGGCCCAGGCCCTGCACCGTGCCGCCCTGGATCTGGCCTTCGACCTGCACCGGGTTGATCGCGCGACCCACGTCGTGGGCGGCGACGATGCGCAGCACGCGGGTGGTGCCCAGCGCCATGTCGACTTCGACTTCCGCGATCTGCGCCGCGAATGCGTAGCTCGCGTAAGGCACGCCCTGGCCGTTGGCGTCTGATGCGGTGGTCGGCGGGTCGAAGTAGCCCTCGCCGATGAGGCCCTTGGCGATGGGCACGCGATGGGTGATGCCGCCTTTGCGGATCACGATCGTCGCGCCCTTGCGGACGGCCGCGCCGACGACCTCGGTTTCGATCGTCAGCCGGTAAGCCCGGTCGAGGTATTCGCCCTCGGGCGCGCCGGCCATGGCGAACAGTTGCCGGCGCAGGTCGAGACCCGCCAGTTCGGCGGCCTTGCCCGACACGAAAGTCTGGCGCGACGCCGAGGTTTTGCCCGCATCGGCGGTGAGGTCGGTGTCGCCGGTGATGAGGCTCAGCGTGTTCATGGGTACGCCGAGCGCATCCGCGGCGATCTGGGTGAGGATGGTGTTCGACCCCTGGCCGATGTCCACTGCGCCACTGCACAGCGTGACCACGCCTTTCTTCGACACACTGATGCGCATCGTCGAAGGATTGGACAGCGACGTATTGCCGATGCCGTACCACATGCAGCCAATGCCGACGCCGCGGCGCAGGTGCGCCGGCGTCGTCGCTGCCGCATTGAACTGCGCGATCTCGCGATTGGCGCGCTGCCACGCGGGCCGCAGGGCTTCTAGGCATTCGGGCAGGCCGGCGGAATGCTCAAGCACTTGCCCGGTGGCTGTGGCATCGCCTGCCTTGAGCGCATTGCGCAGGCGGAATTCGAGCCGGTCGATGTCCAGCTTGTCGGCCAGTGCGTCCATGACGGCCTCGTGGGCAATGGCGCCCTGCGGCACGCCGAAGCCGCGAAACGCGCCGGACGGATGGCAATGGGTGAAAAAGCCACGGCCGCGCGTGCGCACGTGCGGCACGCAGTAGGGACCGGTGGCATGGATCGGGACCCGCGTGGCCACGGTGGGCCCCCAGCTTGCGTAGGCGCCGGTGTCGAACTCGGCATCGACTTCGCAGGCGACCAGGCGACCGTCGGAGTCGCAGCCGAATTTGGCGTGCACACGGGCCGGATGGCGCTTGGTGGTCGAGGCCATGCTCTCGGGGCGCGTGTACACGCACGCCACTTTCCTGCCGGTGAGCCAGGCGGCGATGCCGACGAGAGGCTGGACCGACATGTCGAGCTTGCCGCCGAAGCCACCGCCGCACGCGGTGGGCACGATGCGCACGTCGGTAGGCTTGAGTTTCATCACCACGGCCATCTCGTCGCGGTCCATGTAGGGCGTCTGGGTGGTGACGTGGATCTCGATGCGATCGCCCACGCGCTCGGCCCAGCCTGCTTCGGGCTCGATATACGCGTGCTCTACAAAAGCCGTCTCGAAGGTGCCTTCGGCGACCGCGGCGCAGCGCGCGAACGCGCCAGCAGCATCGCCTTTGCGCACGCCGCCATCCTGCAAAAGGTTGCCCGGCCGGTCGGGAAGCACGAGCGCGGCGCCCGGCGCCATCGCCGCATCGAGGCCCATGACCGGCGGCAGGATTTCGTATTCGAGCGGCAGTGTCGCCGCATCGAAGCCCTCGACCGCATCGCGCGAGCCCACCAGCGCGAGGACCGCTTCGCCGCGAAAGCGCACCTCATCGTCGGCAAGCACGGGCTGGTCCTTGATGTGCGGGTAGATGCCAAAGCCGTTGGAGGGCACGTCGCGCGCCGTAAGGATTCGCGTAAGGCCCGGCGTGCGCGCAACCACCGCATCGAGGTCGCCGAGCGTAAACCGCGCGTGATGGTGCGGCGAGCGGATCACGCGCAGCCACAATGCATCCGCCGGGATCGCGTCCGCGCCGTAGTGCTCCGTTCCATCGAGGCGCGCGATGCCGTCGACTTTCACCGCGCGCGCGCCGACGGCCCGCCCGGCCACAGGGGAGGGCGCAAGCCTGGGGCGGGCGGCGGCGTCCACCACCGCCTCGATGATCTTCTGGTAGCCGGTGCAGCGGCACAGCACCCCGCCGAGCGCGTCCTTCACTTCGGCCGCGTCGGGCGCGGCATTGCGCGCCAGCAGGTCAGCCGCTGCCATGAGCATGCCCGGGGTGCAGATGCCGCACTGCGCCGCGCCGTGCTTCTGGAACGCGGTCTGCAGCGCGGAGAGTTTTCCCGATGCGGCCAGCCCTTCGACCGTGGTCACCTCGCGCCCGGCGGCCTGGCCCACCGCGGTGAGGCAGGCGCAGACCTGCCGGCCATCAAGGAGCACGGTGCAGGCGCCGCAGTCGCCGGCATTGCAGCCGATCTTGGTGCCGGTCAGCCCGAGCTCGTCGCGCAGCACATCGGCGAGACGCGTCACCGGCGCGGCGCTCACGCGCACTTTCCTGCCGTTGACCTTGAAAGCGGTCGTGCCCGCTGCGCGGAGGAA
>JBBQCV010000186.1:0-7192 GCA_038319115.1 Burkholderiales bacterium | reverse complement strand
CGCGCGGGCACCAGTGGGCTCAACCGCGAAAAGCGCCCCGGCGTGTTCGCCTGCGCGGGCTGCGGGCTGCCGCTTTTCACCTCCGCGATGAAATACGAGAGCGGCACCGGCTGGCCGAGTTTCTTCACCACCATCCCGGGCGCCTTCGGCGTCAGCCGCGACTTCAAGCTGATCCTGCCGCGCACCGAGTACCACTGCGCGCGCTGCGGCGGCCATCACGGCCACCTGTTCGACGACGGCCCCGCGCCTACCGGCAAGCGCTATTGCAACAACGGCGTGGCGCTCGGGTTCATCCCCAAGACCGGCGCCGCCTGAGCCGCCAGGCCGATCCCTGAGCCGCCCGGCTGATCCCTAAGCCGCCAGGCCGATCTCGCGCAGGTAACGCAGGACGCCGGGATGGATGAGGTCGACGCGCGGCGCGGCCGCCAGCGTGTTGGCCGCGGTCGTCTCGCGCGCCTGCTCGAGCCTGGCGGCGAGCGCCGCCTCCACGCCGTGCATGGCGCGCGCCAGCCGATACGCCAGCCCCGCATCGAAACCCGGCCGCGAGAGCACGTAACTCCACGACCCCACAGAGCGGATCGGCTCGTGCTGGCCGGGATAGCTGCCGGCCGCCACGGTCAGCGGCTTGAGGAATGGGTGCGCCGCGAGGATGCGCTCGACCTGCGCGGCGTCGGGGACGATGAAGCGCGCGCCCGGCGCTGCCGAAGCCACTGCGCTGAAGCCCGGCCATCCGATGCCAGCTCCCCATAGCGCCGCGACGCGGCCGTCGGCCACCATGAGCGGGCCGTCGCCCGCCCAGTCGAGGTAGACCGCGCGGAAATCGCGGTCGGCGTCCAACCCCATGCCGTCGATCACCGTGCGCCCGAGGAGCGTGAGCCCGGAGCCTTTCGCGCCGAACGCGACCGCCTGCCCGCGCAAGTCGGCAACGGTGCGCCACGCGCTGTCGGCGCGCACCACGAACATCCCGGGCGAGGAGTACATGGCGGCGACGATGCGCAGGCCGCTGCCGGCCTCGGCCAGCGCCGGGTTCGCCACCTCGCCCTGCACGAGGGCGATGTCGAGCGTGCCGGCCGCAAGCAGCGGCACGTTCTCGGTGCTGCCCTTGGTGTTGCGCGTTTGCAGCGCGAGCGACGCGTCGGCGCCGTTGACGGCTTCGGCCAGCGCATCGCCGTACAGCGGGAACCCTCCGCCGGGCGTGGCGGTCCCAAGGACTATGGTGTCCTGCATCGAGGCAGTCTCCGGTGGAAATTCGGCGCCGCGAATCGCGGTTGGCCGCGGTGCGCGCGCGCTGCGGCCGAAAGCGCGGCGCGCGGATGATACATGCCTTGCCCGGCGTTCGGATGTGAGGCTAAACTCGCTCGGCTTTGCGGCCGGCCCCGGTGGGCCACGCCGCGTGCCGGACCCGGACACCCCTGCGGTCCGGCGTGCAATGCGCGTCGATAGCGAGAACACTTGAGCACCAAAACCGCCGTCCTTAGAGAGCCCCTGGCGCTGAACGCCGGCCCGATCGGCCTGATCGGGCTGGGGCTCATGGGCGGCGCGCTCGCGCATCGGCTGGTCGGCGCCGGGTTCGAAGTGCTCGGCTACGACACCAATCCGGACAAGGCGGTGCTGGTCCCGGGCATCGAAATCGCCGGCTCGGCCGACGAGATCTGCCTGCGCTGCAGCCGCATCGTGCTCGCCGTCTACGACACCCCGCAGGTGGAGTCGGTGATCGTCGAACTCGAGACCACCGCGCACCCGATGATCGTCCTGTGCACCACCAGCGTCGATCCGCGCCGCATCGCGTTTGCCGCCGCGCGCGCCCTGCGCTACGGCATTACGGTGTTGGAAGCGCCGATCTCCGGCACCAGCGCGCAGATCGAGGCCGGCAACGGCATCGGCCTCCTCGCCGGGTCGCCCGCTGCGATCGGCGCGGTGGAAGGCGTGCTCGATGCGCTTTGCCCGAAGCGCTTCCTCATGGGTTCGCCCGGCAACGCGGCCAAGGCGCAGCTCGCAATCAACCTCGTGCTCCAGCTCAACCGCGCCGCGCTGGCCGAAGGGCTGGTGTTCGCGCAACGGCTCGGGCTCGATGAGGAACAGTTCCTCGAGGCGCTGCGCGCCTCGCCCGCCGCCTCGCAGGTCATGGCGGTCAAGGGCGAGAAGATGGTGCGGCGCGAGTATTCTCCGCAACTGCCGGTGGCCCACACGCTGGTGCCCGAAAACCTCAGGGAAGCACAGTTCATGATCGAGACCGCACACCGCCTGGGCCAGAACCTGCCCCTCATGGAAGTCAACGCCGCGCTGCTTGCCGCGGTGATCGCGCAACGCGGCTGCGGCGTGGACAGCGCCGCGGTCATCGAGGCCATTCGCGCCAGCCGGCCCAAGTGAGGGGCCCGCTGACGACGGCGGACCTCGACCGGCTCATCGACGACCGCGCGGGCGAAGGCTGGTTCAGCGTCCATCGCGACGCCTTCCGCGACCCGGCGGTGTTCGCGCTGGAGATGCGCCATATCTTCGAGGCGACATGGAATTTCGTCGGGCTCGAATCGCAGCTGCCGCAAGCCAACGATTACCTCACCACCACCATCGGGCGCTCGCCCGTGGTGGTCATGCGCGACGCAGAAGGCCGGCTCGGCTGCTTTATCAACAGCTGCCGCCACAAGGGCGCGATGGTGTTCCATGCCACCGCCGGCAATGCGCCGCACCACTCGTGCCCTTATCACGGCTGGACCTACGACACCGGCGGGCGCTGCATCGCGATCACCTCCCACCGCCAGGGTGCCTACGCGCCGGCGTTCCAGGCGATGGAGCATGACCTCGCCCGCGTGGCGCGCTTCGGCAATTATCGCGGCCTGCTGTTCGCCAGCCTTTCGGCCGACGTCCCGCCGCTGGAGGAGTACCTCGGCGACGCGAAGCGCTGCATCGACATGGTGGTCGACCAGAGCCCCGAGGGCATCGAGCTCGTCCCCGGCGCGGTGAGCTTCACCTACAACGCCAACTGGAAGTTCCAGCTCGAGAACAGTTCCGACACCTACCATTTCATCCCGACCCACACTTCGTACATCGGGGTGCTCGAAAGCCGCCGCCGTGCACGCACCGCGGCCGCGCCCGCCGGTTCGATCTACGAGGACATCGGCGCGCAGGCCGCCTCGCGCCGCGGCTGCTTCACCTTCCCCCACGGCCACGTGATGATGTGGGGCGATAACCCCGGCGCCAAGGCGCGGCCGCTGTATGCCTCGCTGCCCGAAATCGAGGAACGCGCCGGCAAGACCATGGCCAAGTGGATGTTGTACGTGCGCAACCTGACCCTGTTCCCCAATGTGCAGATCGCCGAGAACGCCTCGATGCAATTGCGAATCATCCGGCCGCTGGCGGTGGACCGCACCGAGATGCTCGCCTATTGCGTGGCGCCCAAGGGCGAGCCCCCCGAGGCGCGCATCGCGCGCCTGCGCCAGTACGAGGACTTCTTCAATCCCACCGGCTTTGCCACGCCCGACGACACCAGCGCCTACGAGGCCTGCCAGCGCGGCGACGAAGCACGCACCCTCGACTGGCAGCAGGGCTATGCGCGCGGACTCACGGCGGTGAAAGCCGGCGGCAACGCCGAGTCGGATGAACTCGGCATCCATCCCGAGACCTCGGCGGTGGGCGGCTACCTCATGGGCGACGAGACCGGGTTCCACGGCAACTATCGCGCGTGGCTCGCGCTGCTCAAGCGCGGCATCGCGCGCTCCGTCCAAGAGGTGGGTTCGTGAGGCGGCGCCGGTGAAGCCGGGGCTTGGCGAGGCGGTCGCGCTGCTCGGGCTGGAGGGCATGCTGCTCGACGAGCAGGACTGGGACGCGTGGCTCGCCCTGTACGAAGAGGACGCCGAATTCTGGATGCCGGCGTGGAAGTCCGAGACCGAGCCCACCACCGACCCGCAGCGCGAGCTGTCGATGATCTATTACGCCGGCCGCGCGGGACTGGAAGAGCGCGTGCAGCGCATCCGCTCGGGCAAGTCGGTGGCCTCGACGCCGCTGCGGCGCACTTCCCACCTGGTGGGCAACGTGATGCTCGCCGACGAGGGCGGCGCGGCCGGCGAAGATTCCGCGCGGGTAAAATCGAGCTTCACGGTGCATGTCTACGACACGCGCACCAAGACCCAGCACGTGTTCTTCGGGCGCTCGGTGCATACCCTCGTGCGCCGCGACGGCGCGCTCAGGATCCGCGCCAAGAAAGTCATCCTCGCCAACGACTGCATTCCCACCATGCTCGACATCTACTGTGTCTGAGCCCAAGCAAAAATCCGGAGACCGCCCCATGCGCAAAGCCCTGCTCGCCGTCCCGCTGTTCGTCCCGCTGTTCGTCCTCCTGGCGCTCGCTGCCGAAGTCCCGCTCGCCCACGCGCAGGCGTGGCCGACCAAGCCGGTCAAGGTGGTGGTGCCTTTCCCGCCCGGCGGTGGCACCGATATCGGCACGCGCATCATCGCGCAGAAACTTCAGGAAGCGTTCGGGCAGTCGTTCGTCATCGAGAACAAGCCCGGCGCGGCCGGCATCGTCGGCACCGAGTACACCGCGCGCTCCGCGCCCGACGGCTACACCTTCATGATGGGCAACATCGGCACCCACGCCATCAACGTGAGCCTGTACAAGAAGCTCTCTTACGACCCGGTGAAGGACTTCGCGCCGGTGTCGATGGTGGCCGACCTGCCGCTGCTGCTGCTCGTGCACCCCTCGGTGCCGGCCAAGTCGGTGCAGGAGCTGATCGCGCTTGCCAAAGCCCAGCCGGGCAAGCTCAATTTCTCCACCTCGGGCGCGGGCGGCTCGATGCACGTGGCCGCCGAACTGTTCAAGAGCATGGCCGGGGTCGACATGGTGCACATCCCGTACAAGGGCGGGGCGCCGGCGGTGGCCGACCTCATCGCCGGCCAGGTGCCGCTGTCGTTCGCGACGGTGCTCGAGACGATCCAGTTCGTGAAGGCCGGCAAGGTGCGCGCGCTGGCGGTCACCAACAACCGCCGCTCGGTGGCGCTGCCCGACCTGCCGACGATCTCGGAGGCCGGCCTGCCCGGTTACCAGTCGATTTCGTGGCTCGCATTGTTCGCCCCCGCGGGGACGCCCAAGGACATCATCAACCGCGTTTCGGCCGAAACCGTGCGCATCCTCAAGCTCACCGACGTGCGCGAGCGCCTGCTCGCGCAGGGCGCCGAACCCATCGGCAGCACGCCGGAAGAGCTCGCCGCCACGCTCGCCGCGGATACGGCGAAGTACGCCCGCGTGATCAGGGAGTCGGGTTACAAGCCGGAATAAGGGTTCACCGCGCGGGGTTTCCTGCTCAGGTTGGCCGCGGCGCCCTGTCGGGGCGGTCAGCGGTCGCGCTTGCGCGCGCCGATATTGGGGTCCCAGGAGCGGAATTGCTGGCCGCCCTGGCCATGCATCTCCTCGTGGCGCCGCTTCCGCGCCCGCACCGGCGAGACGAAGATCCAGTACAGCACCGCGCTGAACACAACGGCGATGAAGATAATGTCGATCAGGTGGGCGGTCGTCATGGCGTGGGCTCTTGGAGGTGTTATCCGATTGGAGCGGCCCGCGCCCTGAACGTCCCGCGGATTTGCAACTCTTACATCTGGTAGCACTTGGTTACGTAGAATCGCCCCCGTGAACAAAAACCAACCCAGCGACCCCATCGACCCCAACGACCCGCCCCAGCCTGAGGGGGCGTCCACGCCGTTCTCCGACCTGACGCCCGACACGGTGCTCGACGCCCTCGAAAGCGCCGGCCTCGCGCCGGACGGGCGCCTGCAGGCCCTCAACAGCTACGAAAACCGCGTCTACCAGTTCGGCGTCGACGACAGCCCGGTACCGCTGGTGGCCAAGTTCTACCGGCCCGGGCGGTGGACCGATGCGCAGATCATGGAAGAGCATGCCTTCGTGCGCGAGCTGGCCGCGCGCGAGTTGCCGGTGATCGCCCCCATGGCCCTCGCGGGCGACACCACCATGCATGCGAGCGGCGGGCACCGGATCGCGGTGTATGCGCGCTGCGCCGGCCGGGCGCCGGAGCTCGAGCAGCCCGACACGCTCGAATGGATGGGGCGCTTCCTCGGACGCATCCATGCCGTCGGCGCGCTGGAGGGATTCGCCGAGCGCCCCGCGCTCGACTTGGAGACTTTCGGCTGGGAGCCGCGCGACTACCTGCTCGACCACGGTTTCGTGCCACCCGACCTCGAGGATGCCTGGGTGGGCGTGGTCGACCATGCGCTCGAATCGGCCGAACAATGCTTCGAGCGCGCCGGCGATTTCGCCACCCTGCGCCTGCACGGCGACTGCCACAGCGGCAACGTGCTGTGGATCGAGAACCGCGACGGCCCCGGCGCCGGCGGCACCCCCGCGGCTGGCGGACCCCATTTCGTCGACTTCGACGATGCGCGCATGGGCCCGGCGATCCAGGACCTGTGGATGCTGCTCTCGGGCGACCGCGAAACGATGCGCGCGCAGTTCGGCCATGTGCTGCGCGGCTACGAGGACTTTGCCGAATTCGACGACCGCGAGCGCCACCTCGTGGAAGCACTGCGCACGCTGCGGCTGGTGCACTACTCGGCGTGGATCGCGCGGCGCTGGGACGACCCGGCCTTCCCTGCGGCGTTCCCGTGGTTCAACACCCAGCGTTACTGGCAGGATCGCATACTGGAACTGCGCGAGCAGATCGCGCTCATGGACGAGGCGCCCCTCTGAAGTACCATGGGCGGCCGAAATGCAAAAGTGGCTGCGCGGCCAGGGCCTCGAGCCCACCGGCATGACGCCGGACCAATTCACGCAATTCATCAAGGCCGATCTCGCCAAGTGGCGGCAACTGATCGGCGAACTGGGGATCAAGGCCAATGACTGAGTCCGCGCAGCCACCCAAGACCATGCAAAGCTGGCTCATCCGCACCGAAGGCGACCGCACCGAGGTCGCGCTCGGCGAGGCGCCGGTGCCGCAGCCCGGCCCGGCCCAGGTGCTGGTGCGCATGCGCGCGTCGAGCCTCAACCGCGGCGAGTTCATCGCCGGCCACGGCCTGCACAAGCCCGGCGCGGCCAAGCCGGTGGGCATGGAAGTCTCGGGCGAAGTGGTCAGCGCGGGCGCCGCGGCCACCGGCTTCAAGCCGGGCGACAAGGTCATGGGGCGCTGCGCCGGGGCGTTCTCGGCCTATGCGGTCATGGATGCGCGCGAGGCGATCCGCATGCCTGCCG
>JBBQCV010000185.1:0-7214 GCA_038319115.1 Burkholderiales bacterium | reverse complement strand
ACACGTTTTTCAACGGGCCCGAGAGCTTCACGCCGGACAATGCCTATCACCTGGGCCTCGCACCGGGGATGGACAATGTGTGGGTCGCGGCCGGGTTCAACTCCATCGGCATCCAGTCGGCTGGCGGCGCGGGCATGGTGCTGGCCGAATGGATTGCAAATGGTTATCCGCCGATGGATCTCTGCGACGTGGACATCCGGCGCGTGTTCCCGTTTCAGGGCGGCGCCGCTTACCTGCGCGAGCGGGTCAGTGAAGCGCTCGGCCTGCTGTACGACATGCACTGGCCGTATCGCCAGTACGAGACAGCGCGCGGCATGCGGCTCTCGCCACTGCACGAGAGGATCGTTGCGGCTAACGCCTGCATGGGCGAATTCGCCGGATGGGAGCGCCCCAACTGGTATGCGCCGGCCGGCGTAACGCCCGAATACACGTACAGCTGGGGCCGGCAGAATTGGTTCGACTATCGGGCGGCAGAATGCCGCGCAGCCCGGGAACGCGTCGCGCTCTTCGACCAAAGTTCGTTTGCCAAGTTCGAGGTGGCCGGCCCGGCTGCGCTCGGCCTCCTGCAGAGAGTCAGCGCGAACGACGTTTCGCCGATCGGCCGCGCCGTGTACACGCAATGGCTGAACGATCGCGGCGGCATCGAAGCCGACCTCACTGTGACGCGCATCGCGCCTAACCGATTCCTCGTAATCACCGGCGCCGCAAGCGGCACGCGCGACCTTTCGTGGCTGCGGCGGCACTTGCCCAAGGATGCGGGATGTTCGATCAGCGACGTGACCGACGAGCATGCTGTGCTCGGCATCATGGGTCCGCAATCGCGCGCCTTGCTCTCGGGCCTGGCAAATGCCGGCCTCTCGGAGTCGGAGTTCGCGTTCGGCGCGAGCCGGGAACTCGAGCTCGCGGGCGTGAGCGTGCGCGCCACCCGCATCAGCTATGTCGGCGAACTCGGCTGGGAACTGCTCGTGCGGCGCGAATCGGCACTTGCCGTGTTCGACGCGATCATGAGCGCCGGACCGGCGCATGGGCTGGCGCTTGCAGGCATGCACGCAATGGACAGCCTGCGCCTGGAAAAAGCGTTCCGGCACTGGGGCCACGACATCGGGGACGAGGACTCACCGCTCGAAGCCGGCCTCGCTTTTGCGTGCGCATTCGACAAGCCCGGGGGGTTCATCGGGCGCGAAGCGCTCGTGGCGCAGAAGGCGCGCGGGCTCACGAAGCGGCTGGTGCAGTTCGCGTTGGAGGACCCCGGACCGCTCCTGTATCACAACGAGCCGATCCTCCGGGACGGCGAGCGGGTCGGATACCTTGCTTCGGCGAGCTATGGCCACACCCTCGGATGTTCGGTCGGGCTCGGATATGTACGCAACGAACGCGGCGTGGACGCGGCGTACATCAACGCGGGGCACTACGAAATCGAAGTCGCCGGGGTCTTGCACAAGGCCCGGGCCAGCCTCAGACCGATGTATGACCCAGAAAGTGAAAAGACGCGGGGCACAAAGCTCACTGCCTGATGAATGCCGGACTTCTCGCGCCGATGCGGAGCCCGCTCTATACTCGCGGGCGCGTGTAATCTGGCTACGTCGCTCCCGCGTCACCGACTGATCCGCAATGACTCCGACACTCCAAACACCCGTACTTGTCGCCGGTGGCGGTCCCGTGGGCCTGACGCTCGCCATGGACCTGGCATCCCGCGGAGTCCCGGTCGTCGTCGCAGAACTGCGCCGCCGCGGCGAGGTACCCAGCGTCAAATGCAACCATATCGCGGCACGCTCGATGGAAATCTTCCGTCGGCTCGGCCTCGCGCAAAAACTGCGCAACGCGGGTCTGCCGCCCGACTACCCGAACGATTGCTCCTATCGCACCACCACGACCGGCATTGAGCTGGCGCGAATTCCGATCCCTTGCCGTGCCGAACGCTACACGGCCAAGGGCGGCCCGGACACGTGGTGGCCGACGGCCGAGCCTCCGCATCGGATCAACCAGATGTACCTCGAACCGATCTTAGGCGAGCATGCCGCCGCCCTGCCCGGCCTCACTCTGCTCAATCGCACCTCGGTCGAGCATTTCTCGCAGGACGAAAACGGCGTGACCGCCACGGCGAGGAATCTCGATACCGGCGGGATCACGCGCATCGCATGCAGATACATGGTCGGATGCGACGGCGGGCGTTCCGAAATTCGGCGCAGGATAGGCGCAACGCTTTCGGGGACGCCGGTAGTCCAGCGCGTGCAGTCGAGCTTTATCCGGGCACCGAAGCTGTTGTCGATGCTGCCGGGCAAACCCGCGTGGGTGATGTTCTCGCTGAATCCGCGCCGCAGCGGCAACGTCATGGCGATCGACGGGCGCGAAACCTGGCTCATCCACAACTACCTGCGCGACAGCGAGGAAAATTTCGAAACCATCGACCGCGACTGGGCGATCCGCACCATCCTCGGCGTCGGCGCAGACTTTGAATACGAAGTGATCGCCAAGGAAGACTGGATAGGCCGGCGGCTGGTGGCCGACAAGTTCCGCGACCGCCGGGTGTTCATTTGCGGCGACGCGGCGCACTTGTGGGTGCCGTACGCGGGCTACGGCATGAACGCTGGTATCGCAGATGCAGCTAACCTTGCGTGGCTGCTTGCGGCGCGCCTCAAAGGCTGGGGCACGGAGCACATTCTCGACGCGCACGAGAAGGAACGCTTGCCGATCACGGAGCAGGTTTCACATTTCGCGATGAACCATTCGTTCCAGATGGGACGGCAGCGCCAGACGGTGCCGGACAACATCGAGGCGCCCGACGCGGAAGGCGAGGCAGCCCGCGCGACGCTGGGCAAGGCGGCGTACGACCTTAACGTACAGCAGTATTGCTGCGGTGGCCTCAACTTCGGCTATTTCTACAGTGACTCGCCGATCATCGCCTACGATGGCGAACCGTCGCCTGCGTATTCGATGTCCGAGTTCACGCCATCAACGGTTCCGGGGTGCCGCACGCCGCACGTTTGGCTGCGCGATGGGCGGTCGCTGTACGATGCGATGGGTCCGGACTACACGCTGCTGCGCTTCGACCGCACCATCGACTCCACCGCTGTCCAGACCGCGGCGATTACCCGCGGCGTGCCGCTCGCGGTCCTCGACGTCCAATCGGACGAGGCGGCCACGGTCTACCGGCATAAACTCGTGCTGTCACGACCCGACCAGCATGTCGCGTGGCGCGGCAATTCGCTGCCCTCGGACTGCGAGGAGCTCATCAGCCTTATCAGCGGCGCCGGTCGACGGTCCGCCTGCCACGCCGCCTCACCCAGCCCGGAGCAGAAAAGGGCGACAGCATGAACGACAGCGCAAAGTCCGCCGACTGGGTCGACGAGATGTACCGCGAGTAGGCCCGCGCAGTGCGGATCGCCTTGTTCATCGCCCGCAGGCTCGCCTATGCGATCGGCCTGCTGCTGGCGGTGGCCGTCCTCAACTTCACCCTGATCCACCTTGCGCCCGGCGATGTCGTCGAAACCATCGTCGGCGAGATGGGCGGGGCGTCGACCGAGACGATCGCGGGACTGCGCAAGACCTACGGCCTCGACAAGGGCTTCCTTGAACAACTGACCATCTACGTGTCACGCGTGGCGACCGGCGACCTCGGCGTATCCACCTATTTCAACCGCCCGGTCCTGGGCCTGGTCGCCGACCGCATGTTCGCCACCGTCCTGCTCGTGTTCACCGCGCTCGCCACGGCCGTCGTAGCAGGCACTTTCCTCGGCGTCACTGCGGCGAGGCGCCCTTCGAGCTGGCTGGGCGCACTGGTGACGATCGTCGCCCTGCTGGGGTTCTCCGCGCCGGTGTTCTGGTCCGGGCTGATGCTGCTGCTGCTCTTTGCGTCGGTGTGGCCCATCCTCCCGGCCTCCGGCATGTACGACATCGCTACGGGCGCGACCGGGTGGGCCCACGCCCTCGACGTTGCGCACCACCTGGTCCTGCCGGCAGCGACGCTTGCGATCATCTACCTCGCGCTGTATTCACGGCTTGCGCGCGCCAGCATGATCGAGGTGCTCGGCTCGGACTACGTGCGCACCGCCCGCGCGAAGGGACTTTCCGAGAACAAGGTGGTCTTCAAGCACGCCTTGCGCAACGCCATCCTGCCGGTGGTGACGATCGCCGGCCTGCAGTTCTCCGGCATGCTGGCCGGCGCGGTCCTGGTGGAAACCGTGTTCACCTGGCCCGGCATGGGGTTGCTGGCGTTCGAGGCGATCCTGCGGCGCGACACGCAACTGATCCTCGGCATTCTTCTCCTCTCCGCGCTGCTCGTGATCGTAGGCAACCTCCTCACGGACCTCGCCTACCGGCTCATCGACCCGCGGATCCGCACCGATGGATAAGAACGCGAGCCGCGGGCCCTGGCGCGAAGCCTGGAGCGTTTTCCGGCGCAACTACGCCGCCCTGATCGGCCTGGCGATCCTTGGGCTGGTACTGACGGTCGCGATCGCCGGCCCGTGGATCTACCCGGTCGATCCGTTCGACATCGTCGCGGCGCCGAAGACGGCGCCCGGCGCGGATGCCGACGCCGTGCTCGGCACCGATTACCTCGGCCGCGACATGCTTGCCGGATTGGTGCGCGGCGGCCGCCCGACGCTCATGGTCGGCTTTTTTGCGGCCATGATCGCCACCGTCATCGGCATAACGATGGGCGCGCTCGGCGGCTACTACGGCGGCAAAGTCGACGCGATCCTCGGCAGGATCACAGAATTCTTCCAGGTCCTCCCGGCACTCCTCTTCGCCATGGTGCTGGTGATGCTCTTCACGCCTTCGATCGTTACGGTGACGTTTGCCATCGGTTTCGTCGCCTGGACCAGCATGGCGCGGTTGACGCGCGCCGAGTTCCTGCGCATCCGGCAGCTCGAGTACGTTCGGGCCGCGCGCGCCATTGGTTCGTCCAACAGCCGCATCATCTGGGGCGTGATCCTGCCGAATGCACTGCCGCCGATCATCGTCGCGGCGACTCTCGCCACGGGTACGGCCATCCTGTTCGAGGCCGGCCTGTCTTTCCTCGGTCTGTCGGACCCGAACGTGATGAGCTGGGGCATGATGATCGGGTCCAACCGCAACTACCTGCGGGAAATGTGGTGGGCGGTCACCTTTCCCGGCGTGTGCATCTTCCTCACCGTGCTTGCGATCAGCCTGGTCGGCGACGGCCTGAACGACGCCTTCAACCCGCGGCTGCGGACCCGCTGATGGGCGCCCTGCTCGAGATTGAAAACCTCCAGGTCGAGTTCGATACCTGGGACGGCCGCGTGCGCGTGCTAGACGGCGTTTCCCTCAGCGTGAACGCGGGCGAGACGCTCGGGATCGTGGGCGAATCCGGTTGCGGCAAGAGCATGACCGCGCTCGCGATCATGGGGTTGGTGCCGCGCCCCGCGGGACACGTGACCGGCGGATCGGTGCGTTTCGACGGCGAGGACCTGCTCAAGGCGACCGAGGCCCGCCTGCGCGAAGTGCGTGGGCACCGCATCGCCATGATCTTCCAGGAGCCAATGACCTCGCTCAATCCGGTTTTCACCGTGGGCGACCAGGTCGCCGAAGCCGCACGCCTGCACTTGGGCCTGACGGCGCCAGAAGCACGCCGGCGCGCGATAGAAATGTTCAAGGCGGTGCATATTCCCGAGGCCGAACGGCGCGTCGACGAATATCCCCACCAGTTTTCCGGTGGCATGCGCCAGCGCGTAATGATCGCCATGGCGCTGGTCTGCGAGCCGCGGGTGTTGATTGCGGATGAGCCGACCACCGCGCTCGACGTGACCGTGCAGGCGCAGATCTTCGACCTGTTGCAGGAATTGCGCGACACGCGCGGCACCGCCATCCTGCTGATCACCCACGACATGGGCGCGATTGCCGAAATGGCCGACCGCGTGGTCGTGATGTACGCCGGCCGCAAGGTTGAGGAAGGCGCGGTCGAACGTATCCTCGGAGAGCCGGCGCACCCTTACACCCGCGGGCTCCTCGCCTGCCGTCCCCAACTTAAACTCGGCCCGGGCGCGGTTCGCACCGCGTTGCAGGAGATTCCCGGCGTGGTTCCGCCGCTGCACCTGCTTGGCCACGGCTGCGCGTTCGCGGAGCGCTGCGGCCAGGCCCTGCCACGCTGTCGCGAGAGATCCCCTGGCGAGTCGGACGCCGGCCCGGGCCATCGCGCCTCGTGCTGGCTGCTTGAGGGGACCCAAGTGCGCCACGCAACATGAGCGATGTCCTGCTACGGGTCGACGACCTCAAGGTACATTTCCCGCTGCGCAAGCGTTCGCTATTCGCATTGCCACAAACGGTGCGCGCCGTGGACGGTGTCAGCTTCTCGGTGCGCCGCGGAAGCACGTTCGGCATCGTCGGAGAATCCGGCTCTGGCAAGACCACCACGGCCCTTGCGATCCTGCGGCTCGTGAACATTACGTCCGGGCAGGTCGATCTCGCGGGCGAAGTTTTTTCAGCGCTGCAGGGCGAGAAACTGCGCACCGCGCGTCGCCGGATGCAGATCATCTTCCAGGATCCCTACTCGTCGCTGAATCCGCGAATGCGCGCCGGAGCGATCGTCAGGGAACCAATGCAGCGCATGGCCATCGGCACCGGCGCCGAACGCGACGAGCGCGTGCGCAGCCTGTTCGAGCAGGTCGGATTGCGGGCCGACCAGGCGCGGCTTTTTCCACACCAGTTTTCCGGCGGGCAACGCCAGCGCATAGGCATTGCAAGGGCGCTGGCAACCAAGCCCGAGGTCGTGGTGTGCGACGAGCCGGTGTCCGCGCTCGACGTGGCGATCCAGGCGCAGATCCTCAACCTGCTCGGCTCGCTGCAGGCGCAGTTCGGCCTCACTTACCTCTTCATCTCGCATGACCTCGGTGTGGTGCAGTATCTCTGCGACGAGATCGCGGTCATGTACCTCGGGCGGATCGTCGAGTATTCGACGCGCGAGGCACTGTTCGAAGACCCGCTGCATCCTTACACCTGGGCGCTTCTATCAGCCGTGCCGCGTATGGGCCGGAGGCGCAAAGGCGGGGGGGCGCGTCTGCGCCTCGAAGGCGACCCGCCCAGCCCGATCAACCCGCCCCCCGGCTGCCGGTTTTCGGCGCGTTGCCCTTTTGCCGAGGAGCGCTGCAGGTCCGAAGAACCCGCGCTTCGCGAGATCCGCCCGGGGCAGCGCGTTGCCTGCCATCTTGTGCGCGACGACGGGGCGGTTCCGCATCGTCCCGCCGTACTGTAGA
>JBBQCV010000184.1:0-7229 GCA_038319115.1 Burkholderiales bacterium | reverse complement strand
GCGCGGCGCAGTGTGCAGCTTGGGCAGCGCGTCGCGCCCGGCGCGGTGCTCATGGCGGTCATCCCGCTTGAATCGGTGTGGGTAGACGCGAATTTCAAGGAGGTGCAGTTGCGCAACATGCGCATCGGCCAGCCGGTGCGCCTGCACGCCGACCTCTACGGCAACCAGGTCGAATATGAAGGCAAGGTCGCGGGACTGGGCGCGGGGACGGGCGGGGCGTTCGCGCTGCTGCCGCCGCAGAACGCGACGGGCAACTGGATCAAGGTCGTGCAGCGCCTGCCGGTGCGCATCGCGCTCGAGCCGGCCCAGCTCAAAGCGCACCCCCTGCTCATCGGGCTGTCGATGCATGCCGATGTCGAGATCCGCGATACCGCCGGGCCGCAGCTCGCGGCCGCGCCGAGAGCGGCCAAGGCGTGGGATCCGGCGAGCCTGGCCGCGGGGACGGATGAAGCCGAAGCCCGCGTGCAGGCGATCATCGCCGCCAATCTCGGCGGCCGCAGGTGAGCACCGCAGTGCCGGGCGATGCGGAGGCGGGCGCGCCTCCCGCCGCCGGCCCGGCGCCGCAGGCTGGCATCCCCGCCGACAAGCTGCCGCCGCTCGAAGGCGTCGAGCGCATGGTGGGCGCCATCGTCCTGTCGGCGGCGACCTTCATGACGGTGCTCGACGTCACCGTCGCGAACGTGTCGATTCCCACCATCGCCGGCGACCTCGGCGTGAGTCCGACGCAGGGCACATGGATCATCACTTCGTACGCGGTCGCCAATGCGATCGCCATGCCGCTCACGGGCTGGCTCACCACGCGCTTCGGGCAAGTGCGCCTCATCGTCACCTCGATCCTGCTTTTCACCGTCGCCTCGTGGCTGTGCGGCCTCGCGCCCAACATCGAGGCGCTGATCGCCTGCCGCGTGCTGCAGGGGCTGGTCGCCGGGCCGATGGTGCCGCTGTCACAGGCGCTGCTGCTTTCCACCTTCCCGCGCGAGCGCGCCGGGTTCGCGCTCGCGCTGTGGTCGATGACCGCGCTGATCGCGCCGATCACCGGCCCGCTCATCGGCGGGTGGATCTCCGAGGAAGCCTCGTGGCCGTGGATCTTCTTCCTCAACCTGCCGGTGGGCCTGCTCGCGGCGGCCGTCACATGGCACATCTATCGGCCGCGCGAGTCGCCCACGCGCAAGGTGCCGGTGGACATCACCGGCCTGGTGCTCCTCGTGGTGTGGGTCGGCGCGCTGCAGATCATGCTCGACAAGGGCAAGGAGCTCGACTGGTTCAATTCGGGCGAGATCGTCCTGCTCGGCTGCGTCGCGGCGGCCGGGTTCGTCACCTTCCTCGCGTGGGAGCTGCTCGACAACGACCATCCCATCGTGGACTTGCGCCTGTTCGCGGTGCGCAACTTCTGGAGCGCCACGCTGACGCTGTCGGTCGGCTACGCGGTGTTTTTCGGCACTTCGGTGATCCTGCCGCTGTGGCTGCAGACGCTCATGGGCTACACCCAGACCTGGGCCGGCCTGATGATGATGCCGTTCGGCATCCTCGCCATGTTCCTCGCGCCGCTCATCGGGCGCAGCATCCAGAAGAACGACGTGCGCGTGATCGCGAGCGCCGGCTTCATCGTGTTCGGGGTGGTGTCCTACATGCGCGCCGGCTTCACGCTCGACGCCGACGTGTGGACCATCGCCTGGCCGACCTTCCTGCAGGGCGCGGCCAACGTGATGTTCTTCCTGCCGCTGACCGCGCTGGCGCTGTCGGGCCTGCCGAAGGAGCGCATCCCGGCCGCCACGGGCCTGAACAACTTCATGCGCTTCACCTTCGGCGCTTTTGGCGCATCGGCCGGCGTGACGCTGTGGGACGACCGCACCAGCCTGCACCGCGCCCAGCTCGTCGAGCACGTCACGCCCTACGATCCGCAGACGGGCGCCGCGCTCGACGCGCTGCAGTCCGCGGGCCTCAGCACCGACCAGGCGCTCGCCCAGGTCGAGCGCCTCATCGACGCGCAGGCGCGCATGATGGGCACCAACGACGTGTTCTGGCTCTCGGGGCTGCTGTTCATCGTGCTGGCCGCGCTGGTGTGGGTGGCCCGCCCGGCACGCTCCTTCGGCGCCCCGGAGCCGCACGCGAGCGAGATGTAGGAGAGCGTCCGATAGTTATTGCGGAATAACTATATCAACTGGCTTGGGAGCCGCGCAGATATTAGCTCTACGAAAATGAAAGTTTGACTTTCAGGCTAACCGCGTCGCCTTCCCGTAGGTTCACGCCTTGATCGAGGGAGAGGGTCATGCGCGAAGGGCGGCAATGAAATCGTCGTGAGAAACGCCAGCCTGCCGCAGCGCACCGGCGAGGGTGCCAACCTTCAACTCGCGATGCAGCGGAATCACGCAGCCTGCCGGACCTCGGCGCATCACGACATGGCTTCCCGTTTGCCTGGCCCGAGCGAAACCGATGAACTCCAGCGCGGTGATTGCCTCGGCGCCGGAAATCCTCGGAAATTTAGGCATGCTCGGGAACGGCGAAAGTGGTGATCAGGGGTTGTCCTGAGAACTTCATGGGGAACTCTTCGAGGTAGAGCATCGTCGCCTCGCGCAAATTGGCGACCGCCTCGTCGACCGTTTCGCCTTGCGAAGTGGTGCCGGTTTCAGGATTCAGGGCGACATAGCCCCCTTCTTCGGCATGGGTCAGAACGGCGGTCAGTTGCATTTCGGGCTCCTATGATCGGATCGGCGATGGCTGGCGTATTCAGATTTCGTACGGGCGGGCAGGGACGGTCGTCAGCAAAGCCGGTGAGCGTGGAAGGATTCTACCGGCTCCCGGTGGCTCATCTTCAATACACCCCCATCGCCAGTCCCGCTGCCAGCGCCGCACCCAGTTCTTCGCACTTGGCCAGCGTCTCCGGGGTTACTTCCTTCAGCGCGAGGATCGGTTCCTGCACTTTCTTCATCCGCAGCCCGGTGACGATCCTTTCCACCGACGAAATCGCCCCTGCGCCGTCCTGGCCTGCGGACACGACGAGCGCCCACGGCCGTCCGGCGACCTTGCCTTCGCAGGCGTAGAAAATGCGCTCGAGGAAGTCTTTCATCATGCCGGACATGGAGCCGAAGTTCTCCGGCGTGCCGAGGACCAGCGCGTCGGCGTCGAGGACGTCCTGCGGCCCGGCGTCGGCGCAGCGCAGGATCTTTACGCGCACCGCCCCGGCGGTTTCGGTCGTGCCGGTGGCCTCGGCCGCGGCCCCGCGCGCGACTGCCTCGGCGAGCTGCGTGGTCTTCACGCCGCGCGTGTGATACACGATCAGCAGGGTCTTGCCTTCCCGCGGCTTTTCCTGCCCGCTCATTGCCCGAGCCTCAGCGCGGGGTCCTGGCGATAGAACAAGGCGAATTGCGCATACAGGTCCGGGTAGCGCCGCCTGAGCTCGCGCGGCGCCTCGAAGAACGCTTCGCTCGCCACGGCGAAGAATTCGGCCGGGTTCTCCGCTGCGTACGGGTCGAGCCATGTGGCGGTGCCGCGGTCGAGCGCATCGCAGAATCCCTCGTAGGCCTCTTTGAGCGCCGTGCGCCAGGCAACTGCGTTCATGCCGGCATGCAGAGGCGGCTGGCCGTCGGCCTCCCCATTCCGCATGTCGAGCTTGTGGGCGAATTCGTGGATCACTACGTTGACGCCCCCGGCGCCTACGCGCAGGGGATCGCCGACCGCATCCCAGGAGAGGATCACGGGCCCGCCTTCCCACGATTCGCCCGCCAGCTCGTCCTCCCACTCGTGCAGCACGCCGGCTTCGTCCATCTCAGCTTTCTTCACGCGGAAGTCGCCCGGGTAGACCAGCACGCCGACCCAGCCTTCGTACCAGTCCAGCCCCAGCTCGAGCACCGGCAGGCAGGCCTGGATCGCGATCGACAGCCGGTCGCGATCAGAGAGCTCGACCCCGGCCAGCGGCGTGAGCTGCTTTTCGGCGAGGAACAGGAGCGCCATGGATTGAAGCCGCTGGGCCTGCTCGACAGGCATGCCCTCCACAAAGGGCAGGGCGGCCGTGGCGGCGGCCCACAGCGACGCGTCGATTGAATGCTGTGCGAGCACGCGCTTGCGCTTCCAGTTTCGCAGCCAGCCCATGGGACGCCTCAGCGCCTGTCGCGCGAAGCGAGCCAGATGCCCGCGAATATGAGCACCACGCCGACCACGTGGTACAGGTGCAGGCGCTCGCCGAGGAACACCGCCGCCATGGCAATGCCGAATACCGGCACGAGGTAAAGGTAGGGGCCGGCGCGCGCCGCCCCGAGCTCGGCTACCGCGCGGTTCCACATCAGGTAGTTGAGCGTGGCCGGGAAGATGCCGAGGTAGAGGATCCCGAGCACCGACCCGATCCCTACGCGCACGCCGCCACCGGTGGCCGCCTCCCAGGCGTAGAACGGCGCGAGCTGCAGCACGCCGAGCACCATGATCGCGAACAGGAACGTGAACGGCTGCAGCCCTTGCGGCTTCCAGCGCAGGCACACCGTGTACACCGCCCACAGCGACACGTTGAGCAGCAGCCACAGGTCGCCCGGGTTGAGCCGCAGGGCGAGCAGCGCGTGGATGTCGAGCCGGCACGCGATCGCGAGTACGCCGGAACACGATATCGCCACCCCGGCGATGGCCGCAGGCCCGATGCGCTCGTGCAGCAGAAAGAAGGCGAGCACTGGGATGATCGCGGGTGTCACGGACTGGATCAGCAGCGCGTTGGTGGCCGTCGTGTACTGGATGCCGATGTAGCCGATGCCGTTGTACAGGCCGGTGCCCGTCAAGCTGAACAGCGCGATCCATTTCCACTGCGCCCGCACGCGCGGCCAGTCGGTCAGCAGGGGCTTCCATGCAAACGGCGCGAGCACGGCCGCCGCGGTGAACCAGCGCCAGAAGGCGAGCGCGAAGGGCGTAGCTTCGGTGGTGATCGCGCGCGCCACGACCCAGTGGCCGCCCCAAAACAGGGCGGTGAGCACCAGCAGGATGCGGGGCGATACGACCGGGCGCGAGTGAGGGGGCAAGGCGGGCAATGGGCCGGGGACGTGCGGATCGGGACGCGACAAATTAGGGGACCATTATGCCCTCGGGGGCTAAAATCGCGGCATGGTTTCCGTGGTCCCGCTGTTCGGCCAGGACGCGCACCCGAGCGCGAATGTCGCCGACAATCGCCAGTCGCTCCTCGATTCGCTTGGCCGCGACTTGGCGCTTGCCGACCGCGAAGTGCTCGCGCGCGCGCTTGATTTCGCCGAGCCGCTTTACGTCAACCAGACGTTGTCCACCGGCGAGCCGGTGTGGCCGCACGCGCTCGGCCTTGCGGCAAGCCTCGCCGCGATTGGCATGGACTCGGCCTCGCGCGCCGCCGGGATCCTGTTTGCGGCGCCCAAGTTCCTCAGCAAGGTGGACGATTTGCGCGAACGCTTCGGCGCCGAGATCGCCAGCCTTGCCACCGGTGTCGAGAAGCTCTACCAGCTGCGTGTGCTGACGCGTCCCGCGCGCGTCGGCGCCAAGCCCTCGGACGAAGAGCAGGAAAAGCAGTCCGAGGTATTGCGCAAAATGGTGCTTGCGATGGCGGAGGACGTGCGCGTGGTGCTGGTTCGCCTGGCGAGCCGCACGCAGACGTTGCGCTACTTCGCGAAGAACCCCACGACCGAGCGCGAGGGCTTCGCGCAGGAGTCGCTCGACATCTATGCGCCGCTGGCGAACCGCCTGGGCATGTGGCAGCTCAAGTGGGAGATCGAAGACCTGTCGCTGCGCTTCATCGACGCCGAGGGCTACAAGCGCATCGCGACGATGCTCGACGAAAAGCGTGCCGAGCGCGAGTCGTTCATCGCCAACGTGATCGCCCAGCTCGGCCGCGAGCTCGCGGCCGCCGGCATGCGGGCCGACATGCAGGGCCGCCCCAAGCACATCTTTTCCATCTACAACAAGATGCGCACCAAGGCGCTCGACTTCTCCGAGGTCTACGACGTGCGCGCGGTGCGCGTGGTGGTCGATTCGGTGAAGGACTGCTACGTCGCGCTCGGCCTGGTGCACAACCTGTGGACGCCGATCCCGCAGGAATTCGACGATTACATCTCGCGCCCGAAAGCGAACCGGTACCGCAGCCTGCACACCGCCGTCATCGGCCCGGACGGGCGGGCGCTGGAAGTGCAGATCCGCACCCAGGAGATGCACCAGCACGCCGAGTTCGGCGTCGCCGCGCACTGGCGCTACAAGGAAGCATCCTCACGGACGGCGACCCACGCCGACGGTGTGTTCGACGAGAAGATCGCCTGGCTGCGCCAGCTGATTGCGTGGCGCGACGAGATCGCCGATTCGGCCGAGTGGGTCGAGCGCTTCAAGCACGCCGCGCTCGATGACACCGTCTACGTGATGACGCCGCAGGGCCGGGTCGTGGACCTCCCCGCCGGGTCGACGCCGGTGGATTTCGCGTATGCGCTGCACACCGACCTCGGGCATCGCTGCCGCGGCGCAAAAGTCGACGGGCAAATGGTGCCGCTCGACAAGCCGCTGGCCAGCGGGCAGAGCGTGGAGATCATCTCGACCAAGGTCGGCGGGCCTTCGCGCGACTGGCTCAACGCCGAGCTGGGCTACCTCAAGAGCCACCGCGCGCGCCAGAAAGTGCGCCAATGGTTCAACAGCCAGGCCATGACCGAGACGGTGGCGGCGGGACGGGCCATCGTCGAGCGCGAGATGCACCGCGAAGGCGAGGGCAAGGCCAAGCTCGAGACGCTGGCGGGGACGCTGGGGTTCGCCAAGGCCGACGACCTTTTCGCCGCGGCCGCGCGCGACGAGGTCGGCCTGCGCCAGCTGCAGGTGGCGCTGCGCACGCTGCGCGGCGACGCGACGCCGGCGCCGACCGAGCCCGCGCCGCCCGCCACTCGCAAGCCCAAGTCCGGCGGCGGCGACAGCGGCATCCTGGTGGTGGGCATCGACCGGCTGCTCACCCAGCTTGCGCGTTGCTGCAAACCCGTGCCGCCCGACCCGATCCGCGGCTTCGTCACGCGCGGGCGCGGCGTGTCGATCCACCGCGAGGACTGCCCGAGCTTCCAGAACCTCGCCTCCAAATTGCCTGAGCGCGTCATCGACGCCGACTGGGGCGCGAAAAGCTCGGGCGCCTTCTCGGTCGACATGGCCATCGTCGCCAATGACCGGCAGGGCCTGCTTCGCGACGTGGGCGAAGCGCTGGCGCGCGAAAAGATCAACGTCACGGCGGTCAACACCCAGTCCAAGCAGGACCTCGCCTACATGCG
>JBBQCV010000183.1:0-7247 GCA_038319115.1 Burkholderiales bacterium | reverse complement strand
CATCGAGATAGGCCTGGAACTCGTCGGCGTCCTTGTACACGATGGGCGCGCGCAGTTTCTCCATGGCACTGCGGAAGTCCGGGTCCTGCATCGCCTCGCGCGTGCCCTTGCGCAGCGTGGCGAGGATATCGGGCGGTGTGGCCGCCGGCGCGAAGAAGCCGGTCCAGACAAAATACTCCACCTCGCCGTAGCCCAGTTCCTTCATGGTCGGCACGTCAGGAAACGCCGCCACGCGCGCCGGTGCAAACGTGGCGAGCGGCCGCAGCCGGCCGCCGGCCACATGTCCGGCGATCGTCGCGGGCTGTTGGGTGATGGCCTGCACCTGGCCCCCGCCGTTGGCGGCCACCTGCTGGCCGCCGCCGCCGTAGGGAATGTGGTTGAGCTTGATGCCCGCGGCGTTGGCGAACATTTCCATGCCCACGTGCATCGTGCCGTAGTTGCCGGTCGAGCCGTAGGGGATGCCGCCGGGATTCGCCTTGGCGGCGTCGACGAACTCCTTGACCGACTTCCACGGACTGTCGGCGCGCACGACGAGGAAGGCCGGGTCGGCGCTGATCAGCGCGATCGGGGCGAACTGGCGGATCTCGTACGAGGGCGGGCGCCCGAACAGGCGGTCCGCGGCGGGGATGGCGGAGATGCTGGAGAGCGCCACCATGAGCGTATAGCCGTCGGGTTTCGCGCGCGAGGCGTAGGCCATGCCGACGCCACCGCCTGCGCCGGGACGGTTTTCGATCAGGAAGCTCTGCTTGAGCGCCTTGCCGAGAGAGTGCACGAACGGACGGCCGATCACGTCGGAGATGCCGCCCGGCGAGAAGGGCACCACCACGGTGACCGGCTTGGTCGGGTAGGCGTCCTGCGCCCGGGTGGCGAGCGGTAGCGCTAGCGTCGCAGCGAGGGCCGCCGCGCACAGTGAAACGGGCAGGGTTTTTTTCATTTTGTCTCCGTGAGTCATAGCGTGAACGATTTTCGCATCTCGGCCAGCTGCACCTTGACCAGTTCGCAGCCGGGATCGCGCAACTGGTTGACGACATCGAAATGGTTGAGGCCCTCGGGCACGAGCAGTTCGACCGGGTAGCCCAGGCTGCGCCACAGATCGGCCATCGCCTGCGACTGGCGGTGGTATTCGGGCGTCTCGTCCACGGCCACCACCAGCGAAAGAGGCGCACGCACCGGGTAATCCTGCGCGAGCGGTTCGTTGCGTTCGGCTTCCTCGCGGCTCATCTTCAGCGTGTTGTTGAGGTAAGAGAGGCGAATCGCCTCCATGTCGAACAGGCCGCCGATCGAGCAGGCACCCTTGACCACGTCCTTCGGCAGGCCGGCGCCGAACGCCGGCCAGTTGGTGGCCAGCAGCATCGCGGCGAGGTGCCCCCCGGCCGAGTGCCCGCACACATAGATGCGCTCGGGGTCGGCCCCGTAGGCGCGCGCGTTGCGCCACAGCCAGGCGAGCGCCGCGCGGTTTTGACGCACGATCTCGTCCATCGAGGTATCGGGCGCCAGGCCGAAGTTGTTGACCGCCGTGGCAATGCCGTGCGGGCGAAAGCCTTCGGCCACATAGCTGTAGTCGGCCTTGTCGAGCGAATACCAGTAGCCACCGTGGATAAAGACGTGCAGTGGGGCGCCGCCCTGCTCGGCGGGCAGGATGTCGAGCTTTTCCATCGGCCCGGGGCCGAAGGCGAGGTCGAGGTGGCACGGCAGCCTTTCGCAGGTCGCCGTGCTCCAGGCGCGCCAGTTGGCGAAATGCACCTTGTAGTCCGGCCAGCGCAGGCGGTTGTTGTACTGCGCGTCGAGGCCCGCCTGGTCATAGCCCTGGTAGATCGGTGTCGCCGTGGTTTGCATCGCTGTGGTCTTTTTTTTCGTTGCGCGAAGCGGCGATGGTAGCTGATACGATAATGCGGGAACAACGCAAGGAGTAAGGCATGTGCACAATAGCGGTGGAAAGGGCAGGGTCCTGCAGGCGGGCCGCGGCGGCGGGGCTCGGCTGACATGGCGAACCAAAATGAACTGACCGCAGCGCCCGGGACGGTCCACTGGGGCTACCTCGACGCCCGGCTGAAACCCCAACTCACCATCGACTCGGGCGAGACCGTCACGCTGCACTGCGTATCGGGCGGCCCGGGCGAGGTCGGCCACCGCGCCGACCTGCTGCCTGAGCATCGCGCCATCCTCGAGAAGGTCAAGCCTTACCTCGGCCCGCACATCCTCACCGGGCCGGTGGCCGTACGCGGCGCCACGCGCGGGGACACGCTCGAGGTGCGCATCAAGAAAGTCGAACTGCGCACCGACTGGTCGTACAACGGCATCAAGCCGCTGCGCGGCACGCTGCCGGAAGACTTCCCCATGCTGCGCATCCTGCAGATCCCGCTCGACCGCGACAAGATGACCGCCACGCTGCCCTTCGGCCCGACAATCCCGCTGCGGCCCTTCTTCGGCATCATGGCGGTGGCGCCGCGGCCCGAGTACGGCGCGGTATCGTCGGTCGAGCCGCGCGAGTTCGGCGGCAACATGGACTGCAAGGAACTGGTCGCCGGCACCACGCTGTTCCTGCCGGTCTGGGCCGACGGGGCCTTGTTCTCCGCCGGCGACGGCCATGCCGTGCAGGGCGACGGAGAAGTGAACCTCATGGCGCTCGAAACCGCCATGAGCGGCACGTTCGAGCTCATCCTGCACAAGGGCCGCGCGCTTACGTTCCCGCGCGCGGTCACGCCGACGCACTACATCGCCATGGGCACCGACCCCGACCTCGACGACGCCGCCAAGCAGGCGCTGCGCGAGATGATCAAGTGGCTGGGCGAGATCAAGGGCTGGGCGCCCGAGGATGCATACACCTTTTGCAGCCTCGCCTGCGACCTGCGCGTGACGCAGCTCGTCGACGGCTTCAAAGGCATCCACGCGATGGTGGAAAAAAAGTTGCTGGGCTGACATGCGACTGCCTCACCGGCGCGTTGACGACCGCGACCTGATCGAATCCTCGCCCGCCGGCTCAAGCGTCCCCGCCCGCGGCCGCTACTGCGAGAGTTTGCGCTCCACCGTCAACGCAAACGCAGCGCTTGGCGCGACTTCCACCCGCAGCCATCCGAGCCACGGCCAGCCGTCGACCTCGATGCGTTCGGCTCCCGGCGCCCCGGGGATGGGGTGGTCATGCCGGAAGCGGTGCGTATCGCCGTGAGCCACGACCAGCGGCTTGCCCAGCGTGCGCGCAATTGTTTCGAGACGCGTGCGCAAACCGGCATAGCCATCGGCACCGGCCGGGGGCCGCTGTGCGGCTTCGAACAGCGGGTTTGCCTGCATCATGACTACCAGCACGCGGATGTCGTGCGATGCCGCTTGCGCCACCGCTTCGTCCAACCACGCCAACACCGCCTGCATGCGCGTCGCATGCTCCTCGTCCATCGCAGGCGTGCGACCGAGGTTGTTGTTGCTGCCGGGGACATTGAGGGCGACGAAGAGCGCGCCCGCATAAGTCCAGCGCACATGTTCCGGCCACGCCGCAGACTGGCGCGTGAACCCATCGAGGTTCACCGGCCGTGAGTTGAAGAGCTGGCGCACCTTGGCGAGCCGCTCCAGGGGATCACGGCCGGAACGGTGGCAATCGGTCCATTCGTTGTCGCCCGGCACCAGCACGAAGGGAGCGGTGAAGCGGGCGAACTGGCGCGCGCGCGCTTCAAACCACGCGTCGGTGCACGGGCCCTGCCCGCCGGTGATGTCGCCCAGGTGCACCACGAACGCCGGGTGCTCGCGGTTGATCTCGTCGATCATGCCATCGAGGATGTTGGCGTGCGCCTGGGTGTAGGGCACGTCGCCCAGCAGAGCGAAAGGCGCGGGGCTGGCGCCGTGGAGTGCGGCGGTGCACCCGGTGAGGAGCAGCAATGCAGCGGCGAGCAGGCGGACGATCACGATCGGGCGGTCACGATTGGGCGATCACGATTGGGCGGTCCCAACTGCGCGGTCACAGTTTTTTCAGGCGGTAGAGCTGCTCCAGCGCTTCGCGCGGCGAGAGCTCGTCCGGGTTCACCTGATCGAGGGCCTCGCGCAAAGGATCGGCCGCGGGCTCGGGCTCGGGGCGGCCCTGCGCGGCGACGAACAGGTCGTTCTGGCCGCTTACGCCGTGCGAGGCGAGGCTCGCGTCCTCCAGCATCTGCAGGTACTTGCGCGCGGTGCGGATCACCGGCTTGGGCACCCCTGCGAGCGCAGCGACTTGCAGCCCATAGCTTTGCGAGGCGGGGCCTTCCTCGACCGCGTGCAGGAACACGATGCTGTCCTTGTGCTCGACCGCGTCGAGGTGCACGTTGGCCGCTTCTTTGTACTCGAGCGCGATGCGTGTCATTTCGAAGTAGTGGGTGGCGAAGAGCGCCATCGACTTGTTGCGCTCGAGCAGGTGGCGCGCAATGGCCCAAGCCAGCGCGAGGCCGTCGAAGGTCGACGTGCCGCGCCCGACTTCGTCCATGAGCACCAGGCTGTGCGCGGTCGCGTTGTGCAGGATGTTGGCCGATTCGGTCATCTCGACCATGAACGTCGAGCGCCCGCCGGCGAGGTCGTCGGACGCCCCGATGCGCGTGAAGATCTGGTCGATGGGCCCCAGCCGCGCGCCGCGCGCGGGCACGAAACTGCCGACATGCGCGAGCAGCGTGATCAACGCCACCTGGCGCATGTAGGTCGACTTGCCGCCCATGTTCGGGCCGGTGATCAAGAGGAACTTGCGCGTGGCGTCCAGGCGCGTGTCGTTGGGGATGAAATGCTCGACCTGGGCTTCGACCACCGGGTGGCGACCGGCCTCGATGTCGAGCACGGTCTCATCGGCGAACGTCGGGCGTGACCAGCCGCGCTGCATCGAAATCCCGGCGAAGCACGCGAGCACGTCGGACTGGGCGAGGGCGCGCGCTATCTTCTGCATCTGCCCGACATAGGCGCCGAGCGCTTCCAGGAGCGCTTCGTAAAGCGACTTCTCCAACGCCAGCGCGCGGTCCTTGGCCGACAGCGCCTTGTCCTCGAACGCCTTGAGTTCGGGGGTGATGTAGCGCTCGGCATTCTTGAGCGTCTGCCTGCGGCGGTAGTCGTCCGGCACTTTCTGCGCATGCGAATTGGTGACTTCGATGTAGAAGCCGTGCACGCGGTTGTATTCGACCTTGAGATTGGTGATCCCGGTGCGGGCGCGCTCACGCGCCTCGAGCTCGACCAGGAATTCGCCTGCGTTCGATTGCAGCTTCCTGAGTTCGTCGAGCTCGGCGGAATAGCCATCGGCGATCACGCCGCCGTCGATCACGCGCGCCGCGGGCTCGGGCGCGACTGCGTGGGCGAGGAGATGCACGCACTCGGCCGGCTGGGCGAGGTCGGCGGCGAGCTCGACCAGCAGCGGCGCGGTCTGCGGCATCGCGCCCGCGAGAGCTGGGAGCAAGGCGAGGCTGTCGCGCAGCGCGGACAGGTCGCGCGGGCGCGCATTGCGCAAGGCGACGCGCGATGCGATGCGCTCCACGTCGGCAAAGCGGCGCAGCAGGGCGCGCATGTCCGCGGCCGCATCGCCGAGCATCGCGACGGCCTCGTGCCGTGCGGCCACGATGCTGCGGTCGCGCAGCGGGTGATGCAGCCAGTGGCGCAACAACCGGCTGCCCATGCCGCTGGCGCATTCGTCCATGAGCGAGAACAGGGTCGGCGCGGGCTCGCCGCGCAGGGTTTCGCTGATTTCGAGATTGCGGCGCGTGGCCGAGTCCATGCGCACGTACTCGCCGGGCCGCTCGGTGCTGATCGACACCACGTGCGCGAGCGCCTGGCCCTGGGTCTTGCGAGCGTAGTCGAGCAGCGCACCGCACGCACCGATGGCGGGCTGCAGGTCCTCGCAACCGAATCCCGCGAGCGTGGCCGCGCCGAGTTGTTCGAGCAGGCGCTTGCGCCCGGGCTCGAACGCGAAGCTCCATTCCGGCAAGCGCGTGAGCGTGAAGGCGCCAAGGTCCGCGACCAGCGGGCTCGAATCGGCGATGAGGATTTCAGCCGGCCCGATGCGTCGCAGTTCGCTTGCGAGGATCTGCGGCGCGACTTCGGCCGCGCGCAGCTCGCCGCTGGCAAGCGACAGCCACGCGAGGCCGACGCTGGATTTGTCCGCGCACAGCGCCAGCAGGATGTTGTCGGACTTCTCGTCGAGCAGCGCCGAATCGGTAAGGGTGCCCGGCGTGACGATGCGCGTGACCTTGCGCTCGACCGGCCCCTTCGAGGTGGCCGGGTCGCCGATCTGCTCGCAGATCGCCACCGACTCACCGAGCTTCACCAGCCGGGCAAGGTACTGTTCGAGCGAGTGGTAAGGCACGCCGGCCATGCGGATCGGCTGGCCTCCCGAAGCACCGCGGGCCGTGAGTGTGATGTCCATCAGCCGCGCGGCTTTCTCCGCGTCGTCGTGGAACAGCTCGTAGAAGTCCCCCATGCGGTAGAACAGCAGCACGTCCGGGTGCTCGGACTTGATGCGCAGGTATTGCTGCATCATGGGGGTATGGTTGCTCAAACCGGGGTCATTCAAGTTGCTGTCTTCCCTGCGAAAACTGCTCGTAACCATTTGCACCGATGGCGCTTAATCCAATTTTCTCACTACACCGCGAGTGCAGACTTGACCATTCTTGCGCAGCCTTGTCAGGCGGTTTGGTAAAGGTGGCGGTATAGGTTTGCGCTCAGTTCGGGATCAAAAAAAATCGCGAAGTGAAAAAACCGCCCCCACTGCTGACACCCCCCATTATCGCCGACCTGCATTCGGGAGACGAGTGCGCCGATCCCGATTACCCGGGATTGCGGGTACGCCGCACGAATGCCGCACGGGTGTTCTTCTACCGCTACCGGGCCAGCGATGGCGCACTGCGCGAGATCAAGCTCGGCGAGTTTGGTCCCATGACACTCGCAGAAGCCCGGAAGGCGCTGGGAAGACTCAAGCTCGAACGTGAAAAGGGGATCGATCCGCAACTGCAAAAGCAGCACGTGCGCACGGAAGCCAGGCGAAAGCGCGAAGCTGAGAAACTCGCGAGCTATACGGTCGAGAAACTGGTTGAGGATTTCGTCGCAGAGAAACTGAGCAAACAGAAGCGGGGCGCGGAGGGCGCGCGGCTCTTGCAACGCGACTTGCTGCCAAAACTCGGGGATCGCGCTGCCGCCGGATTAACACGGCGCGAACTACAGGATGAAGTCATCCGACCCATGTTGAAGCGCGCGCCGCGCGGCGGCACCTATCTGCTTTCGCGCATACGTTGCGCCTATGCCCACGCCGCAGAGCAAGG
>JBBQCV010000182.1:0-7302 GCA_038319115.1 Burkholderiales bacterium | reverse complement strand
CGAGACGGCCGCCATCAAGGAAGTGTTCGGCGCCCACGCGCGCCGCCTCGCCGTGAGTTCGACCAAGTCGATGCACGGTCACCTCATGGGGGCGAGCGGCGCGGTGGAATTCATCGCCGCGATCCTCGCCCTGCAACGCGGGACGATCCCGCCCACGGCGCACCTGCGCGTTCCCGACCCTGAGTGCGACCTCGATTGCGTGCCGTGCGAGGCTCGCACGGGAGTCGACCTGCAGGCGGTCATGTCGAATTCGTTCGCGTTCGGAGGCTCGAACGCGGTGCTGGTCGCGCGCCGGGCCTGATCGCATGCTGAGTTACCGGCACGGTTTCCATGCCGGCAATCACGCCGATGCGCTCAAGCACGCGGTGCTGGTGCACCTGCTCGTTTACCTGACCCACAAGGACAAGCCGCTGTGGTACGTCGACACCCACGCCGGCGCGGCGGGCTATGAGCTCGACAGCGCATGGGCGCGGAAGAAGTGCGAATTCGAGACCGGCATAGGCAGGCTGTGGCCGCGCGACGATGCGCCCTCGCTGGTGGCCGGCTATCTTGACCAGGTGCGCGCGCTCAATCCCGACGGGCGCCTGCGGCACTATCCGGGCTCGGCGCAGATCGCCATGCAGTTGCTGCGCGAGCAGGACCGGTTGCGGCTGTTCGAGCTGCACAGCACCGAGGGCCGCGGCCTCGCCGAGCACTTTGCCGGCGCGAGTCCGCGCGTAATCGTGCAGGCAGGCGACGGCTTCGACGGGCTGCGTTCGGTGCTGCCTCCGCCGTCGCGGCGCGGCCTGGTGCTCATCGATCCTTCATACGAGGACAAGCGCGACTACGCGCGTGCGCGCGCGACGCTCGAGGACGCGCTGCAGCGTTTCGCCACCGGGGTGTATGCGTTGTGGTACCCAATCGTGCAGCGCCGCGAGTCGGAGGCGTTTCCCGCGTCGCTCAAGCGGTTGCAGCGCAAGGACTGGCTCCACGTCGCACTGCGGGTCAAGGCGCCCGCCGCGGACGGATACGGCCTGCACGGCAGCGGCCTGTTCATCGTCAACCCGCCGTGGGATCTGCCGCGCCTGCTGGCCGAAGCCATGCCGTACCTGGTCAGGGTGCTCGGCCAGGACGCGAGCGCCGGTTACGACCTCGAAAGCGAACTGGCCTGAGGACGTAACGGCGCGTGGAGCGCTCGGCCCGGTCCCGCGGCCAACTACACCTGCAGGTTTTCTTCGGACAGGTCCTTGCGCTTTTCCATGTTGAAGCGCCCGTCGTAGATCGGGCCCTTGCCGGTCGTGGGACCCTGATACTGGACGAACAGCATGACGCCGCCGGTGTCGGTCGACAGGTCGGCCTCGAAGTGCGGGTCGGGGTAGTGGATCATGGTGCCCGGCCCGACCGTGCGCTCGCCGATCCTGAACGTGCCTTCCATGACGTACCAGACCTGGGCGAAGTCGTGGCGGTGCAGCGGATGGTGGGCGCCCGCCTCGTAGCGCACGAACCCGGCGTTCGGCTTGGTGGGGCAGTCGGGCTGCGGGTGAAACAGCATCTTGCTGTGCTGCCCGGGAAAGCGCAGCGTCTCCCACTCCATGTCGTCGATGTGGCGGAACTCGGCTGGTTGGTCTGTATCGAGTTTCATGTCGTCTCCTGGTTCAGGTTGATGGCAGTCTATTGACTGGAAACCCAATAACGGCGCGGTAGTTGGTCAGATATTGGCAGCATTGGATGTGCCGTGATCAGGAGAATTTCACCACCGCCCGGCCGAGCACGCCCGCGGCGATCAGCTTGCCACAATGCGCCTGCAGTTCGGCAAACGGGATGGTGTAGGCGATCGTGGCGGTGTGCCGCGGGCGCAGGTCGCCCCCCGCCTGCATGCGCTCCCAGGCCGCGCCGCGCTCGGGCACCGGGTGGTTGCCGTTGATGCCCGCGAGGGACACCCCGCGCAGGATGAACGGGTAGATCGAGGTGGTGAGCGACTCGCCGGCCGCATTGCCGAACGCGCACACCACGCCCCCTTGCTTCATCGAGCGCAACAGCGCGTCGAGCGGCTTGCCGCCGACCGCGTCGATCCCTCCCGCCCAGCGCTGCTCGGCAAGCGGCTCGTCGTTGGCGGCGATGCCGTCGCGGCCGACGATTTCGGCCGCGCCGATGCTGCGCAGGTAATCATGCTCGGCGCTTTTGCCGGTGCTCGCCGCCACGTGATAGCCCAGCCCCGCCAGCATGTCGATGGCAAACGAAGAACTGCCGCCCGTGCCGCCGGTGACGAGGATCGGCCCCTTGTCCGGCGAGACGCCGCGATTGACGAGTTCCTCCACGGCGAGCGCCGAGGTGTAGGCGGCGAGCCCCATGGCGACCGAATCGTACGGATCGGACCCCTGCGGCACGCGCCCGATCCATTCGGCCGGCACGCGCACGTATTCGCTGTAGCCGCCGTCGCGCCGCATGCCGAATTCGCGCCCGCCCTGCACGGTGACCACATCGCCCGCGCGAAAGGCCGGGTCCTTCGACTCCACCACCGTGCCGGCGACTTCGACGCCCGGCACGCACGGGTAGCGCGACACGACCTTGCCCACGCCAGTGACCGCGCGCGCGTCCTTGTAGTTGACCGCCGCGAACTGCGACTTGATGACGACGTTGCCCGGAGCAAGGTCGTCGATGGACTGCTCGACCATGCGGCTCACACGCTTGCCGTCTTCGTTGTACAGCTTGAGTGCCTTGAATTTCATCGGTGGCTTGCTTGCCTGGGTGGGTCCGCGCGCTGCACCACCGCGCCGCTCGTGATCAGCGCCTCGATCTCGGGGCCGCTCAAACCGAACTCTGCCAGCACTTCACGGCTGTGCTCGCCGACCGCGGGCGGGCCGCGGTGCACACGCGATTGCGCATCGTGGTCGCCCAGCGCCATGCCGGGCATGCGCACCGGGCCGGCGACCGAGCTGTGGGTGTCGACGATCACGCCGTTGTGCGCGAGCTGGGGCGATTGCATCAGCATGGCGTAATCGGCGATCGGCCCGCAGATGATGTCGGCCGCCTCGAGGATCGCCTGCCATTCGGCCGACGTGCGGGCTGCAAGCTTGGCCTTGAGCACCTGCATGAGGGCGGCGCGGTTGGCCACGCGTTGCGGGTTGGTCGCGAAGTCCGTGTGTGTGGCGAGCGCCGGATCGCCGATCACTTCGCACAACGCCCTCCAGCGGTCCTCGTGATAGGCCGCGATCATGATCCACCCGTCCTTGGTCGGGTAGGCTTCGTTGGGCGCGGAGTAGGGCGCCGCGGTGCCAGTGCGCGCGGGGATTTCGCCGCTGGACAGGTACGAGGCCACTGCCGACTGCTGCAGCATCACACTGCTGTTGTAGAGGCTGAGGTCCAGGTGCTGGCCGAGGCCGCTTGCATCGCGTATGCGCAGCGCCGCGAGCACCGCAGTGGTGGCAAGGAACCCGGTGACCATGTCCACGGCCGGCACGAGCACCTTCATCGGCGGCGAATCCGCGTCGCCGATGTTGCTCATGAGGCCCGACACCGCCTGCACGATGCCATCGACGCCGGGCTTGTCGCGCCACGGGCCGCTTTGGCCGTAGGCCGACACGGAGCAGAACACCAGGCGCGGGTTGGCCCCGGAGAGCGCGGCGTAGCCGATGCCGAGCTTGGCCATCACCCCGGGGCGAAAACTCTCGAGCACCACGTCGGCCTGCGCGGCCATGCGCCGGATGAGCGTGGGCCCGGCCGGCTTCTTGAGGTCGACCACGAGCGAGCGCTTGTTGCGGTTGAAGCTCATCGAAACGACCGACTCGCCTTTTTGCCACGGCGGCCCGAGCTTGCGGCCGAGGTCGCCCGCGGGCGACTCGACCTTGAACACGTCGGCGCCGAGGTCGCCGAGTTGCATGCCGCACATCGGCCCGGCGCCGACCTGGGCGAAATCGAGGACCCGTACGCCGGCGAGGGCCTGGTTGATATTCGTGCTCATCGTGCGCGCCTAGTCCAGCTTGATGCCGAATTCGCGCAGCGACTTGGTCCAGCGCGCGATGTCCCGCTTCATGAGGTCGCCCATCTGCTCGGGCCCGAGGTAGGACACCTCGAACCCCTGCACGGCGAGGCGTTCGCGCACGTCGGGCGCGGCGAGCGCCTTGGCCACTTCGGCCGACAGGCGCGCGACGATGGGCGCCGGCGTGCCGGCCGGGGCGAGGATCGAATACCACAGCGATACATCGAAGCCGGGCAGGCCGGCCTCGGCCACAGTGGGCACATTCGGCATGGCGTTCGAGCGCCTGGGCGTGGCGACCGCCAGCGCCCGCAGCTTGCCAGCCTTCACGTGCTGTTCGAGGGAGGCCATCGTGCCGAACGCTGCCTGCACCTGCCCCGCGATCAGGTCCGCGATGGCGGGACCCGTGCCTTTGTAGGGCACGTGGGTGATCGCGACGCCGGCGGCGTGGTTGAACACCTCGAACGCAATATGTTGCGGGGTGCCCGCGCCGGGCGTGCTGTAGTTGAGCTTGCCGGGGTTGGCCTTGGCCAGCGCGATAAGCTCGCGCACATTGTTGGCCGCAATCGAAGGATGGACCGCCAGCACCATCGGCACCGAGGCGGCCAGCGCCACCGGCGTGAAATCCTTTTCGATGTCGAATGGCAGCTTCGCGTATAGCGCCGGATTCATCGTCACCTGGTTGGAGGCGATGACGATGGTGTACCCGTCGGGTGGCGATTTGGCCGCGAGGTCGGCACCGATATTGCCGCCCGCCCCGGCACGGTTGTCGATCACCACCGGCTGGCCGAGGGACTCCCCCATCTTGGGCGCGATCAGGCGCGCGAGGATGTCGTTGCCCCCGCCCGGCGGGAACGGCACGATGAAGCGCACCGCCTTGTCGGGAAATTTCGGCGCCGCGGATTGCGCTGTGGAAAGGGTGGGTGCGAGCGCGGCGCATGCCGCGGCCAGCAAGGCTGCAATGGCTTTCATGGGAGGTCCTCCGGGACCGCGGGGATAAAGGCGGGGATAACCCCGAGGATAAACGCGCCGCGGGGGTGCGGCGGTCAGCGGTTGCGAAACTGCGGCTTGCGCTTTTCGTTGAAGGCGAGGATGCCCTCGAGCCGGTCCTCGGTGCCGACCAGCCGGTTGTAGGCCTCGACTTCGATGCGCAAGCCCGTGCGCAAGTCGGTCTGCAGCCCCAGGTGGATCGATTTCTTCGCCTGGCGCACCGACATCGGCGCGTTAGCCGCAATCGTGCCGGCGGTATCGAGCGCGGTTTCGAGCAGCTTGTCGGCCTCCACAACGCGGTTGACCACGCCCCAGTCGAGCGCTTCGCTGGCGCTGAACGGCCGGCCGGTGAGGATGATTTCCTTGGCGCGCCGCTCGCCCACCGCGCGCGGCAGGTTCTGCGTGCCGCCCGCGCCGGGCATGATGCCGATGGTCACCTCGGTGAGCGCGAACCGGGCGGCAGGCACCGTGTAAGCGAAATCGCACGCGAGCGCCATTTCGAGGCCGCCCGCATACGCGTGCCCATTGACCGCCGCAATCACCGGCACCGGCAGTTCCATGAGGGTCCAGTAGGCTTCCTCGAAGATCTCGTGCTGGCGCTGCCATGTCTCGACCGACATGCCGTTGCGTTCCTTCAGGTCGCCGCCGGCGCAGAACGCCTTGGCCCCCGCGCCGGTGAGCACCACCGCGCGCGTGTCGCCGGGGTCTCGCGCGAGCGACACCCAAAGGTCGCGCAGGTCGGTGCCCATCTGGGTGTTGAGCGCATTGGCGAGCGCGGGCCGGTTGAGCGTGACGAGCAGCACGTGCTGCGCGGGCGCCGACACCTCGAGTGTCTGCCAGCTGGTGGGCATGGTCATGGGCTGAAGCGTCCTGTCAGTCGCGTTTGTAGGGGCGCGTGACGGACAGGCGCACCGAAAGCCCGGCGCGCACGGCCACGTCGATGAGGCGGTCGAGGCTGAACCCGTCGCCCTTGCGGTTCATGAGCGCGCTGACCTGCGGCTGCGCGAGGCCGAGGCGCGCAGCGGCTTCCTTCTGCGTGTGACCCGCCTGGGCCAGGCGCTCCGCGATCGCGTCCAGCACCTGCGAGCGCATCTGCCCACTCGTTGGGACTGCCGGTCGTTTGTTCGCCATGCGTGACATCCCCTGTTTTCACGGCTGCCGGAAATTATATCAAAATAATTATTTCAGCCGCTCTGCGGGCCGCTCCCACAGCCAATCTCGCCAACCCAATGTTCTGAATTTCGGACTGGCCCGCGGTTCTCCAGAGGCGCGGCGCGCAAGCGGGAGCGACGGGGGTTCATGCTAGACTTCGCGCTGTACACCCGGGCTCGAGCACCCTGCGCGAGGCCCGCCGTGGCGAGACACTTCCCGGCGCAATCGCGGCATCCTTCCCGTGCGGATCCTCCTTTCAAACGACGACGGTTATTTTGCACCCGGGCTGGCCGTGCTGGCCGAGCACCTGGCGCCGCTTGGCGAAATCGTGGTGGTCGCCCCTGAACGCGACCGCAGCGGCGCGTCCAATTCGCTCACCCTCGACCGCCCTCTGATCGCGCGGCGCGCGGCAAACGGTTTCACCTACGTGAATGGCACGCCGACCGACTGCGTGCACCTCGCCGTCACCGGTTTCCTCGAACTGCAGCCC
This sequence comes from Burkholderiales bacterium, assembly GCA_038319115.1. Taxonomy (GTDB): domain Bacteria; phylum Pseudomonadota; class Gammaproteobacteria; order Burkholderiales; family SG8-39; genus SZAS-79. Next base: position 715 of record JBBQCV010000182.1, on the reverse strand, counting down.
GACATCATCGTGTCCGGCATCAATTACGGCGCCAACATGGGCGACGACACGATCTATTCGGGCACCGTCGCGGCGGCCACCGAAGGATTCCTGCTCGGCATCCCATCGATCGCCATCTCGCTTGCAAGCCACGAAGGCAGGAATTTCGCCACCGCCGGCAAAGTCGCCGCGCGCCTGGTCGAGCGCTTCCAGCGCCAGCCGTTCGGCGAGCCTGTGCTGCTCAACGTGAACGTGCCCGACCTGCCGGAGGAGGAGATCGCCGGCACCGAGATCACGCGCCTCGGCAAGCGCCACAAGGCCGAGCCGGTGGTGAAATCGGTCAACCCGCGCGGGCAGGAGATTTTCTGGATCGGCGCCGCGGGCGTTGCGCAGGATGGCGGGCCAGGGACAGACTTCCATGCCGTGGCCAACCGTTCGGTGTCGATCACCCCGCTGCAGGTCGACCTCACCCATCGAGGCCAAATCGGGCTGGTGCGCGGCTGGATGGATAAGTAGCCGCATGCGCGATACGCGGCGCCTGGCGGGCATCGGGATGACATCGCAGCGCACGCGTGAGCGCATGGTGGATCGGCTTCGCGGGGAAGGCATCACCGACGAACGCGTGCTGTCAGCGATGGCGGCCGTGCCGCGCCACGTGTTTGTGGAGGAGGCGCTCGCTTCGCGCGCCTACGAGGACACCGCCCTGCCGATCGGCCTGGGCCAGACCATCTCGCAG
>JBBQCV010000181.1:0-7356 GCA_038319115.1 Burkholderiales bacterium | reverse complement strand
TCGAAGCGCCCATAGTGGAACAGGGATGCGATCAGCGGCATGGCGAGCACTGCGAGCGCCGCGGCAGCGGGCAGCGCGAGCATCAGCGTCAGGCGCAGCCCCCAGTCAAGCAGCCTGGAGTAGCCGACGGTGTTGGAATCGGCGTGGTAGCGCGACAGGCTCGGCAACAGGATCGTCCCCAGCGCCACGCCGAGCATCCCGGCGGGAAACTCCATGAGCCGGTCGGCGTAATACAGCCACGACACGCTGCCCGTCACGAGAAACGAGGCGAAGATGGTGTTGATCACGAGCGAGATCTGGCTTACCGACACGCCGAAAAGAGCCGGCAGCATGAGCCTGAGGACGCGCCTGACCCCCGGATGAGCGAGGTTGAGCTTCCATCGGGGCAGCAGGCCCAGCCGCGCGAGGAAGGGAACCTGCAGGGCAAGTTGCAGCACGCCGCCGGCGAACACCGCCCAGCCCAGCACCATCACCGGCGGGTCGAAATACGGGGCGAGGAACGCCGCACCGACGATGAACGAGACATTGAGCAGGACCGGCGTAAAGGCCGGCACGCCGAAGCGCTCGTGCGTATTCAGGATGCCGGCGGCCAGCGCCACCATCGAGATGAAGAAGATGTACGGGAAGATGACGCGCAGCAGCGCCACGGTCAGGTCGAACTTGTCCGGATCGGAGGCAAAGCCAGGCGCCGAGACGTAGACGATGACTGGCGCGAGGGCGATACCCATCAGGGTGACGACGACCAGCGCGAGGCCCAGCACGCTGGCTACGCAGTCGACCAGCTCGCGCGTCTCCTGCGGGGACTGGCGGTTCTTGTATTCCGACAGGATGGGGACGAAAGCCTGCGAAAACGCGCCCTCGGCGAACATCCGCCTGAGCAGGTTGGGCAGGCGGAAGGCCACAAAAAACGCGTCGGTGGCCGCGCCCGCGCCAAAAGCCCGGGCGATGATTGCATCGCGCACGTAGCCCAGGACGCGCGAAACGAACGTCATGCTGCTTATCGTGGCCAGCGCCCTGAGCAGGTTCATGCGCGCCCGCTTCCGTTGACACGGCCGCCGCGCGCGCTGCCCGGTCTGCCGGCGACCGGGGCGGGCGGAAATTCCTTGCCCGTCCGGGGCTTAACAGCTAGAATGCGCGCCTTTTCCGGAACCCCACCGACCCCATGGCCAACACTGCTTCCTCGCGCAAAAGCGCGCGCACTTCCGAAATCCGCCGCAAGCGCAACGCGAGCATGAACTCGACCATGCGCACGGCGATCAAGACGGTCAAGAAGGCTGTCGCTTCGGGCGACAAGTCGGCCGCGGCCGCTGCCCTGAACGCCTCGATGAGCAAGATCGACCGCACCGCAGCCAAGGGCGTGATTCACCGCAACGCCGCGGCGCGCCACAAGTCGCGCCTCGCCCACGCCGTCAAGTCGCTCGACAAGTAGCATCAGGTAACCTGGCAGGCAGGCACTCGCCTGCACTGCCCGCCTCGCGGGACCTTGCGGGCCTGCCGCATCGCGGCGCGGTCATTCGCCCCCCCTCAGGGCACGCACCGTAGCCGCGGCTAGCCGGCATTACCAGCGCCGCGCTCCAGTTCAGCCAGTTTCGTGCGCTCCGGCGGCCTGCCCGGCCGCACCCTGAGGTCGTTATCCTTGGCGAAGCTGAGGAGGAAACGATAGGCCATCGGCTCGATGCCTTCGAGGCGCATGTCGACGACCACGCAGCGGATGCCGTTGGACGTGATTGGGTGCACATAAGGGGAGTAGGCAAGGTGCTGGTCGCTGCCGAACGCCGCCATCACGCCGCACAGCCGCTCGGCCCAGTCGCTGGGCCGGAAAGTGCTGCCTTCCTCGGTGGTGCCCTGGATGACGAACTCGACGGGTAGGTCGGGCATGGCGATCAGCCGCGTTATACCGGGGGAAAGTGGCCGAAATTATACTGTGATAACATCGTTGAAACGGCGGCCTTCCCCGCCGTTTTTGCATTTGGAGGACCGACCGATGTCCCATGTCATGAACACTTATGCCCGCCTTCCGGTGGCCTTTGTGCGCGGCGAAGGCGTCTGGCTTTGGGACGCCGCGGGCAAGAAATACCTCGACGGTTTGGCGGGCATCGCGGTCAATACGCTGGGCTACGGGCACCCGAAATATGCCCGCGCCCTTAACGCCTGCATCGCCAGCGGCGTGACCCACACGTCCAACTTATTCGAGGTGCCGGCCCAGGAAGCCGCGGCCGACCGGGTGGCCGAGATCACCGGCCTGGACGAAGTCTTCTTCTGCAACTCCGGCTGCGAGGCCAACGAGGCCGCGATCAAGATCGCGCGCCTTTACGGCCACAAGCACGGCATCGAGCGCCCCGAGATCATCGTGTTCGAGAAGGCCTTCCACGGCCGCACGCTCGCCACGCTTTCGGCCACCGGCAGCCGCAAGGTGCAGGCCGGCTTCGAGCCGCTGGTTGCCGGGTTCGTGCGCGTGCCGCTCGACGACCTCGATGCGGTGCGCTCGATCGCCGAGCACAACAAGAACGTGGTGGCCATCCTCATCGAACCGATCCAGGGCGAAGGTGGCATCAACGTGCCACGCATGGAATACCTGCGCGGCCTGAAGGAGATCTGCGACCGCAACGACTGGCTGTTCATGACTGACGAGGTGCAATGCGGCCTGGGTCGCACGGGGCAGTGGTTCGTGTACCAGCATGCGGGCATTTCGCCCGACGTGGTGTCGCTGGCCAAGGGCCTCGGCGGCGGTGTCGCGGTCGGCGCCTGCGTGACGGGAAACCGGGCACGCGGCATCTTCTCGCCCGGCAAGCACGGCTCGACCTTCGGAGGCAACCCGCTCGCCTGCACGGCGGTGGTGGCCACCATAGACACGATGAAGGAAGAAAAGCTGCTCGACAATGCTGCCCGGGTGGGGCGGGTGATCCGCGACGGCCTCGCCCAGGCGCTGGCAGGCACCGCCGGCTTCGTCGAAGTCCGCGGCATGGGAATGATGATCGGCCTCGAGCTCGACCGTCCCTGCGCGGACATCATCACAATGTCCCTCGAGCGCGGCCTCGTGCTCAACGTCACCGCCGAAAGCGTGATTCGGCTGGTGCCGCCGCTGGTCATGAGCGAGGACGAGGCACGCCAGCTGGTGGCCCTTCTCGCGGGCGCGGTGAAGGATTTCCTCGCGCGGCCCATTGAAGCGGCTCTCGCCGCCAAGGCCGGCTGAGCATGGCGACGGCGGCGCTGCTGGACGCCCCCACCCCGATCCGGCATTTCCTGCAGGTCCGCGACCTGTCGCGCGACGAAATGCACCACCTGTTCGAGCGTACCCGCTGGATCAAGGACAAGTTCAAGCGATACGAGCGCTTCTGGCCGCTCGAGGACCGCACGCTGGTGATGATTTTCGAAAAGCAGTCGACGCGCACCCGGCTTTCGTTCGAGGCGGGCATGCACCAGCTCGGCGGCGCGGCGATCTTCCTCAGCACGCGTGACTCCCAGCTCGGGCGCGGCGAGCCGGTCGAGGACGCGGCGCAGGTGATCTCGCGCATGTGCGACCTGGTCATGATCCGCACTTTCGAGCAGGAAGTCATCGAGCGCTTCGCGGCCAACTCGCGGGTGCCGGTCATCAACGGCCTCACCAACGAATACCACCCCTGCCAGATCCTCGCCGACATCTACACCTACATCGAGCAGCGCGGCGACATCCGTGGCAAGACGGTGGCCTGGATCGGCGATTCCAACAATGTCTGCAACACCTGGCTGCAGGCGGCCGAGGTGCTCGACTTCAACGTGCACGTCTCCACTCCCCCCGGCTACGAAGTCGAGCCCGAGCGCGCCAACCTGTATGGCACCGGCCACTACGAAGAATTCGCCGATCCCATGGAGGCAGCACGCGATGCCGACCTCGTCACCACCGACGTGTGGACCAGCATGGGGTTCGAGGCCGAGAACGAGGCGCGCAAGAAGGACTTCGAGGACTGGCAGGTCGACGCCGACATGATGCGCGTTGCGGACAAGGAGGCGGTTTTCATGCATTGCCTGCCCGCGCACCGCGGCGAGGAGGTGGCCGCCGAGGTCATCGACGGCCCGGCGAGCGTGGTGTGGGACGAAGCGGAGAACCGCCTGCACACCCAGAAGGCCCTGATGGAATTCTTGTTACGTGGAAGAGTGAAACCGTAATGGCAAAGAAGCAGTCGATAAAGAAGGCGCCGCAACGCGCCAAGGCATCCCCCGACCGCAAAACGGCGGCAAATCCCTCCAAGGTCGTGCTCGCCTATTCGGGCGGCCTCGACACCTCGGTCATCCTCAAGTGGCTGCAGGACGTCTACGGCTGCGAAGTCGTGACCTTCACGGCCGACATCGGCCAGGGCGGGGAGGTCGCGCCCGCGCGCGCCAAAGCGCTCAAGATGGGGATCCGCAAGGAAAACATCTTCATCGAAGACCTGCGCGAGGAGTTCGTGCGTGACTTCGTGTTCCCGATGTTCCGCGCCAACACGCTGTATGAAGGCGAGTACCTCCTTGGCACGTCGATCGCGCGCCCGCTGATCGCCAAGCAGCTCGTCGCGATCGCGAAGAAGACCGGCGCCGACGCGATATCGCATGGCGCCACCGGCAAGGGCAATGACCAGGTGCGCTTCGAGCTCGGCGCCTACGCGCTCATGCCCAACGTGAAGATCATCGCGCCGTGGCGCGAGTGGGACCTTCTCTCGCGCGAAAAGCTGCTCGCGTATGCGGACCAGCACGGCATCCCGGTCGACTTCAAGAAGAGAAAAGGCGGGGGCGCACCCTATTCGATGGACGCCAACCTGCTGCATATCTCCTACGAGGGCGGCATCCTCGAAGACCCGAACTTCGCGCCTGAGGAATCGATGTGGCGCCTGACGGTGTCACCTGAAAAAGCGCCCGACAAACCCGAAGTGATCGAACTCACGTTCGAGCGCGGCGACATCGTCGCCATCAGCGGGCGGAAAATGTCGCCGGCCGGCGTGCTCACCGAGCTCAACCGCCTGGGCGGCCGGCACGGCATCGGCCGCCTCGACCTGGTCGAGAACCGGTATGTCGGCATGAAGTCGCGCGGCTGCTATGAAACTCCCGGCGGCACCATCATGTGGAAGGCGCACCGCGCCATCGAGTCGATCACCATGGACCGCGAAGTGCTGGCCCTCAAGGACGACCTCATGCCGCGTTACGCGCGGCTCATCTACAACGGCTACTGGTTCAGCCCGGAGAGGAAGCTGCTGCAGGTGCTCATCGACGATTCGCAGAAGACCGTCAACGGCAAGGTGCGCATCAAGCTCTACAAGGGCACGATGATGGTGGTTGGGCGCCAATCCAAGGGCGACTCCCTGTTCGACATGAAAATCTCCACCTTCGACGACGATGGCGGTGCCTACGACCAGGCCGACGCGGGCGGCTTCATCAAGCTGAACGCCCTGCGCCTGAGGATCGCGGCCAACCTCGCCGCAGGCAGGAAGCGGGGCAGGGCCTGACCATGCGCAGCCGCCTCGCCGCAGGGATCGCCGGGGCGGCGTTGTGCATTTCAGCCGCGGTAATCGCGGCGCCCTTCGGCGTGCAGCTCGGCCCCGACCGGCTCATGATCGACACGCCGGCCGGCTTCGCCGACACGGCCGGCTTCGGCTCGCCGCGCCTGACCGAGATCGCCGAAACCATGGCCGAGCCGGGCAGCCGGGTGCTCATTTTCGCGCTTTCGGATTCGGACGCGCGCCGCTTCGGCGCGGGTGACGCGCTCGAGTTGCGCCGCTACCTGCTCGCATCGACGCCCCGCGCGCGGGAGCGCGAGCGCATGACGCCCGCGCAGTTTGGCGAAATCGTGGCCGAGATCGAGCGCAACATCGACCCGGCGTTTTCTTCGCCGGAGACTTACCGTCCCTACCTGAGGGAGCGGCCCGCGGGGCAGGCGCACCTGTTGGCGAAACTGCGTCGCGACGCGCAGGTCATCAACCTGCTGTACGGCACCATGATCCCGCAGCCGCCGCCGAAATTCTGGCGCGAAGCTCCGCCGCCGAGCTACAAGCTTACGAGCACGGCCGTGGCGCTGATCGGCGGACGTGCCGTGTATGTTTCGGCTTTCAGCACTTACGAATCGCCCGCCGACGTGATCTGGACCCGCTCGATCACCGAAAGCTGGGTGCAGGAACTGCAGCGCCTCAATAAATAAGCGCCTGTCAGTCGACCGTGATCTTGGCCTTCTTCACGATGGCGGCGTACTTCTCCACGTCCTTGCGCCAGATTGCGTCGAACTCCGAAGGCGTCATCGGGCGTGGCTCGAGGCCGCGTGACAACATCTGTTCGGCGATCTTCGGGTCGCGCAGCGCTTTGACGAATTCGGTGTTCAGCCGCACGATGACGTCCTTGGGCGTCGCGGCCGGGGCGAACATGCCGAACCAGGCCAACACCTCGAAACCGGGCAGCCCGGACTCGTTCAGCGTTGGCACGTCCGGCAGGGCACTGGAGCGCGCAATCGAAGTCACCGCAATCGGGCGCAGCCGCCCTGCCTGCACGTTGGGCACGGCGGCCGAAATGTTCTCGAACAGCACCTGCACCTGCCCGCCGAGCACCGCCGCCATCGAAGGCCCGCTGCCCTTGTAAGGCACGTGCTGCATGTCGATGCCGGCCGCATCCTTGAACATCTCGCCCGAGATATGCACTGAGGTACCCGTGCCCGGCGAGGAGAAGTTGAGCTTGCCCGGGTTGGCCTTGGCGTAGGCGATCAGCTCCTTTACGTTGTGCACCGGCAACGCTGGATTGACGGCGATGATGTTCGCGGTCGCGCCGAGCATGGTGATCGCGGCGAAATCGCGCAGCACGTCGTAGGGCAGTTTCTTGAACAGGCCGGGCTGGATGCCGTGCGTGGAGCTCGGGCCGAGCACCAGCGTGTAGCCGTCCGGCGCGGCCTTGGCGACCATGTCGCTGCCGATCTGGCCGTTGGCGCCGGGGCGCGCATCGATGATCACGGTCCACCCGGCGTTCTCGCCGATCTTCTGCGCCACCACGCGGCCGACGAAATCCGAAGTGCCGCCCGGAGCGAACGGGCTGATGATGGTGATCGGCTTGGTCGGGAACGGCTGCGCGATCGCGGCGCACGATGCCACCGCAAGTGTGGCAGCGGCCACGAACTTCGAGAATGCCTTGCTCATTTTGTTGTCCCCTCTTTTTCGCAGAATGAATTGCGGTTGATTGAATGTTGGCGCGTCGCCTACTATCGGTCAAGCAAGCGACGTTCCATCCCGCAGCACATTCCACTCAGGAATCCCCACCCGCCGATGAGTCCGCACGCACTCTCCCCGCTCATGCGGCCGCGCTCGATCGCGATCCTCGGCGCGTCGCCACGCGCCAATACCCTCGGAAACAATGCAGTGGCGAACCTCA
>JBBQCV010000180.1:0-7374 GCA_038319115.1 Burkholderiales bacterium | reverse complement strand
GAATCCGCCGCCCGCACGGCGCGCTATGCGGCGCTGGCGCGCGCGAAGGCAGACTTCGTCGCGCTGGCCCACCAGATCGATGACCAGGCCGAGACCGTCCTGCTCAACCTGCTGCGCGGAGCGGGGCTGCGCGGCGCTGCGGCGATGCCCGAAGCCGGCGTGTTGCCGACCACAGGCATGACGGCCGGCGCGGCAACCGGTGCGGAACGCGTGCCGCGCGCCCTGCGTCCGCTCCTGGCGGTGCCGCGCGAAGCCATCGTCGCGTACGCAATCGCGCATCGCCTGCATTGGGATGAGGACGAAAGCAATGCGGACCAGGCGTTGTCGCGCAACTGGCTGCGCCACAGCGTTGCCCCGCTCCTGGCGGCGCGCTATCCGCGCTGGCGCGAAAGCCTGGCGCGTGCGGCCGCGCATTTCGCCGATGCGGATGCGTTGCTATCGAACGCAGCCGTCGCTCAACGCGTCGATCGCCTGTCGGTGGCCGCGCTGCGCGCCGCGACCGCGCCGCGTGCAAGGCTCATGCTGCGTGCATTCCTGCGCTCGGCCGGCACCCGCGCGCCCGATGCGCGCCGGCTGGACGAGATGCTGCGCCAGGTGCTGGGCGCGGGCGAGCGGGTCGCCGTTTTCCATGACGGCAAGGTGCTGCGGCGGTACCGCGATGAAGTCACGCTCGACAGCGGACCCCGAGTCGCAGGCGCAGCGCGGGTCGAAGGCGAGGTTGTGTTTCATCCGGCCACCGGCGCCGGCATCGATGCGGTCAAGCTTCGCGCGCAACCCGTGACGGTGCGCCGGCGCGAGGGCGGCGAGCGCCTGCGGATTGGGGCCGGGCGGCCGAGCCGCACGCTTAAGAACCTCTTCCAGGAGGCCGGTATTCCGCCGTGGGAGCGCGAGCACGCGCCGCTCGTCTATAGCGGGGACACCCTGGTCTGGGTTCCGGGCTTGGGGATCGCACACGGCTATGCCGCCGCCAAAGGGGGGGCCGGGCTGGTCCCGGAGTGGCTCCGCGGCGGCTCCGCGGCCAGTCCGTGCCCCCGGCGGACACCCGCTGGCGGGGCTCGCAAGGTACCGGAGCGCTGAGCGCAAGCCTTTGTTTTTACGAAACTCCCTTGACCTTATGTTAGAATATTGGGTTTCCTACCCAAGCTTACGGAGCAGCAGAACATGGCGGTTGAGCGCACCCTTTCCATCATCAAGCCCGATGCAGTCAAAAAGAATGTTGTCGGCCAGATCGTCGCCCGGTTCGAGGCGGCCGGCCTCAGGGTTATTGCCATGCGCATGAAGCACCTGTCGCGCGCCGAGGCGGAGGGCTTCTATGCGGTCCACCGCGAGCGCCCCTTCTTCAAGGACCTGGTCGAATTCATGATTTCGGGCCCGGTGGTGGTGCAGGCCCTCGAGGGCGAAGACGCCATCGCCAAGAACCGCGAACTGATGGGCGCGACCGACCCGAAGAAAGCCGCCAAGGGCACCATCCGCGCCGACTTCGCCGACTCGATCGACGCGAATGCGGTGCACGGCTCGGATGCGCCGGATACCGCCTTGGTGGAAATCGGATATTTCTTCGCCGCGAGCGAAGTCCACAGCCGCTGACCTGCGCCTGCGCCCATTCACCCTATCCCTGTCGCGATGACCGCCACCACCAACCTCCTCGAACTCGATGCCACGGCAATGCAGCGGCATTTCGACGCTTTGGGGGAGAAGGCGTTTCGCGCCACGCAGGTGCTGCGCTGGATCCACCAGCGCGGTGCCGGCGATTTCGATGCCATGAGCGATGTCGCCAAATCGCTGCGCGCAAAGCTCGCCGCGTGCGCGTCGATCGAGGCGCCGCAAGTCGTGGGCGACAGCGTGTCGGCCGACGGCACGCGCAAGTGGCTGATCAAGGTCGATGGCGCAAACGCCGTCGAAGCGGTGTTCATCCCGGAAACGCGGCGCGGCACGCTGTGCATTTCCAGCCAGGCGGGTTGCGTGCTCGACTGTGCTTTCTGCTCCACCGGCAAGCAGGGCTTCAATCGCAACCTCTCGACGGCCGAGATCATCGGCCAATTGTGGATCGCGCGGCGCGAGCTCGGCGGCGCCCGCGAGGTGGCAGGCGAACGAATCGTCACCAACGTGGTCATGATGGGTATGGGCGAACCCCTGCTCAATCTCGACAACGTGATCCCGGCGCTGCGCCTCATGCTGGACGACAACGCCTACGGCCTGTCGCGCCGGCGAGTGACGGTGTCCACCTCGGGCGTGGTGCCCGGTATGGACCGGCTCGCGGAGGAGTGCCCGGTGGCGCTGGCCGTGTCGTTGCACGCACCTAATGACGCGCTGCGCGACCAGCTCGTGCCGGTCAACCGGAAATATCCCATCAAGGACCTGATCGCCGCGTGCAATCGCTACCTCGTGCGGGCGCCGCGGGATTTCGTGACCTTCGAGTACGTCATGCTCGAGGGCGTCAACGATGCCGACAGCCATGCGCACGAACTCGTGGCGCTTTCGCGCCAGGTGAAGTGCAAGTTCAACCTGATCCCTTTCAACCCGTTCCCGCAGTCGGGTTTCGGCCGCTCGGGTGCGGAACGCATCCGCCGGTTCGGCGAGATCCTGCAGCGCGCCGACATTACAGTCACCACGCGCAAAACGCGGGGCGAAGCGATCGACGCAGCCTGCGGGCAGCTGGCCGGTGACGTTGCCGACCGCACGCGGCGTACACGCAAGGCCGTGGGCGTGCCAGTCAAGGAGCTCCGCGCATGAACCTGAAATTGCTCGTGTCGCTGCTGGTGCCGGTGTTGGTCGCAGGGTGCGCCGGCGCAGGAGGTGGCGCCCCGGTCGAGCTCGAAGTCGCGCAGTCACGCAGCGACATCAGCGATGCCGGCGACGGGCGCAACCGCGCTCGCGCCAACACCGAATTGGCCGCGCTGTACTACGAGCGCGGCAACCTCGGCGTGGCGCTCGAAGTGCTGCGCACGGCAATCGCGTCCGACCCGGGCTACGCCCCAGCGCACGGCATGCTGGGCCTGGTCTATATGCAACTGCGCGAGAACCAGCTTGCGCAGCAGAGCTTCGAGCGGGCGCTGCGCGTTTCGCCGAGCGATCCCGACATCAACCATAACTACGGCTGGTTCCTGTGCCAGACCGGCCGCGAGGGCGAGTCGGCGCGCTACTTCCTGCTGGCGGTGCGCAACCCGCTGTACCAGACGCCGTGGAAATCCTATTCGGCCGCCGGCCAGTGCGCCCTGCAGAAAGGCAACCTCAAGGATGCGGCGGAATATTTCGGCCAGGCACTCAAACTCGATCCTGACGAGCCCAACGCGCTGCTCAAGCTGGCGGTCATCCAGTACCGCAACAACGACCTGCCGGAGGCGCGCCGGCTGATCGGGCGTTACAACCGCGTTGTCGAGCCCAGCGCCGAAGGCTTGTGGCTCGGAGTGCGCATCGAGCGCAAGGTCGGCGACAAGAACGCCGAGAACAGCTACGCCAACCAGCTTCGCCGGCGCTTTCCGAGTTCGCTCGAGTACCAGCAGATGCAGCGCGGCGAATACGACTGAGGGGATCGAATGAGTGATACCTCCGACGACGATCGTCCCGACCGCGCCGCCACCGAGGCGAGGCATGGCGAGGGTGCGGCGGGCCGGCATGACGCGCTGGCCGGGCGCAGCGAGGTGCCGGTGTCGATGGCCGAATTCGCCCGCCGCCGCGCCGAGCTCGGCCTGTCCTACGACGACATCGCCAACCAGCTCAAGTTCGCCCCGCGCCTCATCGAGGCCCTCGAGGCGGGGGATTTCGACGCACTTCCCGGCCGCACGTTTGCGCGCGGGATGCTGCGCAGTTACGCCAAGTTGCTCAAGATCGACCCGGCGCCCTACCTCGTCCTGCTCGGGCCGACTTCGGCCGAGGCGGTGGCCGCGCAGCAGGCCATGGCGCTGAGCGACTCGGTGCCGTTTTCCGAGGGCGGGCGGCACGTGAACCTCGTCTACACCGTGTTCTCAGCGCTCATCCTGGTCGCGGTGGCGTTCTTCGCCTTCAGCTGGTACCAGGAGCAGGGCCAGTCCGGCAAAATGACTTTCGTGTCGCCAGCCCAGGCGCCCGTGGCTTTGCCCGCGCCGGATACGGTTCCGCAAGAGGCTGCGGCACCGGCCGCGCCCGGGCCGGCCGTGGTGCCGGGCATCGCTCCGGCGGCACCGCAGGCCAAGCCTGAGCCGGCTGCGCTTGCGCCTGTACCGGCGGCAAAGGAGGCGACCAAGGCTGACGCGGCTGCCGCCAATGCGAAGCCGGCCCCGCTCGCCGCGGGCAAACGCCGCATCGTGCTGCGCTTCGCCAAGGAATCGTGGGTTGAGATCAAGGGCCGCAATGGGCAGACGTTGCTCTCGCAGCTCAATGCCGCGGGCAGCGAGACGTCGGTCGAGGGCGAGCCTCCGTTCCATCTCACGATTGGCAACGCGCCGAACGTGCAGGTCACCTACAACGACCAGCCGGTCGACTTGAAGCCGCATTACAAGGTCGACGTCGCCCGGCTCACTCTCGAGTAGGCGCAGCCGCGCCCCGACACGAAACCATGTCCGCCATTGCGCGCAGGAAGTCCCGCCAGGTCATCATCGGCGCCAGCGGCCGGGCCGCGGTCGCCATCGGCGGGGACGCGCCCATCGTGGTGCAGTCGATGACCAACACCGATACCGCGGATGCCGAGGCCACTGCGCGGCAGGTGAGCGAACTCGCGCGCGCGGGCTCCGAGATCGTGCGCATCACGGTCAATTCGCCCGAGGCCGCGGCACAGGTCGCGCCAATCCGCGACCGGCTCGATGCGATGGGCTGCAGCGTCCCGCTGGTGGGCGACTTCCATTTCAACGGCCACCGCCTGCTGAAGCAATATCCTGAGTGCGCCGAGGCGCTCGCCAAGTACCGCATCAACCCGGGCAACGTCGGCCATGGCAGGAAACGCGAAGACCAGTTCGCCACCATGATCGAGGCGGCGTGCCGGTACGCCAAGCCGGTGCGCATCGGCGTCAACTGGGGGTCGCTCGATCCCGAGCTGCTCGCGCGCATGATGGACGAGAACGCCCGCAGCGCGGCGCCTCTCGATGCCGGCGGCATCATGCGCGAGGCGCTCATCGCATCGGCGCTCGAATCGGCCGCCCAGGCGGTGCAGTGGGGCCTGCCGCCGGAGCGCATCGTGATTTCCTGCAAGGTGAGCGGGGTGCAGGACCTGATCGCGGTCTATCGCGAACTCGGGCGCCGCTGCGATTACGCCCTCCACCTGGGACTGACCGAAGCCGGCATGGGCACCAAGGGCATCGTGGCCTCCACTGCTGCGATGGGGGTGCTGCTGCAGGAAGGCATCGGCGACACGATCCGCGTGAGCCTCACGCCCGAACCCAATGGCGATCGCACGCGCGAAGTGATCGTCGGGCAGGAACTGCTGCAGACCATGGGCCTGCGCAGCTTCACGCCGCTGGTCACGGCCTGCCCGGGATGCGGGCGCACCACGAGCACCTATTTCCAGGAGCTCGCCGACAAGATCCAGTCCTACCTGCGCGCGCAGATGCCGGTGTGGAAGGCGGCGCACCCGGGCGTGGAGGACATGAAGGTCGCGGTCATGGGGTGCGTGGTCAACGGGCCGGGCGAATCGAAGCACGCCGACATCGGCATCAGCCTGCCCGGAACCAACGAGGTCCCTGTCGCGCCGGTGTACGTGGATGGCGAAAAAACCGTGACGCTCAAGGGCGAGCGCATCGCGGAGGAGTTCCAGGCGCTGGTGGCCGACTACGTGGCAAGGAATTACGCCGCCGGCGCGGTGCGGAAACGTCCCGCATCGCCCACACATATCCCGATCAAGGTCGCCTAGCCATGGCTGCGACGCTGCAGGCCATCCGTGGCATGAACGACGTTTTGCCCGACGAGGCCGATGCCTGGCTGGCGTTCGAGGCCATCGTGCGCGACGCGATGTTCCGCCATGGCTACCGCAACATCCGCACCCCGCTGCTGGAGCATACGGGCCTGTTCCGGCGCGCCATCGGCGAGGTCACCGACATCGTCGAGAAGGAGATGTACACCTTCACCGACGAGTTGAACGGCGAGCAGCTTACGCTGCGGCCCGAGGCAACCGCCTCGACGGTGCGCGCGGCCATCGAGCACAGCCTCACTTACAACGGCCCGCTGCGCCTGTGGTACGCGGGACCCATGTACCGCCACGAGCGCCCGCAGAAAGGCCGCTACCGCCAGTTCCACCAGTTCGGCGCCGAGGCGCTGGGGTTCGCCGGCCCGGATGTGGATGCCGAGCTCATCGTGATGTGCGCCGCCCTGTGGCGCGAACTCGGGCTGGAAGGCATCCGCCTCGAGCTCAACTCGATCGGTTCTTCGCAGGAGCGCGCGCGCTACCGCACCGAGCTGGTTGCATTCCTCGAGTCGCACTCTGCTGCGCTCGACGCCGACGCAAAGCGCCGCATGCACACCAATCCGCTGCGCGTGCTCGACTCCAAGAACCCGGTGGTGCAGGACGCCCTCAAGGGCGCGCCGGTGCTCATGGATTTCCTGGGCGACGCGTCGCTCGCCCACTTCGATGGCCTCAAGCGGCTGCTCGAGTGCGCCGGGGTGGCCTTTACCGTGAACACGCGCCTGGTGCGCGGCCTGGACTACTACAACCTCACCGTGTTCGAGTGGATCACCGACAAGCTCGGTGCGCAAGGCACCGTGTGCGCCGGCGGGCGCTACGACGGGTTGTTCGAACAGGTCGGCGGCAAGGCCACGCCGGCCGTAGGGTTCGCCGCGGGCATGGAAAGGCTGATCGCGCTGTGGCAGGACGCCGGTCGCGTACCCGCGCCGCAGCGGCCCGACGCGTACCTCATCAACCAGGGCGAGGGCGCGGTCGAATGCGCGCTGCTGGCCGCGCAGGCGTTGCGCGCGGCGGGCCACTCGGTGATCCAGCATGCCGGTGGCGGCAGCTTCAAGTCGCAGATGAAAAAGGCCGACGGCAGCGGCGCGCGCATCGCGCTCATCGTGGGCGAGGACGAGGTTCGCGCCAGCGAGTTCACGCTTAAATACCTGCGTCGAGACGCGCCGCAGCAGAAGATCCCGCGCGGCGACCTCGTCGCCGCATTTGGCACCGCAATCAAGCAATCCACCTAGGCATCCCATGGCACATCTCGACCTCGAAGAACAGGAACAGCTCGCGCAACTCAAATCATGGTGGGCAACCTATGGCAACGCGCTGATACTGGCCGTGGTGTTGGCCGCGCTGGTGTTCTCCGGCTGGCAGGGCTGGCGCTACTGGCAGGAACGCCAGTCCGGTGCCGCGAGCAACCTGTTCGAGACGCTGTCGAAGGCCACCCAGGGCGGTGACGCCAAGGCGGTGCGCGATGCAAGCGGCGAGCTGCTGGAAAAATACCCGCGCACGTTGTA
>JBBQCV010000179.1:0-7427 GCA_038319115.1 Burkholderiales bacterium | reverse complement strand
GCGAGGGCGCGGTCCACCGACGCGGGAAACGCGGTGAGGTCGCTGAGCGCATTGCCGCGCTCGAAGCGCCCACTTTGCTTCAGCGCACCGATCACTTCGCCCATCGCTGAATCGGGAAAGCCGTATTTCCTTTGCACCGCCTTCCAGCCTTCGACCGCACCTTTGTCGAGGTGGCTGCCCCAGGCGGGCGCCAGTTTGGCGGCACCCGGCAAGGGCGTCAGCGCATGCATCATCGCGGTCCGTAATAGCGCCGCGGCCGGCGCGGTCGCGGCTTGGTTGGACGCCCACCAGCCGGCGACCACGAGCGCAGCAGCCAGCGCCGCGCCATAGACAGACGAACGCCGGTCTGCAAAATAGGGAAAAGATTTGTTCATGCGACTCACCGCGCGATCGATCCGTCAGCGCATGGTAAGGATCGGGGGGCCTCGCGTATGTGCGCGCGCCCACACTGTGGCGAAGTACTGTGCCGAAAGCGCCTGCGCAGAATTCTCCAAGCGCTTGCCGCTGCATAGGCCGATGCAAGAATCTGCGCACGAAATGACGCTGTTGCCTGTCGATTGCGTCAGTTCGCGCGCCGATTTTTCGCTGTAGAAACCATACGCTTTCGTCAGGCAGCATCGATCAGATTTTTGTCAGATTCGAATGCGTCCCGTGTCACATGACCAACTGCGTCATCAAGTGACGCAAACTTGCGGTGCAGCCCGGAATTCCATTCGCAATTGCCCGGTTCTTGCCAACTACTGCCGCATTTTTACGGGCGTGATCAATGCTTCATTGCAGCGCGTAGGAAAAAGGAGGGGCTGCATTCCCGCAGTCTCTGCTTCCAAACCCCAAAGGATCCAAATGAAACGACTACAACAAGGCTTTACGTTGATCGAACTGATGATTGTGGTCGCGATCATCGGCATCCTGGCTGCGGTCGCCCTGCCGGCCTACCAGGACTACATGGTTCGCACCCGCGTGGCCGAAGGCCTGGCGATGGCCGGCGCGGCCAAGCTCGCCGTTTCCGAAAACGCCGCCTCCGGTGCTGCATCGCTGACCTCGGGCCTGGTGGCGCCCACGTCCACGGCCAACGTGGCATCGCTCGTCACCAGCGGGGCGAACGGCGCCATCACCATCACCTATACGGCTGCCGCAGGTGGCAACACCCTGATCATGGAACCGAGCTCGGGTGGCCAAGCCATGACCGCAGGCACGGTCCCGACCGGTGGATCGATCAACTGGGCCTGCACCAGCGGCACGACCCTGTCGAAGTATCGTCCTTCGGCCTGCCGGTAATCGCGTTACGCCCTTCGGGGCAAAACGAGGCGGACATCGCAGGATGTCCGCCTTTTTTTGCGCCCTTTTTCGGTTCGCTCTTCGTTACTTTTCGGCCAGATGCCGGCGTACTGCATCCGCACCGGGTCCGGCGACCTGCACCGCGCCCTTGAGGTCGTACTCGTCCACGCCGAATTCGCGCGACCAGCGCGCCACGTCGGCCGCATCGTTCACGTTGATGTGCGGTGTGCCGGGTGCAACCGCCGCCTCGCGGCTCGCGCGCGCTGCCGTCGCAGCGGCCTGGTCGCTTGCGCGCATGCGCTTTGAGCGCACATAGAAAGTCCAGATCCCCCCCGCGGCCACCACCAATGCAACCAGGAACCATTCCATCGTCCGTCCCTCCTGTGCGAATTTTCGGCTGCTCGATCGACGGATGCGAAAGCCGCCCGAAGCCTGAGCCGCGAAGACCGGCCCCATCCTATGCCGGAGTCGGGCGGCGCATCGGTGCGCTTCTGCACCCACGCAGGCAATCCCGCCGAGTAAGCGACAGTGAATAGTCCGGCCGGGGACCGAACGCGGCTCGGCCCGAACCATCCGGCACAATGGCTGTCTTTGGGGATGGAGGTGGCTGTGAACAACCGGTTGTTTCGATTTGTGGCGACGATGGCGCTGGCGGCGATCGCCGGGTGCGCGACGCCCGAGCAGCGCGCCGAGGCGATGGCCGGCTATATCTCGGAAAATTACGCGCCGGCCTGCACCAGGCTCGGCTACGTCGCCGGCACCGACAGCCACCGCGACTGCATGCTGTCGCTTTACAACGCCGACCAGGTCCGTTTCGCCACGCCGTGGCCCATCCCGCCGGCGCCGGTCTACCGGCGGCGCTGAATCCCGCGAAAGGAAAGCGCTTAAAGCCGCGCTTGGTTGCGGATCGCCCGGCTACGTTTCCAACATGCGCTTGTGGGCCTGGCGCGCGGCTTCTTCCTTCTTCACGTCGTCGATCTCGCGCATCACGCCGTGCACGTCGACGGCCTTTTCCACGCGCTTGAAGCGGCCGGTAAGCACCACTTCGGGCGTGAGCTTGCCGGCCTCGTAGATCGACCAGATTTCCTTGCCATAGTCGGTCGGGCGCAACTCCGGCGCGAATTGGCCGAAGTAGCCCGTCAGGTTGTCCACGTCGCGCTCGAGCAGCGCGCCCGCGCCGATGTTGCCTGCCGCGTCCACCGCCTGCGGCAGGTCGATGATCACCGGTCCGTCGCTATCGACGAGGACGTTGTATTCCGACAGGTCGCCATGCACGATGCCCGCGCACAGCATGCGCACCACTTCGCCTATCAGCGCGGCATGGTATCGGCGCGCCTCTTCAGGGGTGAGTTCGAGATCGTTCAGCCGCGGTGCGGCGTTGCCGGCGGCGTCGGTCACCAGTTCCATGAGCAGGACGCCATCGAGGAAGTTGTACGGGCGGGGCACGCGCACGCCGGCGGCGGCGAGCCGCTGCAGCGCGTTGACCTCGGCGTTCTGCCACGCCTGCTCGAGTTCCTGGCGCCCGTAACGGGTGCCCTTCTCCATGGCGCGGGCGCGCCGGCTGTTCTTGACGTTGCGCCCCTGGGTGTACTGGACAGCCTGGCGGAAGGCGCGCTTTTCGGGCTCCTTGTAGACCTTGGCGCAGCGGATTTCCTCGCCGCAGCGCACGACGTACACGACCGCCTCCTTGCCGCTCATGAGCTGGCGGAGGACTTCGTCGACGAGGCCTTCCTCGACGAGGGACAAGAGTCGTTTGGGTGTCTTGATGGCGGCTTTGTGCGCGGCAGGGCGCGGAATGGGGGACGGGCGCCGCCATTTTACGGCCATTGCCCGCTTTCGGCGGCAACGCGCCGACCGCCGGACGACTTTGCTGCCGCGGAATTCCCCCAAGCGGCTGGCGTCCCCCAGCCGAAGGGCATGGCAAAATGCGCCAGCCATGCGAGGGGGAGCAGTGACCGAACGAGTCGGCAAGTACGAGCTGAAGGGCAAGCTGGGCGAGGGGGCATCGGGCACCGTGTACCTGGCGACCGACACGTTCTCCGGCGCCGAGGTGGCCCTCAAGGTCATCAATCCCGCCATATTCGAGGATCCCGAATTCGGCGAGGTGTTGCGCGAGCAGTTCCTCAACGAAGCCTCGCTCGCCGGCAAGCTCAACCACCCGCACATCGTGGCGATCCTCGACGCGGTGGTCACCGAGGATGCGGGCCATATCGCCATGGAGTACGTCGCCGGCAGCAACCTGTCCATGTACGCCGACCCGGCCAACCTGCTGTCGGTGGGCGATGCGATCGAAGTCGTGTTCAAGTGCTGCGGCGCGCTCGATTACGCCTACCGTGAAGGGGTGATCCATCGCGACATCAAGCCGGCCAACATCATGGTGGCCGGCGGCACCGAGGTGAAGGTGACCGATTTCGGCGCGGCGGTGCTGCGCACCGGCAAGGCCAACGATACGGTCAGCATAGGCACCCCTGCGTACATGTCGCCCGAGCAGCTCAATGGCGAGGCCCTCACGCACAAGACCGACATGTACTGCGTCGGCGTCATGCTGTATGAGCTCCTCACCGGCCAGAGGCCTTTCGTTGCCGACAGCATCCCCGCGCTGATCCACAAGGTGATCACCGAGGCGCCGCTGCCGCCGAGCCGCCTGCGGCCCGGGCTTCCGGGCGGTATCGACGAGCTGGTGCTCAAGGCGCTGGAGAAGGACCCCGCCAGGCGCTATGCGAGCTGGGCCGAGTTCGCCCTCGAGATCGCGAGCATCGGCAAGCTGAGCGTCTATGTGCACAGCATTCCCGACATCGAGAAATACGCCGCGCTGCGCGCCGTCGGCATGCTCGCCAACCTCGCCGATGGCGAGATCTGGGAGCTCGTGAAAGTGGCGCGCTGGACGCGCGTGCCTGGGCGCACCGTGCTGCTGACCGAAGACGCTCCGGGCGACGCCCTGCTGTTCCTGGCCAAGGGTGAGCTCAAGGTCACCAAAGGCGGGCAGCTCCTCAACGTGATCAGCGGCGGCGAGTGGTTCGGCGAGATGTCCTACATCGGCGGCGGCGAGCTCGCGCGGCAGGCCACCATCGAGTCCATGACGGACGCTACGGTGGCCGAGTTCTCGGTCGCCGACCTGGAAAAGACCAGCATCGGCTGCCGGCATCACCTGTTGCGCGCGCTGTTGCGCAACGTCGTCGACCGCCTCGCGTTGTCGAACGTGCGACTGTCCAAGTCCTCGCGCTGAAAGCCGCGCGTTCGATGCTCCCGCGATGACCGGACTTCCCGACCACCTGCAGCGCGTGTTCGACGCGGTGTATTACTTCGGCTTCCATTTCGCCCGCGCCGTGCTCGCGTTCCTGCAGCGCGATTCCTACCTGTACTGGCCGTTCATCCTGTCCACGCTCGCGATCATGGCGGTGGCGGCATACTTTGCGGGGCGCGCCGCCGCGCCGCACGAAACCTGGCGGCGCAAGTTCCACGGGTATTTCAGCCCCGCGGTGTGGGGACACGTTTCCGCACGCGCCGACTACCGCCTGTATCTCGCCAATGCGCTGCTGCTGCCGGCGCTGTTCGGGTGGCTCCTGTTCAGCGATGCGCGCGTCGCCTGGCTCATGGACGCCGCGCTCGGGCGCGAGGCGGCCGCCGACACCGCGGCCAACGCCGGGCTGGGGGTGCGCCTCGCCTATACGGTGGTGTTCTTCGTCGCCTACGATTTCGGGCGCTTTGTCGCCCACTGCCTGCTGCACGACGTGCCGGCGCTGTGGGAGTTCCACAAGGTCCACCACTCGGCCGAAGTCCTTACGCCCATCACCGCCTACCGGGCCCACCCGGTCGACCTGCTGGTGATGGCGTGGGTGCCTGCGGTCCTGACGGGCCTCGCCACCTGGGGATTCAACCTCGTAGCGCCAGGCAAGATCGGTTTCTTCGCCTTCCTCGGGCTGCATGTGGCGCTATGGGCGGTTAACCTCATCGACAACCTGCGCCATTCGCATGTGTGGATCACCTACGGCCCGCGCGTGGGCCGATGGATCGTGAGCCCAGCGCATCACCAGCTCCACCACAGCTGCGAGGCGCGGCATGAGATAGACGGCCGGGGCGGCTGCAACCGCGGCTTCTCGCTGGCGCTCTGGGACCGCTTGTACGGCACGCTGCGCATGCCCGAGCGGCGGGCCGAAACATTCCGCATGGGCCTGGGCGACGGCACCGAACGCGACTGGCACAGCGTGACCCGCATGTACGTGCTGCCTTTCACCGGTTGCCTGCGCCGCGCGCGCGGCCTGTTCGGAAGGCGTGCGCCGCAGTAGCTGCGCTGGCGCCAGCGTCACTGGCGCGCGGGGCTAGCCGCCGGCTTTGATTCGCGCGCGGATCTGCGCCACCGCGGCGTCGACCTTCATCTGCATGAAAATGCGCCCGAGTTCGGCGCTGGCCTGGCGCGGGTCGCCGTCGACGCCGTTGTCCGCATTCCCCGGCTGCATGCGCTCGCGCCGGATCCACTGCCCGGTCGTGTCGAGGGCCATCAGTTCCGAGGTGTCCGGGATGCCGGCATGCGCACCCACCGGCAGTCCGCGCGAGCGCAGCACCGCATCGGCCTTTTCCGCGGCGGCGAAGTAGGCGTCGCCAACGTAGTACACATGCGTCCCGCTGCCGCGCCATTGCCGATCGAGCTGGGCGGCCATCGCCTCGAGCGTTTTCTGGCCGCCGCCGTGGTCCCCCATGAGGATCACGTGGCGAAAGCCCGCGGCGCGCGCGCTTGCGGCGACGTCGCGCGCGACCGCGGCATACGTCGCCTCCGACACATTGACGCTCCCGGGAAAGCGCATGTGGTCCGACCGGGTGGCGGGGTCGCCCGTGGGCGCGAAAGGCATCACCGGGTAGACCAGCGCGTTGCCAAGCGTCGCGGCGATCCGCCCTGCCACATGGCGAGCGATGACGTTGTGCTTGCCGGTGGCCATGTGGGGGCCGTTCTGCTCGGTGCTGCCGGCATAGTAAATTGCGGTGCTCGCGCCCGCGGCGATGGCATCGCGCACCTCGACCCAGGTGAGGTCCTCGATGTGCACCGAGGGGGGGGCGGCGAATGACATCGATGCGCATAACCTGCTCACCAGCAACAGGACCATTCTCATGACGGGTTTCCTTCGGGCCAGGGGCCTATTCTCGCTGCAATCGGTGTTGCGATTCGCCTGGCACATTCCATCCGCGGGTTGGCTCGCGCCATGCTTCCTTGCCGCGGCGCTGTGCGCGGGGGGCGCGGCGCCGGCTGGGGTGCCGGAACCTGCGCCCCAACCCGCGTCCGAGCGTACGCCCGGTGCGGCGCCCCTGCCGCGCGGCATCCGGGTGGTGGAACTCAACGGCACCATCTCGCAGAAGACCGTGGCCGGGCTGCGCGAGGCGTTTGTGTCGGCCGATCCCGCGCGCCTGCCGGCCGGCGCGGTGTTGATCGTCGACAGCCCGGGAGGCGACGGGCTGGCGGCGATCGACATCGGTCGCATGGTGCGCGCCGCCCGGGCGCATGTCTTCGTGCGCGGGCGTTGCGCGAGCGCCTGCGTGTACGTCCTCGCCGGCGGCGTGGTGCGCGGCGTGGCGCGCGATGGCGCGATCGGCATCCATACCCCGCGGCTCACCACCTTCGTGAAGGGCATCGGCGTGGTGGGCGTCGACACCGGGTCGAACGCCAACGCCGCCGCCGTCCTCGAAGCCGGCAACCGGCGCTCGCGCGCCTACCTCGCCGACATGGGAATCCCCGAGACCCTGTTCGCCGAAATGCTCAAGACGCCGCCCGACCAGACGCGCTACCTCGATCGCGCCGACCTGCCGCCGCTCGGGCTGGCGGGATTCGACCCGGCCTACCTCGCAACCCACGCGCCGCAGGCTGCGCGCGCCTATGGCGTGACCGAGGAGGAGTACGTGCGCCGCACCCTCGCCACGCCCGCGCTGTGCCTGGCCGGCAAGCCGGGGGGGCCGGAGTTCCTCGCGTGCTATCGGCGCGTGCTGCGCGCAGGCGAGTAGCAGGCAGGCGCCCCGGTAGGGTCGCTATCGGGGCTCGAGCGAGTCCACGAAGGTACAGATCTCCCCGGGCGTGGTGAACCACACCCCGCGGCTCATGGCGATGTGCTCGAGCGCGCGCCGCAGGTGGCGCAGGCGGTAGGGCTGGCCCACGAGATACGGGT
>JBBQCV010000178.1:0-7447 GCA_038319115.1 Burkholderiales bacterium | reverse complement strand
TTCTCGCCGTAATCGGCGGCCGCCAGAACTGGCTCCACAGCGATAATGCCGTGGGTCGCGCGCTGGCCGAGTAATCCGGCCTCGAATCGCTGCGACGAAGGCACGAGGATCACGCTTTCCACCGCGAGGATCAGCAGGAATACCGTTGCGGCGATCTTCCAGCACAGGCGGCAGTGTGTAAGGTCCTGCCAGGTTTTCTTCATGGTCGGCCTCGCGGCGGCGTTGTTTGAACTTAGTCGCCGGGGGCACCGCCCACTTACACTCATACCGGACACACACACCCGGACACCCACGCCCAGGCTGCGCGGTGCTGTAAGAAACCGGCATACGGGGCGACTAACCGGTGGGCCGACGACAGGCGCGCAGTACGGCGAAGGCACCGACCTGCAGATCACCGGCGGCGAGCCGGGCTGCGTCCGCGCGACGAACTGATCGCCATCGTGGCCCGGGCGCGCGCAGCCACGCGTCAGTCGATGAGCTTGCCGCCCTCGTAGAACGGGTACGGCCCGGCGAAATTGCCGACGAAGGCGGTGTGGCTGATCATTCCGACGGCAGGCGTGTAGGCATACAGTCCATAGGCGGGCGGGTCCATCACGAAGCGCGACGCCGCATCTTCGGCCAGGTCGAGCGCCACCTGGTGCGCCGGGCCCGGCACGGTACACGCGATGGTGCCCGCGAAGCGCGCCTGGATCGGTCGGTGCAGGTGGCCGCACAGCAGGCGCTCCACCTGCGGGTGCTTTTCGATCACTCCGGCGAGGTCCGCTGACCCTTCCAGCCCTTGCCTGTCCATGTGGCCGATGAAGGTGTGGAACGGCGGATGATGCATGAGCACCACCGTAGGCTTGCCCGGCGCTTCGGCCAGCTTGGCGTCCAGCCACGCGAGGCGCGGGGCGTCGACCAAGCCGCCGGATTTTCCGGGCACGGTGGTGTCGAGCGCCACGATACGCACCGGGTGGTCGTCAATCGCATACACGACAGCGCCGTCGGGTGTGCCGCCGGATTGGTTGAGGTACGCGTGGCCGGGAAACGCTTCGCGCAGCGCACCGCGCTCGTCGTGGTTGCCCGGGAGCAGGTACACCGGCATGGAGAGCGGCGCGATGAGCTCGCGCAGCACGGCGTACTCGTCTGGCCGGCCGAAATCGACGAGGTCGCCGGTGAACACCACCACGTCGGGCCGCTGCGGCTGCGCGAGCATGTGTGCGATGCACGCGCGCAGCATGCCGGCCGTATCAACGATGCGATACGAGAGCTTGCCGCCCGCTTTGATGTGCAGGTCGCTGACCTGCGCCAGCAGGAACGGGCGCGTAGTTTCGTTCATGCGGTCGGGCATGCGTTCGGTCATGACGCTCGTCGTGGCCAGGTTCGGCGCGAGCAGGAGCGTGAGCAGCGGCGCGCGGCGGCCTGCGCGGCCTCAGTCGGCCTTGATGCCGGCCTGCTTGATCACCTTGGCCCAGCGGTTCATGTCGGCCTCGAGGAACTTGCCGAAAGTCTGCGGCGTGCCCGGATCGAGCTCGGCGCCCAGCGCAAGCAGCCTTTTCTCCACGTCGGGGTGCTTCAGCGCGGCATTGATCTCGGCGTTGAGCTTGGCCACCACATCGGCGGGCGTGCCGGCCGGGGCGAGGTAGCCGAACCACGTGCTGACCTCATAGCCCGGATAGCCGCTCTCGGCCACGGTGGGGGTCTGCGGCAGCGACGCCGAGCGCTTGGGCGTGGTCACCGCCAGCGGGCGCGCCTGGCCGGCCTGGATACGCGTCTTGGCCAGCGCCATGGTGAGCGGCATCATCGACACTTCGCCGGTGATGAGAGCCGTGACCGCCTCGGGCTGGCCCTTGTACGGAATGTGCACGAGCTTGATGGCGGCCATCTGCTCGAGCAGTTCGGCCGCGAGGTGCACCGACGAGCCCGCGCCGGCCGAGGCATAGTTGATCTGGCCGGGCTTGGACTTGGCGTAGGCGACGAACTCGGCCAGCGTCTTCGCAGGCACAGAGGGGTGCACGAGGAGCACGTTGGGAATCACCCCGACCATCGCCACCGGCGCAAAACTCGTGAGCGGATGCCATGCGAGCTTGGAATACAGGCTGACGTTGACCGTATGCGAGGGGCTCGCGACGACCAGCGTATAGCCGTCAGGCGCCGAGCGCGCCACGACCTCGGTGCCGATCGCGCCGGCCGCGCCGACACGGTTCTCCACCACGCTCGGCTGTCCGGTCGCCTTGGCCATCTGCTCGCCGATCGAGCGCGCGATCACGTCGACCACGCCACCGGGCGGGTAGGGGACGATGATCTTGATGGGCTTGGAGGGGAAGGCTTGCGCGAAAGCGGCCGCGGCAAAGAAGCTTGCGCAGAGCGCGGTGGATGCAGCCCATGCGGCGAGGGCGGTGCGTCGGGTCATTGTCTTCTCCTTGGATATTTTGTCCGCCCCTTATACCCTTCAATGAAGTACGGCGTACTCGCTGAGCAGCTCGGGTGACAGTGAAAACCCCAATCCCGGCTCATCGCCGAGCACGATTTCGCCTTGCGAAACTTTGGCCACCGGTCCGCACGTGAGCGTGCGCAGCGGGTTGGGATTGGCGTCGACTTCGAGCATGCCGCCGCCGCCCACCGCGGCGAGCAGGTGCGCCGAAGCGAGCAGGCCGATGCCGCCGCCTAAGTAATGCGGGCAATAGCGCAGGCCGTGGCCGAGGATCCTCTTCGCCACCGTCAGACAGCCGGTGAAGCCACCCCACTTGGCGATGTCGGGTTGCACCACCGCGAGTGCGTGCGAAGAAATGGCCGATTCGAACGTGGCAAATGCTGCCAAGTTTTCGCCTGCCCCCAGGCCCAGCTTGGCTTTCGAGGCTAAATCCTGCCATTCGCCCCATGGCCGGTCGGCCCGCAGCGGCTCCTCCAGCCATCCCAGATTGAAAGGTTCGAATGCCGCGGCCATCTCGATGGCGGTGGCGAGGTCCCACGCCTGGTTCGCATCCACCATGAGCGGCAACTCACCAATCACCGCGCGCAATGCCTTGAGGTTGGCGAGGTCGCGCTCCAAGCCGAAGCCCACCTTGAGCTTGAATCCGCGATAGCCCTCGGCCAGCTTTTGCGCGGCGAGTTTCTCCGGCGCGGTGGGGTTGAGGCCACTCGCATACACCGGAACGACCGGCGACTTGCCACCGAGCAGCTTCCACAGGGGCTGCTTCAGGCGCCGCGCGTGCAGGTCCCACAAGGCGGTGTCGATGCCGGCGACGCATTGCGCCAGCGGCCCGGGCTCGGCGGCCTGGATCGCCAGCGCTTCGGTTTTGGCGGTCAGGTCGAGGAAAGCTGACTCTGGCGACGCGAACGACTTTCCCACCAGCAACGGTGCGAACACCGAATCGGCCAGCCGCGCGCGATGCTCGGCGCCCACGGTGGGGAAGTTGCACCAGATCTCGCCCCAGCCTTCGAGGCCGTCCTCGCCGGTGACGCGCACAAAGACGGCCGGGCGGTCGCGCATGGTGCCGAACGATGTCTGCACCGGGGTTTCGATCGGCGCGCGATACACGAACGCCTCCAGCTTGGCGATCGGCACGGATTGGCTCATGGCTTGACCTTGCCCCTGAAAAACGTTTCCCATGCTGAGAGGATAAACTTTGGGCAAGGAGAACGCGAATGTCGAAGACCGAATGTCGAAGACCATGGGGGCGCGGAACACGCCAGTGTCGGGAGCGAAGAAGCTCGTCGATGCCTCGGCCTGCTACCCGCATGCGGCCAACGACGCGCTCATCAAGGGCGGCGCCGCCCGGCCGGACCTGGTGACACGATGACGGATTACGACTACATCATCGTCGGTGCCGGTTCGGCGGGGTGCCTCCTCGCGAACCGGCTCTCCGGCGCGGGCCATCGGGTGCTGCTGCTCGAGGCCGGCGGGCCGGACCGCAATTTCTGGATCCACCTGCCGGTCGGGTATTTCAAGACCATGGTGGATCCGCGCTTCACGCGCCAGTTCGACACCGAGCCAAGCGAAGGCTCGGCCGGGCGCAACGTGGTGTGGCCGCGCGGGCGGGTGCTGGGCGGATCGAGCTCGATCAACGGCCTTATCTACATCCGCGGCCAGCGCGAGGATTACGCCGACTGGGTAAAGGCCGGCGCGCAGGGATGGGATTACAACACCGTGCTGCCGTACTTCAGGCGCTCGGAGAACTACGCGGGCGGCGAGAACGAATACCACGGCGCCTCGGGCGAACTGGGCGTATCGGACCTGCAGAACGACCATCCCTACTGCAACCTGTGGATGGAAGCCGGCCAGCAATACGGCCTGCCGCGCAACCGCGATTTCAACGCAGAGACCGACTACGGCGTCGGCGCCTACCAGCTGTCGATGAAGGACGGCTGGCGCTCGTCGGCGGCGCGCTCGTTCCTGCGCCCCGCACAAAGCCGGCCCAACCTCACCATCACGACCCACGCCCATGTGACCCGGCTGCTCTTTGAGGGCACCACCGCCGTCGGCGTCGAATGGGTCAGGGACGGAAACGTCGAGCAGGCGAGGGCGGAGAAGGAAGTCATCCTCTCGGCCGGCTCGCTGCAATCGCCGCAGGTGCTGCAGCTCTCGGGCATCGGCCCGGCAAATGTGCTGCAACAGCACGGCATCAAGGTGCTCGTGGATGCGCCCGAAGTCGGCGAGAACCTGCAGGACCACTACCAGGCGCGGGTCATCCTGCGCCTCAAAAAGAAGATGTCGCTCAACGACCAGGTGAGGAACCCGATCGAGCTCGCCAAGATGGGGCTGCAATGGATGTTCCAGAATCGCGGGCCGCTCACAGTAGGCGCAGGCCAGGTCGGCGGGTTTGCGCGCACGCCGCAGGCCAGGGACGACCGCGCCGATATCCAGTTCAACGTCATGCCGCTCTCGGTCGACAAGCCCGGTGACCCGCTGCACGCGTACTCGGGATTCAGCGCCTCGGCCTGCCAGTGCCGGCCGCTGTCCAGGGGCAGGCTGGCGATCCAGTCGGCCGACCCGATGAAACAGGCGAAGATCGAACCGAGATATTTCAGCGAGCAGCACGACCGCGAGGTGATCGTCTCGGGCCTGGAAATGCTCCGAGAAATCTACCGCCAGCCGGCGTTCAAGGAGCTGTGGGATGCCGAGACGATGCCCGGGCCGGAAGTAAAGACGCGGGCAGACCTGTGGAAATTCGCCAGCTCGCGCGGCGGGACTGTGTTCCACCCGACGAGCACGTGCCGGATGGGTAGCGATCAGCGGTCGGTCGTGGATCCGGAGTTGCGGGTGCGGGGAGTGGAAAGGTTGAGGGTGATCGATGCTTCGGTAATGCCTTCGGTTACCTCCGCCAATACCAATGCGGCAACGATCATGGTGGCGGAGCGTGGGGCGGGGATTCTTGTTCATTCTTAGTCGCTGTTCACGTTACGTGAACATAATGATAAAATGAACAAACTGCCGGAGTGACGTCATGGTTACGCCCACCTTGATTAATAACGAAGCCCATCTATTGGGTGAGTTGGGTCGAGCGCTAGAGGCGCTGGAAGAGACAACCGGGGTGAAAGGGCGCGTTGTCACGCTCGAAAAACGAACGACCAGAAATGCCCGTCGGGTCGACGCCCAAATCGATCTCTACGTAGGTGGAGAAAAGCTCCGCTACCTAGTGGAAGCGAAAACTCACGTCGACAGATTGGCGGCGCTAGGGCACATCAAAGCCCAGATTGAACAATTCGGAGAACGCGGGTTACTGTTCGCGCCCCATATAACCCCAACAATAGCCAAACAATGTCGAAAATTGGAAATCCCTTTTCTGGACATTGCCGGCAACACGTATCTCAATGAACCCGGTTTGCGCGTGTATATCACCGGCGAGAAGCCGGTTGACCAAGCAAACACAAATAAAGGTAAGCGGGGCGCGGGCACAGCGACCGCGCTTCGCGTCGTGTTTGCCCTCCTTTGCAAACCAAAACTTCTAAACGCGCCATATCGAGACATTGTTGATGCTGCCCACGTCGCTCTTGGCGCGGTAGGCCGGGTTCTATTCGACCTCGAAGCACGTGGTTTTATCGCAGGTGGAAAAAGAAAACGTCACCGTCGTTTCCTGGAGCCGATACGACTCTTTGAGGAGTGGGTTACTAACTATCCAATTAAGCTGCGCCCTAAACTGAATCCACGCCGCTTCCGCGCGGAAGCTCCGGATTGGTGGAGGAGGGCCGATCTAACCGGCTTGCACGCCTACTGGGGCGGTGAAATCGCGGCAGCACGACTAACTAAACATCTCAAGCCTGACAATTGCACCATCTACATACAGCCAGACCAAGGCGGAGAAAATTTAAACCGAGCGCTTCCAAAGCTTGTGGCAGCAAATCGACTTCGAGCAGATCCAAAAGGAGACATCGAAATTCTGGACGCGTTTTGGCATATTCCACTCGATAACAACGACACAGATATTGTTCCGCCGATCCTTATATATGCGGACCTGATAGGAACGCTCGATCCGCGAAACTTAGAAGTGGCCGGAATGATTCGCGACAAGCACATCGAGAATGCTCTGCGTAAAAACTGATCATCCCGTTGATCCGCTGACCGTTACAGTCATGCGGGAGTTTGATACGCGTATGCGAGCGTTGCACATGAAATACTTTCTGTGCGGCGCCATGGCAAGAGACATCCTTTTACTGCACGTGCATGGCATTAAAACAGGTGCCGCAACAAAGGACGTAGATTTTGGGATCGCGGTCGAGACCTGGGAGCAATTTGAAACCATCAAAGCGACACTGACCGCGACCGGCAGATTTGAGGCCGTTCCCCAAATTGCACACCGTCTTTATTACAAGATAACCCCCCAAAGCAGTGGCTACCCGATCGACATCATTCCGTTCGGTGGGGTCGAGGGGCCGCCAAACTTGATCGAATGGCCTCCCGGGACAGGGGAGGTTATGAACGTCATGGGTTACGAAGAGGCCCTCGCAAACACGGTTGAGATTGAAGTTTCAGAGAACTTCGTCGCCCCAGTGATCTCACTGCCGGGGCTCGCGCTGCTAAAGCTTTTCGCTTGGGCTGATCGCGGCACCGTAAATCCGAAGGATGCGCTCGATCTAGCAATACTGTTGCGCACCTACCAGGAAGCCGGCAATACAGACCGGCTGTATGGAGACGAGATGCCACTGTTGGAAGCCGTCAATTTTTCGGCGTCCATGTCGGAGAGGACGGCGGCGATGGCCTGCCTGTTCGCGAACACTCCAGACGTATTCGAGGAGCCTCCTGCAGACGTACCGGCTCGCGAGGGCTGGATATGGGTTCCGAAGGTCGGGAAGATGCAGGAGCTGCTCACCGGACGGACCCGTCTCGTATGACCCCGCTGCGCATCTTCCTCAGCAGTGTGCAGAATGAGTTCGCCGCCGAGCGGGCGGCGCTCCGGGACTACCTGCGTGGCGATGCGCTGATGCGCCGCTTCTTCGAGGTCTTCCTGTTCGAGGAGGTGCCGGCTGC
>JBBQCV010000177.1:0-7472 GCA_038319115.1 Burkholderiales bacterium | reverse complement strand
CGCAGCTACTGCGAAGCCGATACGGCAAACACTTACCTGCTCTACCTGCGCTACCAGGTCATGCGCGGAGCGATGGGAATGGAGCAGTTCCGGCGCGAGTGCGCAGTCCTGCGTGCGGCCCTCGAAAAGCTGGCCCAGCCGCACTGGGCGGAATTTCTGGCGCGCTGGCGCGATCCGCTGCTGAATGCGTAAACGCAGGGGGCCGAGACACGCCCCGGCCGGCGACTCCGGTCCCGCCCACCTGCGCACGCTGGCCATCGAATCGCTCGAGTCGGAGGGGCGAGGGGTCGCGCGGGACGAAGGAAAGGTCGTATTCGTCGAGGGAGCACTGCCTGGTGAGGTGGTAGTCGCCCGTACCACCCGCAAGGGCAGTTCCTACGATCAGGCAGAAGCGCTCAGCATTCTGCGCGAGAGCGCCGGGAGGCGCCTCCCCCCGTGCCCCCATTTCGGCATGTGCGGCGGGTGCGCCACGCAGCACGCGGACGTACGCACCCAAATGGCCGCCAAGCAACGTTGGCTCGAGGATTCGCTGCAAAGGATCGGCAAGGTGGTTCCAGAAATGCTGCTGCCCATCGTGTACGGGCAAGAGTGGGGTTACCGTCACAGGGCGCGCATGGCGGTCCGTGGGCTGCCGCTTCCCCGCGGGGCATTGGTCGGTTTCCACGAACGGAAATCGAGCTTCGTAGCTGATATGCGGCAATGTGAAAACCTGCCCCCGCACATTTCGCGCCTGATACCCCGCCTTCGGGAGCTGGTTTCTTCCCTCGACATGCGCGAGCGGCTCCCCCAGATTGAAGTCGCGGTGGGCGATGCCGTTGACGTGTTGGTCGTGCGCAACCTCGACCCGGTGTCCGACCACGACCAAGATATTCTCCGGTCGTTTTCCGAAGCACACGGCGTATGGCTTTGGCTGCAACCCAAAGGGCCCGCTACGGCCGTCCCGTTTCATCCGGCATCGATGCCGGCCTTGGACTATGCGCTGCCCGAGTTCGGGATTCGCATCGGATTCCGGCCGACGGACTTCACCCAGGTTAATCATGGCGTCAACCGGATCCTCGTGCGACGCGCGGTGCGCATGCTCGACCCGCAAGAGGGCGATCGAATAGCCGACCTCTTCTGCGGGGTGGGGAATTTCGCCCTGCCGCTTGCCGCAAGTGGCGCCCGCGTCACGGGAATCGAAGGTGCCGAGGATCTTATCGTACGCGCGCGGGAAAATGCAGCGGCCAATGGGCTGTCGGACCGAGCCGGTTTCATTTGCGCTAACCTGTTCGAAGCCGATGCCGAGCGGCTGGGTCAATGGGGCCCCTTCGACAAGATCCTGATCGACCCACCGCGCAGCGGGGCTGCGGAACTGGTGAAGGCCCTGCCGGATGCGTGGCCCCAGCGGATCGTTTACGTGTCCTGCGATGCGGCGACCCTGGCGAGGGACGCCGGGATTCTGGTTCACACGCGCGGTTTCAGGCTGGTTGCGGCCGGAGTAGTCAACATGTTCCCCCACACCACCCACGTCGAATCGATCGCCCAGTTCGAGCGCGGCACGCAATAATCGGCCCCGCAAAAGGAAAAGGCGCCCGAGGGCGCCTTTTCTGCGGTGCTCGCCGACTTGGCGGTCAGTCCTTTTCGCCGGTCAACGCCATGAGGAGATGCAGCAGGCTGGCGAAGATGTTGAGCAGGCTCAGGTACACGCCCGTAGTTGCCATCACGTAGTTCGTCTCGCCACCGGTCACGATGCGTGACAGGTCATGCAGCAGGAACAGCGAAAACACGACGATGGCAACCGAAGAGATCGCGAGCGACAGTACGGGCAACTGCAGGAACATGTTCGCCAGTGCAGCCACGATGACGACAATCATGCCAACCATGAGAAACTTCCCCATGAAGCTGAAATCACGTTTCGTCGTGGTGGCAATGGTCGCCATGACTGCCATCACCAGTCCCGTGCCACCCGCAGCGTAGCCAACGAGAGCCGGGCCATTCTTGAGCGCAAGCGCGACGGTCAGGATCGGACCCAGCCACCAGCCCAGGATCCCGGTCATCAAAAGCAGCAGCGCGACGCCGATACCGCTGTTGCGGTTGGCCGAAATTCCGAACTGCAGGCCGATGACACCCGCCAGCATTACCAGCGAAATCATGATCGGGTGCTGCATGACAATGCCCGCGGTGCTCATTCCCACCATGGCGCCGATCACCGTCGGGACCATTGTGAGCGCGAGGAGCAAGTAGGTGTTACGCAGGACCTTTTGGGAATTGCCCGCGTCGATGGCGTTGTCGCCGGGGGCGTAACGCGGCACCTCGCGGCCAAAAGCGCTATCGTTATTCGGGATGGGCCTGAGTTCGGGTTGCATGTTCCCTCCTGTGGGAAAACGGACGGGCGCAGATGCGCTCTTGCACTAAGACTACCAAATCGGGCTGAAGTTTCATACCTCAAATCCAGCCATATCAATGCATTGCGCTTCCTAATGCAGCCGCACGGTTAAAATTGGGCCGCGACCGGCAGTTGCAAGTGGGAAGGGTGGCAGAGTGGTCGATTGCACCGGTCTTGAAAACCGGCAAGGCGCAAGCCTTCGTGGGTTCGAATCCCACCCCTTCCGCCAGTTTCGCGCGATAGCCGGCCTGGCTGTACAGCTTCCCGATAGTCCGGAAAAACGAAGATAAATAACCCCTTATAAAAATTGCAGGCGAACGCGAAGAACCACAGCGTTCGCCGGGATCCCGTCTTGGCCTCGAACACTCCATCCAATCAGAAATTTTACGCAGTCCTCGGCATGCGGTGGAAAAGCCTGAGGTCGCCCGACCGGTGCGAATATGTTAAGCCACGCTAATGATCCCAACGGCTCACAGATGCGTCTTGTTGCGATAGTGGTGCTAGCCGGCTGCCAGTGCGCGCTGAGCGGTTGCGCTGCTGTCATGTCCGTTGCGGCTGCGCATCCGGCGGCGGTGGCGGCCATTGTGGACTTCGCCCCCATTGCGGTGGCCATCGGGGGCGTCGGGGCAATTGGAATCGCTGGAATTGCGGGGCAGGAGCCGCAAACTTACGCGCAAGACTCGCTCGGTGCGGCGCTGAGCGACTGGAAGTCAGCGACGTCGAAAATGGTCGCCGAAACCATCATCGCGGGAAACGAAGTGGCGATCACGGCTGGACTGCAGGCGCAGCGTGCGGTCGCAAGAGCCCGGCTCGCATTCTCGGACAGGCTGGCTGCCACGGCTGGCCAATGGAGCGCCGCCGAGACCGGCATGGTCGCTGCGATTGATGACACCACTTCTGCATGGGCCCGGCGGGAAATCGTGGCGGTAAAAGACAGGGGCGATAAGGTCAACGCGGTGGCCGACGCATTGAGCGTTCCGGCACAAGTGCCACAGGTTCGTTCGTATGGGCCGTATTACCTCTTTTCATTCTTGCCTTTCCAGACGATTACCGTGCGCGGCAGTTTTCCGTCCGCGTATCCTGCGGGTGTCGTCCCGCGCTTGACGCTCAACGGTGCGACATATGCTGCACACGCCTACGATGCCGAGAGCCTGTCTTTTTCGATACCGACGGCCTCGTTGGCCCCCGGAGAGTCGCGCGAAATCGTCTGGAAGCGCGCAGAAGTCACTGTGCCGTGGGAGCACCCGATCTTCGATTTGGCAGCGCGCGCGGGGTATGAGAATTTCATCGTCATGGGCGTGCTGCCGAATTCGGCCGGTCATGCAACCATTTCGCACCGATACCATGTCACTCGCGCCGAAGAAAGGCCGCGAACCTCGGAAACATACTCGCTCAGCGCGGAGCGCGGCGAAACCGAGCAGACGGGATGCCTGACCCTTTCCGCGCAGGAACTGGCAGACGGATGGACGATCAAACCAGGATCTGGAAAAGTCGTGCTGGGCGGGACCGATTCGCCTGCAGCAAGCGATTCCCCTTCGCTGGATGAAGCCGCACCACATGGCGGCAATTCGATCTGCTGGCGCGTCAGGCTTGCTACGGAAAACGGCGACGCCGGCGCGCTGGACAAAGCCCCAAGTCGTTCAGCGGTGTGGAAAATCTCGGCAACGCTGAGCCGTGAGGTAACCGAAACGCGCACCGAAAGCGAAGATTTTGATCTGGCGTGGGGCACCCGCCGCGCATTCGGCTACATGCCGCAGACTTGGACCATCCGCTATTCGGGATTCGGAGGTGAGCGCGTTTTCACGCACAGCGATGGCTCCAATCCCCTGATTCGCGTCGAATCCGATGCGCGGGGCGTTCGGGTCAGCGCGTATCCATTTTAGGTCTGTGCAAAGCGTCCCGGACCTGCATTCCAGCCGCCTCGATGGCTTGGGCGACTGTGCGCTTGCGGGCCGTGGCTGAATCGTGCGTGGCGGTTTCGATGCCGCCCGATTCCGACTTTGCCAGTTTGTCAAAGAGCCCCAGTGCGCGCTGCGCGTTGAAGTCGGTGCGTGTAAAGATCATGGCCCCGATGGCATCTGCCTCCCGCTCCTGCATGCGGGCAGTGGGCTGGAACGCGACGGCGTATGCGTCTTGGGTAAAGAAGGCCACCAGGGCGGAGCCCGCGTCCGGCGCCCGATCCTTGCCGAGCTTGTCGGCCATAAACGAAAGTTTCTCCGATGGGTGGTCTGCCACGACGTGGGCAACCTCATGCGCAAGGACGAGGGCGAGCTCGTCATCAGCCATGTCGAGTTCGCGAGCGAATTTCGCATCGACCAGTACTGTGCCGCCAGGGAACGCGACAGCGCCGTGGCCGAACCCTTCGATGAGGAGCGCCCGCCAAGTGATCGGCGCATAGCGCGGGTACAGCACCGCAGCCGCGACACCTACTGCACGCATCACTGAATCCAGCCTGGCGTTCCAGGCAGGGTCGCGCTCGAGGGCATTTTCCTTCAGCGCTTTGCGCACATAACTGGCGCCGAGGGATTTCCAGACTGCCGTCGCTTCGGGCGCGGGATAAGCGGCCGCCCCTCGGTAGCGGGTGGCCGGTGCCTGCGCAAAGCACACGGCAGGCAGGAGCAATAGCACTGCAATCCGGATCAGTGTCATGGCCTCCCCACGCATCGGGACCGGTAGGTTCTTGGAGTTCTTATCTGCGCTATTTCTACCAGAATTGAGCGCGTCGGCGCCGGCGAATTTGTAAGATCAGGCCAGACGTAAGCAAAACAGGCATAAAAAAAGCCCCGGCGCGCCGGGGCTTTCTTAAATCCGGGGGGGGCCGGTTCAGCGGGTGCCGGTCGTGCCGGTGGTCCCCGTTGCCGCAGGATTGTCGCTATTGCTGTCCGAGGCCGCCGCGGCCAAGGCTGCAAGCCCCAGGGCGATCGCTGCGATTGCGCCCGCACTCAGTCCGCCTACTGCGGCACCGGTCGCCGCGCCGGCCCCCGCTCCACCTCCCGCGCCGGCGCCAGGTTGCGCGGTCTGGGCAAACGATTGGCTCGAAATAACCAGGCAGGCAATCGCTAGACTGATGATTTTCTTCAATTTCATCTCCTGTGAGTAAGTACGCAAAGAGGGGTCAGCGGATTGTCTGCGGGCACAGCGTGTGCGTTCTGTGCGCCACCTCACAGACTTACAAATTGAATGTCCGGGCGTCTTCGACCGCGTGACGCGCATGCGCGTCTTTTCGCTGTGGGTCGGCTGAGTCCGCGCCGCCGCTCCATTCGACTGGTTCCACCCGTTCGATTGATACCAAAGCCAAGGGCGCGTAGCCTACCGCGCTTCCCACCAGTGGACATCCGGACATGGAATCGCTAATTGCGGCGGCCGAGCACGCCGCCGCCCTGCTGCGCGCTCGCAAGGAAACCGTCGCACTTGCTGAATCTTCCACGGGGGGGCTGATTTGCGCGGCGCTCCTGGCCTTACCCGGCGCTTCCGCCTATTTCACTGGCGGGGCGGTCGTGTACACGAGGCAGGCACGCAAGGCGCTCCTAGATATTCCGGATGACGCCGTAAAGGGCATGCGTTCAGCAACTCCCCCGTATGCGCTCCTGCTTGCCCGAACGACCATGCAACGGCACGCCGCCACGTGGGGACTCGCGGAAACCGGCGCGGCCGGCCCGACGGGGAACCGATACGGCGACGCCGCCGGCCACTGCTGCCTGGCGCTCACGGGGCCTGTTGAGCGGGTGGTGACGCTGGCGACCGGGATCGCCGATCGGCCGGCCAATATGCGGCGTTTTGCCTTGGGAGCATTCGAACTGCTTATCGAGTCGCTCGATGCTTAGTTCGCCCGAAGCTTTGGTGCCGGCCGGCCGACGGCAGTGAGCGCGCAATGAGCAATGCAGTCGACGTGCTGCGGGAGACTTTCGGCTATCCGGCATTCCGCGGAGCACAGGAAGAGATCATCACCCACCTGCTCGCCGGGGGCGATGCCCTCGTATTGATGCCAACCGGCGGGGGGAAATCGTTGTGCTACCAGATTCCCTCGCTCCTGCGGCAAGGCACAGGCATCGTCATTTCACCCCTTATCGCGCTGATGCACGACCAGGTCGCGGCGCTGCGCCTGGCGGGCGTGCGCGCGGATTTCCTGAATTCCTCGCAAGATGCCGAAACAGCGCGCGCCGTCGAGCGTTCGCTGCTTGGTGGTGAGCTCGACCTGCTTTATGTCGCTCCCGAGCGTCTCGCGACTTCGCGATGCCTCGAGCTTCTCGCCCGATGCCGCATCGCGCTATTCGCCATCGACGAAGCTCACTGTGTATCGCAATGGGGGCATGACTTCCGACCGGACTATCTTCAGCTGTCCATCCTGCACGAGCGCTTTCCCGGTGTACCGCGCATTGCCCTGACCGCAACGGCCGATCCCCAGACCCGCACTGAAATTGCCGCGAGGCTCGGTCTAGATGCTGCGCGCACTTTCGTGTCCAGCTTTGATCGGCCGAACATCCGGTACGCAATCGTGGACAAAGCCGATCCGCGCGCCCAGCTTGCCCGCTTTATCCGCGAGCAGCACCCTGGCAACGCAGGTATCGTTTACTGCCTCTCGCGGCGAAAAGTCGATGAGACTGCTGCCTGGCTGGCAGGGCATGGAGTCAAAGCGCTGCCTTACCACGCCGGCATGGATACGGTGGAGCGCACGGCCAACCAGGCACGATTCCAGGGGGAAGAGGGTGTCGTGATCGTGGCAACGATTGCCTTCGGAATGGGCATCGACAAGCCGGACGTCCGGTTCGTTGCGCACCTGGACCTGCCCAAGAGTATTGAGGGCTATTACCAGGAAACCGGAAGGGCGGGGCGCGACGGATTGCCGGCCGACGCTTGGATGACCTATGGGCTGGCCGATCTGGTGCTCCAGCGGCGCTTGATCGACCAGTCGGAGGCCAGCGAGGACTACAAGAGGGTCTCGGGGGCCAAGCTGGACGCGCTACTGGGCCTGTGCGAAACGGCGGGCTGCCGCCGCGTCCGCCTCCTCGCATACTTTGGTGAGGCAAGCGATCCGTGCGGCAATTGCGACACATGCCTCGCCCCGCCCGCAACCTGGGATGCCACGGAAGCCGCGCGCAAGGCATTG
>JBBQCV010000176.1:0-7507 GCA_038319115.1 Burkholderiales bacterium | reverse complement strand
TCTCCGGCCAGTTGGAATAACAATTCTGCTATAACTGCCGGTTGGGCGCCGGCGCCTCCGGGGTTCGGCCGGATCAGTCGGGCTTGGCCCCGGAAACCCTGACCAGCTTCGCGTACAGGGCCTTTTCCGATTCGATGAAGGTCGTGAAGGCCTCGGGCGTGCGGATCGCCGGCGTCTCGGAGCCCATCGTGCGCATGCGCTCCTTGGTGTCGGGCGCATCGAGCGCCCTGACGATCTCGTTCGACAGGCGCGTCACCGCTTCGGGCGGCGTCTTCGCGGGCGCCATCACGCCCCACCACGTGGTCATGTTGAATCCCTTGAGGCCGGACTCGTCCAGGGTCGGCATTTCGGGCAGGAAGCTGGTGCGGTTCGCCGTGGTAACTGCCAGCGCGCGCACCTTGCCCGCCTTGATGTTGGGCAGCGAACTGGCGAGGTTGTCGAACATCAGTTGCAGCCGCCCGGCCAGCAGGTCGAGCACCGCGGGCGCCGAGGCCTTGTAGGGGATGTGGACCATGTAGGTGCCGGTCATCTGCTTGAACAATTCCCCGGCGAGGTGGCCGGTGGAACCGGTGGATCCGGAACCGAAATCGAGCTTGCCCGGCCGCGCCTTGGCCAGCGCCACCAGTTCGGCGACGTTCCGGGCCGGCAGGTCGTTGTTGACGATCAGCACGTTGGGCACCTGGACCACCAGCGCGATGTGCCTGAAGTCGCGCATGGGATCGTAGGGGAGTGATGCCATGAGAGCGGGGTTGATCGCATGTGTGGCGATGGCCCCCATGAGCAGCGTGTAGCCGTCCGGCGCGCTCTTGGCAACGTAGTCCGCCGCGATCACGCCGCCCGCACCGGGGCGCGTCTCTACGATCACGGGCTGGCCCAGCGCCTCCTGCAGCTTCTGCGCGATGACGCGCGAGGAAATATCCACCGGCCCGCCGGGATAAGGGCAGATCAGGCGCACCGGCTTGGCGGGCCACGCCTGCGCAAAGGCGGCGCCCGCTCCCGTCAGCAGGGCCAGCAGGACGATGATTCGTTTCATTGCGCTCCTCCTTGCAGAAATAAAAAGGGCGCGCCAAAGCGCGCCCTTTTTCAACTTCACATCGCCGCTAGGCCTCGACGAACGCCTCTTCGCGCTTCTTCCTGATGTTGGGCAGCAGCAGGATGATCAGCAGCACGATCGAGGCGATCAGGAACCCGGCGCTGATCGGTTTGGTGAAGAACACGAGCGGGTCGCCACGCGACAGCAGCATGGCGCGCCGCAGGTTCTCTTCCATGAGCGGTCCGAGGATGAAGCCCAACAGCAGCGGCGCGGGCTCGCACTCGAGTTTCGTGAACGCGTAGCCCAGCAGGCCGAACAGCATCATGAGCAGTACGTCGAAGGGGTTGTTCGACAGGCTGTAGACGCCAATGGACATGAACACCAGGATCGACGGGTACAGGATCCGGTAGGGCACCGTGAGGAGCTTGATCCACAGGCCGATCATCGGCAGGTTCAGGATCACCAGCATCAGGTTGCCGACCCACATCGAGCAGATCATGCCCCAGAAGAGCTGTGGCTTCTCGGTCATCACCTGCGGACCCGGGGCAATGCCCTGGATCATCATCGCGCCGATCATCAGCGCCATCACCGCGTTCGACGGAATGCCCAGAGTGAGCAGCGGGATGAATGAAGTCTGGGCACCGGCGTTGTTAGCGGCTTCAGGGGCAGCCACGCCTTCGATCGCGCCCGTCCCGAACTCATGTCCGTACTTGGACACTTTCTTTTCCAGCGTGTAGGCGCCGAACGAAGCGAGGAGCGCGCCGCCGCCGGGCAGGATGCCGAGCGCCGAGCCGAGGAAGGTGCCGCGCAGGATCGGCTTCCACATGCGCCGCCAGTCTTCCCTGGTCGGCCACATGTTGGTCACCTTGCTGGTGAACACCTCGCGATGCTCCTTCATCTCCAGGTTCGTGACGATCTCGGCAATTCCGAAGACGCCCATCGCGACGGTCACGAATCCGATGCCGTCGGCCAGTTCGGAGATGCCGAAGGCGAACCGCAGCACGCCCGAGTTGACGTCGGTGCCCACGAGGCCGAGCAGCAGGCCGAGAAGCACCATGGAGATCGCCTTGAGGACCGAGCCATGCGCAAGCACGACTGCCGCCACCAGGCCAAGCACCATCAGCGAGAAGTATTCCGATGGGCCGAATTTAAGCGCGACTTCGGCCAGCGGCGGAGCGAACATCGCCACGATCACCGTCGCCACGCAGCCGGCGAAGAACGAACCGATAGCCGCGGTGGCGAGTGCCACCCCGGCGCGCCCCTGCCGCGCCATCTGGTAGCCGTCAAGGCATGTGACCACCGAAGACGACTCGCCCGGCAGGTTGACCAGGATCGCCGTGGTCGACCCCCCGTACTGGGCACCGTAATAGATCCCGGCCAGCATGATGAGCGCCGTGATCGGCGACAGGCTGAAGGTGACCGGCAACAGCATGGCGATCGTGGCGACCGGGCCGATGCCAGGCAGCACGCCGATGAGGGTGCCCAGAAACACGCCGACCAGGCAGTACATCAGGTTGATCGGCGTAAGGGCGACCCCGAAACCAAGGGCAAGATTGCTGAAGATGCTCATGTCCATGGCGGCCCCCTAGCTCATGAAGTCCGGCCACAGCGGGAAGGGCAGCGTGAGCCCCTTCACGAAGGCCAGGACCGAAAACACGACCAGGACCACGGCGAGCATCGCCACTTCCTTGGCGCGGAACTCGTGGCCGCCGAACGCGGAGACGAAAACGAGCACCGCCACCGCGAGCACGAAGCCGATCGGCTTGAGCAGGTAACCGAACAGGATCAGCGCCAGCGAAATGAAGAAGATCGGCTTGAAGGAAAGCTTTGGGACTTTGGGTCCATCGAAGTAGAGGGACTGGAGCAAGACGATTCCCCCGAGCACCGCCATCAATCCGCCAAGCACGGTGGGGAAGTAGGCCGGGCCCATGCGTACGGCGCTACCCATTTGGTAATTGCGTGCAACCACGAGAAAGAACAGGCCGAACGCAACGAACATCAGGCCTGCCCAGAAATCCTTGGGACTTTTAATTTTCATCCTGCCCTCCTCCAAATCCATAACGCCGCAGCGGGGACCGACGCGTGGGCTGCGGCCCGGCAAAAACGCGTCGGAGTGTATCACGCCCCTTTTACGAAAATAGGCCGGGATGCGGAGAACGAATACTGTCCGCGAGCCTGTCCTGATTGTCAGGCGTTATGGAGATTTCTCCCTGCGGCTGGCGCACGTCGCTGGTGCGCGCAAAGCGCCGCGCGTGGTCTTTGCCGGTGCGTCGCGCGGCAGTCGCCAATGTCAGTCGATCCTTGCGCCCGAGGCCTTCACGACCTTGGCCATCTTGTCGAAATCGGCGCGCAGCAGGCGGTTGAATTCCTCGCTCGTCATGGCCTGCGGCTCAATGCCCTGGCGCGCAAGGCGATCGAGGATCACCGGGTCGCGCAGCAACTTGCCCACCGCCGCGTTCACCTGCTCGACCACGGGCTTGGGGATGCCGGCCGGGCCGAGCAGGCCGAACCACGAATCGAACTCGTACCCGGGCAGGCCGCTCTCGGCGATGGCGGGAA
Source organism: Burkholderiales bacterium (assembly GCA_038319115.1). Lineage (GTDB taxonomy): Bacteria > Pseudomonadota > Gammaproteobacteria > Burkholderiales > SG8-39 > SZAS-79. The sequence goes on along the minus strand of JBBQCV010000176.1, from coordinate 3,915 downwards.
GCTCGGGCAGGAACCTGGAACGCTTGGCCGAGGTCGCGCCGATGAGCTTCACTCGCGCGTCCTTCACGTACGGGATCGCACCGATATTGGCGGCGATCACGGCCTGCGCGCGCCCCACCAGCACCTCGTTGACGGCCTCGCCGGTAGCTTTGAACGGTACGTGCACCACCTCGATTCCGGCCAGCGCGTTGAAGTACGCCATCGACAGGTGGGTGGCGCTGCCGTTGCCGGCGGTTGCGTAATTCAGCTTGCCGGGGTTGGCCTTGGCGTAGCGGATGTACTCGGCCACGGACTTGGCCGGCACGGCGGCATTGATGATGAGCACATAGCTCGCATTGCCGATATGCGCGATGCCGGTGAAATCCTTGATCGGGTCATAGGACAGCTTCGCATACAGCGAGCCGTTGATGGTATGGCTCGCGGCCGAGAGCAGCATGGTCGTGCCGTCGGGAGCGCTCTTGGCCACGGCGGCATTGGCGATCGTCCCGCCGGCGCCGGGGCGGTTCTCGACGATGACGGGAGTGCCGAGGGCCTGGCCGAGCTCGTTGCTGATCGAGCGCGCGAGGATATCCTGCACCCCACCCGCGGCGAAGGGCACGACGATGTGCACGACCTTGCCGGGCGTAAGCTGGGCAGCAGCCGGCGGCGCGAACACGCCGAGGGCGAGGACAAGGGCAGCGGCAAGAAAACGGGCGAAAGCCATGCGGGACTCCAGGTAAAAGCGTCAGGTGGGCCGGGGCCCGAATGATATATCGCCGTAGAACGCGACCGCCGTCTCGCCGGTGTTGTCGGTGTCGGTGGAAACGATCACCCCGGTTACCGCCGGCGCCTCTGCGCCGAACGCGCGCCGGTAATCCTCGCGCACGTCGCGCCGCATGCCCACCCACTGGCCGACGCGTGCCGTGCCGCCTTCGGCGACGATCATCCTCACGCGCCCGGTGTAGGCGTTGGGCACGATCGTGTCGCGCGCCGCCTTTCCGTCCCATACGTAGCACAGCGCGGCGGCGGGCACCTTGTCGCCGTACACCAGCCGCGCCATGCCGAGTTGCATGCGCTCGCCCGCCGACAGGCTCGCCGTGTCGAGGTCGAAGGTGACATACACGCGGGCCGCAAAGTCGTCGCCCGCCTTGGTGCGCAGGTCGCCGCCGGCCACGACGTTGAGCACTTTCCAGCGCCATGACAGCAGCGGCAGGGCGCGTGGATCGAGCTTGAGCTCGCGCGCAATCCCGGAAGTGGAAGCTGCGGCATCGGCGCGCAGCACGACCACGCCCTCGTCCTCGACGAGCGCGTATCGGGTGGGCTTTTGCCCGCCGGCAAATGCCCACGGCCTGAGGTCGGCCGGCAGCGCGCCGCCGGCCTTGAGCGCGGAGAATCGCATCGCGCTGACCGTAGCCGGCGCGGTAGATGCGAGCAAGGTGGAAGGGGGAGCGGCGGGAACCTGCGCACCGGGCGAAAGCGACCCCGGCGAGGATTGCGCGCCGGCGCCGGGTGAGCGCGCGAGTGCCCAAGGCAGCGCGAAAGCGGCGCCGAGCAGGGTGCGGCGTCGCGGGTTCATGCCCCGCCTGCGCAGCGAGCGCGCGGCCAGCCGAGCAGGCCCGCCGCGCGCAAACGCTCGAGGTCTTCGGGACGGTCGACGTCCCACAGCGTGCGCAGTTCGCGCCAGCGCCACCCCAGCGCGGCAAGGCGCTGGCGCGTTTCGCCCATCACGGCCGCCGTGCTCCATGCGATGGCATCGAACAGGCGGGGCGAATTACGCGCCAGGCCGATGAGTGGATAACCACCGTCCTCGGCCGGCGCGAACACCGCATCGCAACTTTGCAGCCAGCGCGCCGCGCGCCTCACGTCGGCGCAGGTCAGCGCCGGGCAGTCGGTGCCGACGAGGATCATGCGCCTGTGCCGGCGCAGGCCGCGGCGGAAGGCCTCGTGCATGCGCGTGCCGATACTGCCGCCCGACTGGGCACGCATTGCGATGCCGTGCCGGCGCGCGACGGCGCGCAAGACCGTGTTGCCGGCCGGCGTCCCATGCAACTCCGCGATGCCGCAGTCGGCTGCGAGCACCGTAGCGATGGTTTTTTCCACCAGGCGCTCATGCAGCCGCGCCGCGGCGTCCTCGCCAATCGACACCGCGATGCGAGTCTTGACGCGCCCGGGCTGCGGGGCCTTGGCAAAGATGGCGATGAGGGGAGCCGAAGCGCGCAAACCGCTCACGCCCTGCCGGTGTAGATGCGCGCCAGCCGCTCGGGGTCGGCGCCGAAGAAATACGCCAGCCGCAGGCGCCACATGAGCATGATCGTGCGCAGCACACCGTGCTTCTCCCAACGGCGCGCTGAGGTGGCCACCACCTGGGCGAGGCAGGCGGGCGGACCCTGCCGCTTGAGGCGCGCGCTCAGGGCGATGTCCTCCATGAGCGCGAGCACCGGGAAGCCGCCTGCGGCCTCGAACGCGGCGCGCCGGGCGAACAGGGCCTGGTCCCCGGTGGCGATGCCGGTGAGGCGCGAGCGTGCATTCATCATGAAGGACACCAAAGCCAGCAGCGGACGGGCCGAATCGATGCGCACATCGAAACGCCCCCACTGCCGCCTGTTCAGCGCGGTATCGATTGCACCCTCGGCGCTCGCAGGCAGGCGCGTGTCGGCATGCAGGAACAGGAACGCATCGCCGCGAGCGACGCGCGCGCCGGCATTCATCTGCGCGGCCCGTCCGCGCGGTGCCACCAGCACCCGGTCGCACAAGGGTTGGGCAAGCGCCGCGGTTGCATCTGCGCTGCCGCCATCGACGACGATCACCTCGCGACCACGCGCGCGCAACGGCTGCAGCGCGACCAGCGCGGCTTCGATGTGCGCGGCCTCATCGAGGACCGGGACGATGATCGACAGGCGAACCACGAGGCGCCCTCATCTGCCCGCGTCGAACATCGCGCTGACGCCGCTCATTTCCGCGCGTCGTTCAGGCTCCAGTCGTACTCGAGGAACGCGAGGGGCGCGCGCCCTTCGGCGACCTGCTTCTGCGCGTCGGGCGTGTCGGCCAGCAGCTTGGCGTAGCGCGCAAAGAACTGCTCGCGCACGCCGAAATCTTCCTTGAACCAGTCGAAGATCTTCGACACCTCGAGCTTGCCGTCCTCGAAGCGGTTGCGCGAATGATCGGACAGGAAGCGCGTGGTCTGCTCGGCAAGCTGGGCTTCGAGCCGCTCCGGCACATAGGCCTCCTCGCGCAGCATCGGGCAGCCGATGGAGGCGCAGTGGACGGCGAAATGCACCCGCGGCTCGTCGTAGGCACCGGGCTTGCGCAACATCTCGTGCTCGACCTGGTCGAGGTAGGACTCGCGGCCCAGCAATTTGAAGAACTTGTCCTTCCACGGGTTGCCGAACACGGTGCCGAAATCGCGGATCGACTTGAGGTTGGGATAGCGCGTGAGGACCTTCTCGACCGTGAAGGCGTTGTAGGCATTGATGAGGAAGGCCATGCGCTCGGCCTTGGGCCAGGCGTTGAACTGGGCTTCGGTCACGCTGGACAGCGAATCGAGGTAAGTTTTGAGCGCGGCGCGGTCGCGGGCCATGCCGGCGTACCGCACCTGGGAGGCCTTGCCGCCCTGGAGCAGGACCACGTGTTTCTTGACCAGCGCGTCCCACGCCTTGTGCCCGTGGTCGAATGCCTGCGCCCGGGCGGCGACGGGCGCCGCGATAAGCTGCAAGGCGAGCAGTGCGGCGGCGATTCGTTTCATGTCATGTCCTCATCCATGCGTGGAATTTGCCCACCCACGCCAGCAGCTTTTCGGGGGCGTGCGCCTTCTTCCACACGCCGGCGGCGTACTTGTTGGCCTCGGCCAGGGTCGGGTAGATGTGGATCGTGCCGAGGATCTTGTTGAGCCCCAGCCCGTGACGCATCGCAGTGACGAACTCGGTGATCAGGTCGCCG
>JBBQCV010000175.1:0-7517 GCA_038319115.1 Burkholderiales bacterium | reverse complement strand
TGGGCGGCCTGACGACCCAGGGACGGCCTCAGCGTCCGCGCACGATCCAGATCGGGGACGGGCCCGGAAAGGCGGCGCGAACCTGGTGCGGCGCGGAAACTTGGTGAATGCGGAACCGGGATGCGAACCCCGCGACGGCAGGTTCACGCATTGCCTTAGACTGGCCCCAATCGATCCACGCCTCGGAGGCAAGCGCCCATGCAAGCGGTCCAGAAAGACCTTCGCCTGACAGGCCGGGTGGCGATCGTGACCGGCGCCGGTTCGCGCGCCGAGGGCATCGGCAACGGGCGCGCCGCAGCGATCCTCATGGCGTGCAGCGGGGCGAAAGTCGCGCTGATGGATACCGTGCGCGAATGGGCTGAGCAGACCGCGCGCATGATCGCGGCCGAAGGCGGCGAATCGCTGGTCATCGAGGCCGATGTCACCCGGGCTGCGGACTGCGAGGCGGCGGTTGCAAAGGTTGCCGCGCACTGGGGCCGCGTCGACATCCTGGTCAACAACGTCGGCATCGGTGGGCCGCCGGGCACCGCCGTCGACGTGGACCTCGAGGCCTGGGACCACGCGATGCGCGTGAACGTCACCTCGATGATGCTCATGGCGCGCTACGCGATCCCGGAGATGAAGAAGGCCGGCGGTGGGTCGATCATCAACCTCGCCTCCGTAGCGGGCCTCGTGGGCGGCCACCCGAGCCTCGCCTATCCGACATCGAAGGGCGCGGTGGTGAACCTTACGCGGGCGATGGCGAGCCATCACGGCCCGGACGGGATCCGCGTCAACTGCATCGCGCCCGACATGGTGTATACGCCGATGGTCTATTCACGCGGCATGACCGACGCGATGCGCGAGACCCGCCGCCTGCGCTCGCTGTTGCAGACCGAAGGCACGGGCTGGGACGTGGGCAATGCGGTGCGCTATCTCGCCAGCGACGAATCGCGCTGGGTCACTGGCACCGTGCTGCCGGTGGACGCCGGCGCGACCGCCGGTGCCGGGCGCCTGCCAGTGCCCAGGAGCGACGGCAAGAAAGCTTAGCTCCGTCGCGCCTGCCTCGTTCGCACAATAAACCAAGGGCGGCCGCATGCCTGATAGGGCCCAGGCCGCGACCGCGTTGGCGGCATAATCGGGTGTCATTGGAGACAGCATGACCCATCCCTCAGCAGGTATCGACCCCGCGGTCGCCAAGCAGGCGATCATCGAGTATTGCAAGAAGCGCGGCGCCCTCGCGGTCGGTGTCGCCGACCTTGCCGCGCTCGAAAAGATCGCGCCTCCCGGGCACCGCCCCAGCGACCTCATGCCGCGGGTCAAATCGGTGATTTCGCTTGGCGTGGGCGGGCAGACCCAGGGCACCTGGCAGATGCCGGCCAAGGCGATGGCGTATTCGGGCTCGACCGAAGTGCGCGCCTACAAGGTGGCCTACGGGTGCTCGTTCTTCATCGAGCAGAAGTTCGGCATCCCGTCGATCTACGTGCCGCCCGACATCGATCCCGAAGGCGGGCCGCGGGTGCCGTTCCAGAGCCTGAAGCTGCACGCGGAGGTCGCCGGCATCGGCGCGCGCTCGCTTGCCGGTGACATCCTGCTGCACCCCGAATTCGGCTTCATGTATTACGCGTCGGTTTTCACCGAGCTCGAGCTCGAGCCCGACGCGCCGATGGCCGAGAACCCCTGCCCGGCGCCTTCGTGCGTGAGCATGTACCGCTCGATCGGGCGCACGCCGTGCATGAAATTCTGCCCCGCGCAGTGCCTGGACGGAGAGATCGACGAGCAGGGCCGCCAGAAGGTCATGCGCTACGACATGGCCAAGTGCGCCGAGCTTACGCAGGAGTACGAAGCGGTGCCGAAGATCCTCGCTGAGGCGGTCAAGGACGAGGTGCGCTCGCACGGCGCCGAGGGCCTGCTCGACCCGGACCGCAAGATGCTCTGGTACAAGGTGTCGGCCGGTTCCGGCGCGTGGTTCGCGCAGTGCTTCGAGTGCATGCGCGTGTGCCCCATCGCGACCAAGGCGCCCGAATCCGACCCGATCCTGCGCACCGAAGCCGCGCGCGAAGCGGTGCGGCAGGGCGCGCGCGATGCCGCTTCGCGGGGCGCCCCGCAGGCGGTGCCGGTCTCCGGACCTGCGCCCCGCGCCAAGGGCGCCTGAGATGGCACGCGGCCTTACACGCGAACAGCTCGGCATCACCGAAGCCATGATCGCCACTTACGGCGAGGCGATCTTCCGCATGAGCCACAACCACCAGGTGCGCGAAGGCGACCCGGTGCGCCGGCTCGACTGGGAGGCCATCGAGCGCCAGCGCGAAGCCATGGGCCTCGCCGACGGCCAGATCGCCGGGCGGCTGGGCCTGTCGCGCGAGCAGGTGATGTTCATCCGTAACACCGAGGAGAGCCGGCGCTTTCGCGTCGGCCAGCAGGCCTACCTCATGGACCTGGGCGGCGGAAAGCGCTTCCGCCCCGAGCGCGTGATCCCGTTCGAGCAGCGCTTTAGCTACGGCGAAGACGCCCTGGCGCTGCGCTCGGCGATGAATTTCGATGGTGCCCGGGTGGCCGGGTACATCGCCAGCGGATGGTGGAAAGACGACACGCTTACCAAGTGGCTCGCGCAGCATGCCGCGCAATGGCCCGATGCGCCCGCCATCGTGCATGGGGCCGAGGTGCTGTCGTGGTCGGCGCTGTCGGCGCGGGTCGCGGGATTCGCCGCAGGACTGCTCGACGCGGGGGTGGTTCCCGGCGACGTGGTTGCCGTGCAGCTCCCCAACGTGCCCGAGTTCGTGGTCGCCTACCTGGCCATCGCGAGGCTGGGCGCGGTGATGACCACGCTGCACATGCCGTATCGCGGCAGCGAATTCGAGATGATCCTCTCCCACAGCCGCGCTCGCGCCATCGTCTGCCTCGCGCAGGCGAAGGAGTGGTCGCCTGCGGAGGCGGCCGTCGCGTTGCGCGACAAGCTGCCTGCGCTCAAGGCCGTGATCGCGCTCGGGCCGGCGGTGGCGGGCACGCTTGCGTATGCAGAAGTGGAAGGCGCCTCACCCGCTGCTATCCGCGACATGCCGGGGCCGAAGGCCTCCGACCCTTTCCTGCTCCTGTACACCTCGGGCACTACCGCTTCGCCCAAGGCCGTGCCGCACAGCTACCACACGCTGTTGTCGAATGCGCTCGTCGGGGTTCCCGAGCATGGCATCGTGGAAACAGGCCGGATCCTGTCGGCGGCGCCGTTCTCGCACCTGTTCGGCCTGTACTCGCTGCATGTCGCATGGGCCGCCGGGGCCGCGTCGGTGCTGCTGCCGCAATTTACGCCGGCCGACCTCGCGCTTTGCGTCGAACGCAACCAGCCGACGGCGCTGTGGACCGCACCGGCGCACATCGCCGCCTGCCGAGCGATGGGGCTGTTCGACAAGCACGACTTTTCCTCCCTGCGCCTGGCGATCATGTCGGGCAGCGCCTGCCCGCCGGAACTCGTGCGCTGGCTGGCGGCCAGGCTGCCCGGTTGCGCGGTGACCCAGCTCTGGGGCATGACCGAGACCCAGGCTGCGCTCTACACGCGGCCCGGCGATGCGCTGGAAATCGCCGCGACCAGCGCCGGGCGCGCGAGTCCAGGCACCGAGGTGCGCGTGGTGTCGCCGGTTGGCGAGCCGTGCGCGGCGGGCGAGGAGGGCGAGCTGCAGGTGCGCGGCTGCCTCGCGTTCCCGGGCTTCTACGACAATGCGGCGGCCAACGAGGCCGCGTTCGCGCCGGACGGCTGGTATCGCACCGGCGACCTCGCGACCATGGACGCCGTTGGCAACGTCGCCATCACCGGCCGTGCCAAGGACGTGATCAACCGCGGCGGGCACAAGTTCAACCCGCGTGACGTGGAGGACCTGCTCGATTCGCACCCGAAGATCCTGCAGTCGGCCATCGTGCCCATGCCCGACCCCGTGCTGGGGGAGAAAGCGTGCTGCTTCGTTACGCTGCGGCCCGGCGCGGGGAGCCTCGCGCTCGAGGAGGTGGTGGCGTTCCTCGCCGAGCGCAGCATCGCCAGGATGAAATTTCCCGAGCGCCTCGTGGTGGTGGCCGAAATGCCGCTCACACCCACCCGCAAGATAATAAAAAGCCGGCTGACCCTGCCCGGGTAGCCGGCTTTTTCCGCGCGTCCTGCCAGCCGCGCGGATGGTTCTACATGTCGCTGCTTACATCCCGCTACCGAGCATGCCGCCGATGATCGCGCCCACCGCGGTGGCCGCCGCGCGATCGTGGCCATACCCGATCTGGCTGCCGATCATTGCGCCTGCGGCCGCGCCCACTACGGCCCCGGGACCCGGCCCGTAGTAGGACTGGGGCGCGTAGTACGGCTGGGGCGCGTAGGCCTGCGGCGCGTAGTACGGTTGTGGCGCGTAGGCCTGCGGCGCGTAGTACGGGTTATAAGCGCCGTAGGCCGGTGCGGGTGCATACATCGGCGCGGGCGGGGCGTAATAGACCGGCGCGGGTGCGCTGTAGTAGACCGGCGCCGGAGCGATCACCACGCGCGGAGCGTAGTAGTGATGGCGCGGGCCGTAATGGTGCGGCCCGTGTCCGCCGTAATGCCGCTGCCCCCAGCCGCCGCCGTAGCCATGGTCCGCGAAAGCGGGTGCCGCCAGGCCCAGCGAAGCGAGGGAAACCACTGCGACGACCACTTTCCTTGCTGCGTTCATTGCTGTCTCCTCCGAGAATTCGAGTGTCGTGCATCAAACGTCCTGCACACGACCGAAAGTGTGTCTGGGCGCACGACGGATTACAGCAACGAATTGCAACCGCATGTGGTTTTTGCGGGCCAGTTTGTAACCTTTCATGGCGGGCGCATTCCCCAGCAACAACTGGTAACAAATCCGCGCCGGGCGCCGTGTGCGGGCGGGTTCCAATGGGCCTCGTTTCCGAGGAGCCTTACCGAATGAAATCCGTCCTGCTCGTGCTTGCTTGTGCCGCTGTGCTCGGCGGCTGCGCCGTGGTTCCCGCCTACGGCCCGCCCGGTTTCTATGCCCCCGCAGTCGTGGTGCCGTACGGTGGTTACTACGGCGGCCATCACCGTGGCGGACATGGCCACCACGGATACGGCCACCGCGGATATCGCTGAGACGCGCGCGCCGCTGGCGGGTGAGGCCCGCGTGACCCGCGTGACATAAGGCACACAGGTCCCATGGCCCGAGGCAGTATGCTCGGGCGATGGACCTGAGCCTGCAAGTCGGCAAGTACGACATCCAGCAACTGCTCGGAAAGGGCGCGACCGGGACTGTGTACCTGGCGCGTGACACTTTCTCGGGCAAGGAGGTCGCGCTGAAGGTCATCGAGCCCGAGGTGTTCCGCGATCCCGAGTTCGGCACCGTGTACCGGGCGCAGTTCCTCAACGAGGCGTCGCTCGCCGGCAAGCTCAAGCACCCGCACATCGTTACCATTTACGATGCCGTGGTGCAGGAGGACTCCGGCCACATCGCCATGGAACTGCTCACCGGGGGCGACCTCTCTCAGCATGTGACCCCGCAGACGCTGCTGCCTATCGCCGACGTGCTGCAGATCGGGTTCAAGTGCTGCGGGGCCCTTGACTACGCGTTTCACGAAGGCATTGTCCACCGCGATATCAAGCCGGCCAACCTGATGATCGCCCAGGGCACGGACGTGAAGATCGCCGACTTCGGCGCCGCGCTGCTGCGCAAATCCCAGGTCGCGCAGACCTCGGCCATGGGCTCGCCCTACTACATGTCGCCCGAGCAGATCGAGGGCAAGCCGTTGACCCTGCACAGCGACATGTTCAGCCTGGGCGTGTCGCTGTACGAACTGCTCACCGGCTCGCGCCCTTTCGGCGGCAGCACCATGGACGAACTGCTCACGCACATCCTCGAGGGCGACCCGCCGCCGCCGTCCAGCGTGCGCGCGGACATGCCGCGCGACATCGACCGGATCCTCCTGCAGGCGCTCGGAAAAAAGCCGCAGCACCGCTACCCGACATGGGCGGAGTTCGCGCTCGACCTGTCGAAGGTGGTGCGCCTGGTGCTGCCCGCAGGCGAGATTTCGGACAGCGAGAAGTACGTGACGCTCAAGCGCGTGCCGATGCTCTCGGGGCTGGCCGACTTTGAGCTGTGGGAACTCGCGCGCGCCGGCGCGTGGTCGCGGGTGAAGCGGGCCACGCCGCTGGTGAAGGAGAACGAACCGGGGCAGAGCTTTTTCTTCCTCGCCCAGGGCCAGGTCAAGGTGATCCGCCAGGGACGCCTGCTCAATACCATCGATCAGGGCGAATGCTTCGGCGAGATGGCCTATATCCGTGGCGGCGAACTGCCGCGCCATGCCACGGTGGAGTCGCTGACCGACATCATGCTGGCGGAATTCTCCCCCGATGCGCTGTCCCTCATGAGCCTTGGGGCCCAACTCGCGCTCACGCGGGCGCTGGTGCGCAACGTGGTCGACCGGCTCGAACTGGCGAATTCCCGCGTGGCGCGCTAGTCTCCCCCTTTTCGAGGGGAGGGAGCACCGTGAAACCTGAAATGCTGCTGCTGCTGTGGGCCGTCATGCTCACGTTCGTCCAGATGCTCATCGCCGCGCAAGGCGCTTACATGCAGACCGGGCTGGTGATGCTCGTCGGCAACCGGGAGGGCTTTCCCGCCCTGACCGGCTGGGCGGGCCGCGCGCAGCGGGCCCACCGCAACATGATCGAGAACATGGTGCTGTTCGCGGCGCTGGTGTTCCTCGTGATCGCCGCGGGCCGCTCCAATCCCATGACCGTGCTCGGCGCCCAGTTGTTTTTCTGGGGCCGGCTCGCCTATGCGCTCATCTACCTGGGCGGTTTTCCGTGGGTGCGCACGCTGGCGTGGTTCGTATCGATCGTCGGCTTGGTGCTCATCGCGCTGCAACTCCTGTAGCTGCGGATCACGCAAGGACAAGATGAAACCGACCCGGATCTGCATGGTGCGCCATGGCGAGACGGCGTGGAACGCCGAAGGCCGCGTGCAGGGCCAGCTCGACATCCCGCTCAACGACGTCGGCCGCGCGCAGGCGCGCGCCACCGCAGAAGCCCTGGGCGGGCACGACTTCACCGCCATCTATTGCAGCGACCTCATGCGCGTGCGCCAGACATGCGAGCCGACGGCAAGGAAACTCGCGCTGCCGGTGGCCTACCTCGTCGAATTGCGCGAGCGAAATTTCGGCATGTTCGAGCGCCTCACCTACGTCGAAGTGCGCGAGAAATTTCCTGAGCAGTACGCGCGCTTCCGTGACAAGGACCCGGATTTCGACTTCGAGGGCGGCGAAACGCTGCGCGGCTTCAACGAGCGCTCGCTCAAGGCTATCGGCAACCTCATCGCGCAACACTCGGGCGAGCAGATTCTCGTATTCACGCACGGCGGGGTGCTCGAGATGGTGTACCGGCACGCGCGCGCGGTCGGGCTTTCGTCGCCGCGCGATTTCGAGATTCCCAATGCCGCGATCAACTGGATCGAGGTGACCCCGGACGAGTGGAAGGTCTGGGCGTGGGCCGAGGTGGCGCACCTCGAAGCGGCACTGGACGACCTGCGCGAATAGCACCC
>JBBQCV010000174.1:0-7539 GCA_038319115.1 Burkholderiales bacterium | reverse complement strand
GTTTCGTCATGGGCACCCACACGTGGCTGCTGCGCACGCGGCACCACACCATCCTCGTCGACACCTGCATCGGCAACCACAAGCCGCGCCCGCACTCGCCCGGCTTCGACAACCTTGGGCAACCCTACCTCGAGCGCCTCGGCCAGGCCGGTTTCGCGCCGGAGGACATCGACTTCGTGCTCTGCACCCACCTGCACGTCGACCACATCGGCTGGAATACCCAGCTGCGCGACGGGCGCTGGGTGCCCACTTTCCCCAATGCCAAGGTGATCTGCTCCAAGGCTGAACTCGCCTCGGCCGAGCGCAAGGCCGACGAGAACGACCCCGGCGACGACCACCGCGCCCAGTGGCAGGACAGCATCCTGCCGGTGCTCGAAGCCGGCTTGCTGCAGGCGGTCGACGGCATCCACGCGATCGAGGAGGGGATCACCATCGAGCCCACCCCCGGACACACGCCGGGCCACGTAGTGCTGCAGGCGCATTCGGAGGGGGAACGCATGCTGTTCGCCGGCGACCTGTGCCACCACCCGATGCAGGTTTACTACCCCGAGGTCAACAGCCGCTTCTGCGAGGATGCGGCCGGAGCGCGCGCCATGCGGCGCAAGGTGCTGGCGTCCTGCGCCGAGAGCGGCGCGCTGTTCGCCCCGGCGCACTGGGGCCTGCCGCACGCCGGGCGGATCCACGCAAATACTGCCAACTTTTCGATAGAGTGGGCGTAGCTGCTGGGCCGCAGGGCGAAATACTGCCAAGGGCCACTTTGACTTTGTCATAGTCTGCCCACTCGAAATTCTGATATTGGACGCACGATCCGGTCCAGAGCCCTGGAATTTCTTGCCGCGGCTGTAAGGAATCGGCGGACTGTCGGGTCTTATCCCTGGAAACCAACGAATTTCAACCATTGGGAACCGGATGAGCGACTGTTCGGGAGTGCGGCTTCGCGGTGAAGAGATCGGGCAACATCGCGACAAATTGATGCGATTCGCCCTCCGGTGGTTGCACAACCCGGCGCAGGCCGAGGACGCGGTACAGGAAGCGCTGGTCGCGGCGATCGAAGGCGTGGACCGCTATGCCGGCAACGCGTCGACGGACACTTGGCTGATAGGCATACTGAAGCACAAGATTGTGGACTGCGTGCGCAAATCCGCGCGTGACCGCTATCAGGAGTTTGATCTGGACACCCTGGCCGCAAGCTCGGGCAATCCGGAAGAAGCCTTGTCCCGCGGCGGCATTCTCCGCGAGGTGGCGCGCTGCATGGATGATTTGCCGGCAAGGTCGGCCAGCGTGTTCTTCCTGCGCGAGATTTTGGGGCTGAATACGGCCGAAGTCTGCGCGGAGCTTTCAATCTCCGCCACGAATTGTTCGGTGCTTTTGCACAGGGCGCGGGTGGGACTTCGCAACCGACTGGCTGGCGACCGATTGGCCTTTTCCGGATGAGGGACGCGCCGGCATCCGCTTGGCAGCCCTCGCCGCGATGATGCCCTCATTCGATGAACTCGTGCGCACCCACGCGGGAGACTTGTACCGCTTCGCCTATTGGCTTTCGCGCGACCGGCAGCTCGCGGAGGATATCGTGCAGGAGGCCTTGCTGCGCGGCTGGAAAGCCCTGCCCCGCCTGAAGGAACCGCGGGCGGCCAAGAGTTGGCTGTTTTCGATCGTGAGAAACGAGCACCTGCGCCTGATCGCCAGAAACGGGCCGCAACACGACAGCATTGACGCCGACGCGCTCGAGATCGCCGACGAACGCGCGGGTCCATTCGGGCGGGAGATGAGCGATGCAATTGCCGCCCTGCCGGTTGCCTATGCCGAACCGCTCGCGCTGCAGGTGCTTGGCGGATTCAGCTGTGCGGAGATCGCCCGGATGCTGGAAATCAGCGACGGCGCGGTGATGACGCGGCTCACGCGGGCCCGGCAGGCGCTCAAGCGCATGGTCACTCCGCTCGATGCGAAGAAACAGGAAGGAGGACGCAAATGAACTGCCTTGATTTCCGCCGCGCACTCTCGACGGGTGAGGAGGAAACGGGAGCGATGCGGGTGCACCGGCTTGGTTGCGTATTCTGTGCCGATCTGTTCAGGGAGCAGACCGCTTTCGATGCCGCGCTGCGCAGCGGCTTCGAGGTTCCGGTTCCGGCGGACTTTGCCGGGCGCCTTGTAGATTCTTTGCACGCCCCGGACGCAGTCGCTGCGGTGCAGAGCGCCGGCCGACGCCGGTTCCTCGCGGCGGCAGCTGTCGGGGCAGGCGCCGTCGGCATCGGCACCGGCCTGTATACCTGGTTCGGTCGCGACGATCCGATGGCCATGGCGTGCATCCAGTTCGTGATGAAGGAGGAGACCAAGTCGATCATGATGGGCGCGATGCCGCGCGCCGAGGCGGCGGCGGCCCTGGAGGCTTCGCTGCCGCTCGAGCGCCTGGACCGGATCGGCAAGGTGATGCACGTTGGGCCCTGCCCGTTCCAGGGTGCCATCGCCTATCACGTGGTGCTGATGGTGCCGCAGGACAAGGTGACGCTGTTGATCATGCCCGACACGCGCCCGCCCGTGCGCGCCCGTGCCAGGTTCGACGGCATGTACGCGAGCGTGTTGCCGCTGAAGAAAGGCAGCGTCGGTATCGTCGGCGGCAGCGCCGCGGTGGTGGAGAGCGTTGCCGGCGCGTTGCGCGCAGGGGCCTGAATCACCACCGAATCGAGCCGGTCAAATGGTGTCCTTCGCGCCGCGCGCGCGCTCGCTCGACTGCTACAAGCCATCGGCGGCGCATGCCGGCAGCGCGACGGTTCCGCTGCTGCGACTATCGGCAGCGAACCCCCTCCGGATGTCCTTACCCCTGCGGTCGCGCGGTGATCGCCCGTCGCAGCGCGGCCTCGGGCGCGCCCTCGTCCAGGACTACGCCGCGTCCCGCCGGGCGTACGCCGAGCCGTTGCCAGAGGGCATCGAGGTCCACCGGCGCCGGCCGGTCTTTCATGCTTGCGTACAGTTGCGACAGCACCGGAGCGCCTACCGCTCGGTCGCCGATGCCGAGCAGGCGCTCAAGCGGCGGCTCGGTCTCCATGTTCCTCGAAGAAGAAATAGCGCGCACCGCGTGCTGCAAGCCGAAACGGTTATTAGTGCGGCGCCGAATTTCGAGGTCGGCAAGCAGGCAATAAAGCGCGCCGCCCCAATACGTCCGTCCCCAAGTCGGGGTGTGGTCGAGCCCACGGTCCCCGGCCTGCGGCAATCCTTGGGGCAGGCCGGCAACCAGGTCGGCCCACACCTTTTCCGGCGTGAGTTGGCCCGCTTGGGCGCGCGCAACCGCCTCGATATAGCTCGCCAGTCCTTCCTGAATCCAGTTGTGGCGATCCGCGACCGGTGCAAACGCGAGATGGACCATCTCGTGCACAAGTATCCAGTCGCGCCGGAGTTGCTCTTCGGTCGTCTGCCCGCCCATCGAAATGCGCAATGCAGGGCTGCGGTAGTTCCATGCTTTTCCCGAACTGACGCCTTGCCCGGCCCTCGGGACGATGAGCAGCCGCGCGCTCGCCGCCGGAAACCTGCCGTAGTAGGCGGAAACGGCTCGCGCCGACGATTCGACCCATTCGAGCACGCGTTCCCGCGGCAATTCGAGTGTGCCCGGCGCGAACGCGACGAGCAGTTCTCCTCCCGGAAGCTCGAGGCGCGTTGCCGCGAGGCGATCGAACTCGGCCAAAGGCATGCGCGCGCCGAGGAAACGGCTGTTGTCTTCCGCGGCTTCTGCCGCTCCAATGCACCCGAGCAGCGCGCAAAAAAAGGATGTAAGAAATACTCTCAAAGGCCGACCAAATAGGCAGGCAGATTCGCCAGCCGGTGCATCCAATCGATGCGCCGGCCCGTATCTGACGATACCCGGATTTCCCGGGATTGCTTCGATTTTCACCTGGAGGAAGTACATGAAGGCCAATAAGCTTACCGGAATCGCCCTCGCGGCCGCCGCGGCAGGAATGTTTGCGATGAACGTCGCGACGCCTGCCGCCGCCCAGGCTGCCAAGATCCATTGCGACGGTGTGAACTCATGCAAAGGCCATAGCGATTGCAAGGGCGCGAAGAGCTCCTGCAAAGGGCTGAACGCCTGCAAAGGCCAGGGATTCTCTGCAATGACCCAGGCCGATTGCGACAAGGCCAAGGCCGAAATGAAGATGAAGAAGTAGAATCCAAAATCATCTTCCGAACGCGGGCCACCGGCACGGTATGCCGGCGGCCCGCTTTCTTGCATAAGCATGGTTTGCGCGACAGCTCTCTCCGGTTTCGGCCTCGGCCTGCGCCCCCGGCACTACGAGGCGATTCTCAAGTCACGTCCGCGCGTGGACTGGTTCGAGGCGCTCTCGGAAAATTACATGGTTCCCGGCGGCCGGCCGCTCGCCTACCTCGAACGGATCCGCGAACGCTATCCCGTGGCGCTGCACGGCGTCTCGCTTTCAATCGGCAGCACCGATCCGCTCGACCACGGCTATCTCAGGGAATTGAAGACGCTGGCCCAGCGCATCGATCCGGCCTGGATTTCCGACCACTTGTGCTGGACCGGTGTGCGCGGCCGCAACCTGCACGACCTCATGCCGCTGCCCTATACCGAAGAGGCGCTCGATCACGTGGCGCACCGCGTGCAGGAAGTCCAGGATGTCCTCGGCCGCCGTATCCTGCTGGAGAACGTGTCGAGCTACGTTGCCTACCGCAGTTCGGCAATGACAGAGTGGGATTTTCTCGCGGCGCTGGCTGATCGCGCCGACTGCGACATCCTGCTCGACGTGAACAACATTTACGTCAGCGCCTTCAATCATGGCTTCGATGCGCTTGACTTCCTCGACGCGATGCCACCGCGCCGCGTGCGCCAGATTCACCTCGCCGGCCACGACAACTGCGGCGACATGATCATCGACACGCACGACGCCAAGGTGATCGACCCCGTGTGGGACCTGTATGCCGAGGCGATCCGGCGTTTCGGACCAGTGCCGACGATGATCGAGCGCGACGACCGGATTCCTCCGCTGGGGACGCTGGTGCGCGAACTGGACCGCGCGCGCGCGGTTGCCCAAGGTGCTCGCGCCGATGCCACGGGCGCTGGCGCCGTTGCCGGTGTCACGGCCGCAAGAAAAGCGGCATGAAGGAGCTCGCCGCGCTGCAGCGCGCGTTCCAGCGCCATGTCCACCGTCCGGCGCGCGCGATGGAGCAGGCCGTGCTGGCTACGTCCCGGGCTAGCGCGGCGCGCAGGCTGTCGATCTACGCCGATGGGTATCGCTTGCGGCTGGCGGCGGCGCTCGCCAGCGATTACCCCGCGCTGCAGGCATTGCTCGGCGAGGCCGTTTTCGATGCGCTGATGCGGGAGTTCGTCGCCGCGCATCCGTCGCGTGTGGCGAACCTGCGTTGGTACGGCGGCGGTCTTGCGCATTTTCTTGCGCGCTCCCCGCGCTGGCGCGTGCGGCCGGTGCTTGCCGAGCTTGCCGCCTTCGAGTGGGCGCTCGGGCTTGCGTTCGACGCCGAAGACACGCCATTGCTGGCAGTGGAGGACGTCGCGCGCGTTCCGGCCGGGGACTGGCCGGGCCTGCGTTTCGCGCTCCATCCGTCCGCGCAGCGGCTGGACCTGCGCAGCAATGCGCCGCGGATCTGGCAATGGGCCGAAGAGCGCGGGCCAAAGCCGAAAGCACGGTTGCTTCACGCGCCGGTCGCGTGGCTCATCTGGCGCAAGGGGCAGACACCCTTCTACCGCATGCTCGCCACGGATGAGGACTGGGCGCTGGCGGCAATCGGACGCGGGCGCAGTTTCGGCGCGGTCTGCAATGGATTGCGCAAGTTCGCCGGCGACGCGGGCGCGGCGCAGCGTGGCGCCCAGCTGCTGCGGAACTGGATCACCGAGGAACTCCTCTGCGCCGCGGATCCGGCGCGGTGATGAGCGCGAAAGAGATCGAAGCCTCGGCGCCGCAGCGCTTGAAATCGGTGTCGAATTCATCGACTGCGACTGGAGCGTCGCCGCTCAATTACTGCCAACTTTTCGATAGAGTGGGCGTCGTTGCTAGGCCGTAGGGCGAAATACTGCCAAACCACCGGGGTGAAATTCAGCCCGCCATCGTGAGCCCGCCCGACACTGAAATCACCTGCCCGGTGATGTAGGCCGCTTCGTCGCAAGCGAGGAAGGCCACGATGCCCGGCACGTCCTCCGGCTGGCCAACGCGTTTGAGCGGGATGGCGCGAACCAGCGCATCCATCACCTTTTGTCCCGCTTCGCCTTCGCCGGCAAAGCCGCGCAGGATCGGCGTGTCAGTGGGGCCGGGGCAGACCACGTTCACGGTGACGCCCTTGCGCGCGAGCTCGCGTGCCAGGGTCTTGGAAAACGACAGGATGCCGCCCTTGCAGGCCGAATAGACCGACTCGCCCGAGGACCCGACACGCGCGGCATCCGACGAAATATTCACCACCCGGCCCCAGCCGCGCTTGGCCATCTGCGGCACCACGATGTGGTGCATGTTGAGCGGGCCGCGCAGGTTGATGGCGATCAGCTGCTCCCAGTCGGTCGGGTCCATGTCGATGAAATTCTGGAACCGGTCCCAGCCGGCGTTGTTGACCAGCACGTCGATGCGGCCGACCGGTTCGACCACTGCCCTGGCAGCAGCGTAATCGCTGATGTCGAAAGCCAGCGCGCGTCCGCCGACCTCGGCGGCGACACGCTGCGCTGCTTCGGCGTTGCGGTCTGCGACGACGACCTGCGCGCCGCCATCGGCGAAGCGCCGGCAGATCGCCGCGCCGATGGCGCCGCCGCCGCCGGTGACCAGCACGACTTTGTCCTTTAATCCTCTCACGCTATTTCCTCTTGTCGATGACGCGCTTTGCCTTGCCGATCGAGCGCTCGATGGTGCTTATCGGGACGATCTTTACTTCGACGCTCACGCCGATGTACGACTTGATGCTGTGCGCGAGCTTAGCCGCCGACCCTTGGTCTTTCGCACCGGGCTGGATCTCCACGAGCACGGCGAGATGGTCCATCGGGCCGTCCTTTGTCAGCTCCATCACGTAGTGTGGCGACAACTCCGGTTGCTTCAGGATCTGCTCCTCGACCTGGGTGGGGAACACGTTCACGCCGCGGATGATCATCATGTCATCCGACCGGCCGGTGATCTTCTCCATGCGCCGCATGGTGCGCGCGGTGCCGGGCAGGAGGCGCGTGAGGTCGCGCGTGCGGTAGCGGATGACGGGCAGCGCCTCCTTGGTGAGCGAGGTGAAGACCAGCTCGCCCTGCTCGCCGTCGGGCAACACGCGCCCCGTTTCGGGGTCGACCACCTCGGGATAAAAGTGGTCTTCCCATACGGTGAGCCCATCCTTGGTCTCGATGCATTCCTGCGCCACGCCCGGCCCCATGACTTCCGACAGGCCATAGATGTCGATCGCATCCAGCGCGAGGCGCCCCTCGATCTGCCTGCGCATCTCGTTGGTCCACGGCTCGGCGCCGAAGATGCCCAGCCGCAGGCTGCACTGCTTCGGGTCGATGCCCTGCTTTTCCATCTCGTCGGCGATGGCGAGCATGTAGGAGGGCGTGACCATGATGAT
>JBBQCV010000173.1:0-7542 GCA_038319115.1 Burkholderiales bacterium | reverse complement strand
TTGGTCGATCGAAAGCGCGCGCCCTGCGGCCGCCATTGCGCGGTCGATGACGAGCTCGCGCAGGCCCGGATCGAGCACCCCGATGGCCTCGAGGTGCATGATCAGCCCGCGGCTCGCGGCGTCCAGTTTGGCGCATTCCTTGGGTGCGTACACGCGGAACGCGCGCGCGGGCTCCGGCCATCGCGCCGCGCAGCGGTGCGGGGCGCGCACCACGCCCGCGAGCCACGAAAGCGCTTCGCTGATGTCGGTGTCGTCGAACCCGGCGGCCGAGAGCTTGCGCGCGATGAGGTCGTTGTTTTGCGCCAGGTCGGCCTGGCGGCAGTTTTCGAACAAGTACACGAAGATGTCGTACACGGTTTGTTGTTCTTCTTTTCAGTTCAGGCGTTGATAGCGCCCGCCGGGCAATGGTGCCACAAGCCCGTCGAGCTCCAGGCGCAGCAGTTCGGCTGTAACTCGCTCGGCTGGCAGTCCCGCGCGTACGCATAGCGAATCGACATCCACCGGGTCGAAACCCATCTGTTCGAGCAATCCACCGACCGGCGCGGGCGTCGCCGGCGATGGCACTGCCTGCTGCCAGCCGCCGAGTTCTGCGAGCACATCATCGGCGGCGTCCACCAGCTTGGCGCCCTGTTTGATGAGCGCGTGGCAGCCTTTCGACAGGGGCGAGTGGATCGAGCCGGGGATGGCGAACACCTCGCGCCCCTGGTCGGTGGCCATGCGTGCCGTGATGAGCGAGCCGCTGTCGAGCGCCGCCTCGACGACCAGGCAGCCGCGCGCGAGGCCGCTGATCAACCGGTTGCGGCGGGGGAAATTGTGGCCGGCTGCAGGGGTGCCCACGGGGTACTCGCTCAGCAGCACGCCTTGCGCGGCGATTTCGCCGAAAAGCGCGGCGTTGCCGCGCGGATAGGCGACGTCGATGCCGGTCCCGAGCACCGCGACGGTGGAACCCTTGCCGGCCAGCGCACCGCGGTGCGCGGCGGCATCGATGCCCAGGGCCAGCCCGCTCACGATGGTCAGGCCGCCCTCGCTGAAGGCGCGCGCGAACGCTTCCGCATTGCGCAGGCCCTGCGGCGTCGCGTTGCGGCTTCCCACCACGGCCAAAGTGGGCCGGTTGAGCAGTTCGACGCGGCCATGGGCATACAGCAGCGGTGGCGGGTCCGCGATTTCGAGCAGCAGGCCGGGGTACTCCGAATCGGCAAGCGTGATGACGTGCCGGTCAGGGCCGGCTGCCCATGCGAGTGCGCGGTCCACGCCGGCGCTCGCGCCAGCCGACTTGAGGGACGCGGCCGCCTCGGCTCCGGCCAGTCGCGCGAGCGCGGAGCGATCCGCGGCGAGGATATTCGCGGGCAGTCCGAATTCATTCAGGAGCCGGCGGATGGCCGCCGCGCCGAGGCCCGGCGTAAGGCAGAGGGTCAGCCATGCTGCGAGCCCCTGGTCTTGCGTCATCCAGGCGGGCGCAGCCGGTGAGGGGCGTCAGGGCGTCTGGACGACATCCAGCGGGTTGACCGGACGCGACACATCCATGACCAGCGCGTAGGAAACGCGGTCGAAGACGCGGAACACGAAAACCAGGCCATAGCGCTCATCCGGCACTTTCATGCCGCCGACGGCGGCTTTCTCGACGCTGCCGGAAAACGCGCGGCGCTGCCCCACCACGTGGCCCAGGCGCAGCAGCGCAAGCACATGGCCGACTTCGAGCCCGTCGGCGCGGCCGCGGTTGAGCGTAATGACCGAGTTGCGACCGCCTTCGCCGACTGTGCCAACGCCGCCGTAGATCGACATGACGCGCCCGCTGATGGCGCCTGACGGTGCATGTGGCGCATAAACCGGGACTTCGGGGCGCCCGGCGGCCACGAGGCTGTCGCCAGTGGTGATCTCCTGCGTGGCGGCGATGATCTCGATGGTGGCCGGTTCGCCGGGACGGCGCACGCGCGCCGAGCCGAGGAAGGTGGCCTCGTAACCCACGGTCAGGTTGCTCTCGGGATCGACCAGCGGCTTGCCGCGGCGATAGACATGCCACGTTTCCTCGTTGCTGCCGGACAGGCCGCGCGCATACGCAACGCTGCCGGCGCCGAGGATCACGCGATTCTCTTCGGTGGCGACGATCGCCGGCGCGTTGGCGAGGCCGTTGGGCTCGATCACCAGCGGGCGCGTCAGGTAGGGTTCAATGAGGTTGGGCGGAATGCTGGGAATCTGCACGCTGGCCGACTGTTCGGCGCGTATACGGGGCGACAGCTTGACCGTGTCGACCGGCGCCACGGACAGGCGCCCCTGCGCCCGGTCGAGGACCAGCACATCGCCGGGGAAGATGCGGTGCGGGTTGCGGAGCGATTCGCGGTTCATGTTCCACAGCTCGGGCCAGCGCTGGGGCGCTTCGAGGTAGCGCTGCGAGATCGACCACAAAGTGTCGCCGGGAACGACGACGTAACGCTCGGGGGCGGTAGGCTTGAGGTCGGCCGGCGGGACCTGCGCCGCGGCGCTGGCGGCAACCCCGGAACAGGCAACAAAAGCGAGTGCCGTGATAGACTTACGCAACTGATCGAGCATGAAGCCCCCGTTGTCCGGTCGGCTGTTGAAACCTGCTTGATAAACGCACTTGCCACCCAAATGTAGCATAACGCCCAGACAATTTACACGCTCCATTAGATTGTGTCCGTAAATCGCTCTGTCAGCAAGCTTATTTCCAACTGCCCATGTCTATCCTCAATATCCTCCGCTACCCCGACGCCCGGCTGCACAAAATCGCCGCCCCGGTCACCGTTTTCGATGCCGGCCTGAAGAAGCTGGCCACCGACCTCGCCGAGACGATGTACGCGGCTCCCGGCGTGGGACTGGCCGCTTCCCAGGTAGACGTCCACAGGCAGGTCATCGTTGTGGACGTGTCCGAGAGGCGCGATTCGCTCATCACCCTCGTGAATCCCGAGATCATCGATGGCTACGGGGAATCCGACATCGAGGAAGGCTGCCTGTCGGTGCCCGGAATCTATGACACCGTGCCCCGCGCCGAGCGCGTCAAGGTGCGTGCCTGGGACGCTAACGGAAAGTCGTTCATCCTCGAAGCGCAGGGCCTGCTGGCAGTGTGCATCCAGCATGAGATGGACCACCTGAAGGGAAAGGTGTTCGTCGAATACCTGTCCCACCTCAAGCAGACCCGCGTGCGGGCGCGGCTCGCCAAGCAGCTTCGCAAAAGCGCCTGACGCGGGCGCCGCCCGCGCCGCCCAACCGCCGTCCGGGATGGGCTTCGTGAACACCCCCAGTCCGTCGCCAAGGGCCGCCTGATGCGCGTCGCCTTCGCCGGCACCCCTGAATTTGCCGCACAGGCACTGGCGGCGCTGCTGGCCACAGGGCATGCAATTCCGTTAGTGCTCACACAACCGGATCGCAAGGCTGGGCGGGGTCTCCAGTCCACTGCCTCGCCCGTGAAGCGGCTCGCACTGGAGCACGGGCTGGAGGTGTTCCAGCCCGTCAGGCTTTCCGATCCGGGCGCGGTGGAGACGCTGCGCGCAGGCCGGCCCGAGGTGTTCGTGGTAGCGGCTTACGGCCTCATCCTGCCGCCGGCAGCGTTACAGGTTGCCCCTTTGGGCGCAATCAATATCCATGCCTCGCTCCTGCCGCGCTGGCGTGGCGCAGCGCCGATCCAACGCGCAATCCTTGCGGGGGACACCGAAACCGGCATCACCATCATGCAGATGGATGCGGGCCTGGACACCGGCGGCATCCTGCGCCAGGCGGGCCTCGCGATCTCGCCGCAGGAAACCGCCCTCACCCTGCACGACCGCCTCGCCGCACTCGGCGCACAGCAGATCATCGCCGTGCTGGGTGCATTAGGACGCGGGCCGCTCGATGCGCTCGCCCAACCCGAGGCCGGGGCGACCTATGCACGCAAAATCGACAAGGCGGAAGCGGTGCTGGACTGGCGCAAGCCCTGTGTGGAACTGGAGCGCGCGGTGCGCGCCTTCAATCCCGCCCCCGGGGCAAGGACCGCCTTTGCCGGGGTCGACGTCAAGGTGTGGGCCGCCCATCCCGGTGAGGGCCAGGCAGCGCCGGGGCAGGTTGCGCACGCGGGCCGCGACGGGATCGTCGTCGGTTGCGCGGACGGCACCTTGGTGTTGAGCGAGTTGCAGCGTGCCGGGGGCAAGCGGCTCGGCGCCCTCGATTTCCTGCGCGGCCTGCCCATGCAGGCAGGATCGCATTTCACGATCCCGGCAGTTTGAGCGCCGCGCCCAGCCTGTCGGCGGTTTACGCGCAGGCGAGTACGCTGGTCGCGCAAGTGCTCGATGGCCGAAGCCTTGCCTCGCAGGGCACGGCCTTCGGTGCTTGGGGCCCGATGCGCGGGGCGACGATCGACATGGTGCAGGGCACGCTGCGGCGCTACGGCCGTGGCGATGCGATCCTCGCGCGCCTTGCCCATCGCGGTGTGCCCGAGACGCGCCTGCGGGCGCTCCTGCTGTGCGCATTGCATGCGATCGAGTCGGCCCACTACGCCGAGCACGTGGCGGTGGACCAGGCGGTGCGCGCCTGCTCCGTGATGGGCAACCCGGCCGCGCGTCGATTCGTCAACGCCGTCTTGCGCTCGTTCCTGCGCGAGCGTGCCGTGCTCGATGCGGCACTCGCAGAGCAGCCGCCTGCGCGCTGGATGCACCCGCCGTGGTGGATCGACATGCTGCGCGCGGCCTATCCCCACGACTGGGAAGCGGTCCTTGCCATGGGCAACGCGCACCCGCCAATGGCGTTGCGGGTGAACAATCGCAAGTCCTCCACCGGCGACTACCTCGTCCGCCTGGAGGCCGAAGGCATGGCGGCGAAGCGCGTCGGCGCGAGTGCGCTGCTGCTCGATACCCCGGTAGGCGTGCAGCGGTTGCCCGGATTCGCCGAAGGCGCAGTCTCGGTGCAGGATGCGGGCGCCCAGCGCGCGGCCTCTTATTTGGATGTCAGCAGCGGCCAGCGCGTGCTCGATGCCTGCGCGGCCCCCGGGGGGAAGGCCTGCCACTTGCTCGAGTCCGCGGACCTCGACCTCCTCGCACTCGACGCCGACGAAGTGCGCTGCGAGCGTATTGCGCAGAACTTCGCCCGGCTGGGGCTGCAGGGCCGCATCGTGGCTGCCGATTGTGCGCGCACCGACGACTGGTGGGACGGGCAACCCTTCGACCGGATCCTCGCCGACGTGCCCTGCAGCGCCTCGGGCATCGTGCGCCGCCATCCCGACATCAAGTGGCTGCGGCGCCCGCGCGATGCGGGGCAGTTCGCGACCGCGCAGGTGCGCATTCTCGAGGCCCTGTGGCAGGTGCTCGCCCCGGGTGGTAAATTGCTTTACGTCACCTGCTCGGTGTTCCCGGAGGAGAATGCCGGAGTGGTGGAGGCATTCTGCGCCCTGCAGCCGGCCGCCCGCCGGCTCAACCTTGCGGATGGCGAGCCGGCGCAACTGCTGCCCGGCACCGACAACGACGGTTTCTATTTCGCTCTCCTGCAAAAATAATCCGATGCGCGCACTGCGCCGCACCCTTCCCAAGCTGGCCCTGCTGTTGGCGCTGCTGTTGCCGGTGGCGCAGGCCGCGCGCGCCGACGACATCGAGTTGCTCGAGGCGCGCCTGGAGTCGACCGAGGAAGGGGTGGCCCTCAACGCCGATTTCGCCTTCGACTTCAATGCCCGCCTGGAACAGGCGGTGACCAACGGGGTGGCGTTGTACTTCGTGGTGGAGTTCGAGCTGACGCAGCCGCGCTGGTACTGGTTCGACGAGAAGACCGCCACGCGGCGCCGCCAGACGCGCCTGTCCTACCACGCGCTTTCGCGCCATTTCCGCCTGTCCACCGGCCTCTTGCAGCAGAACTACGCCACGCTGGGGGAGGCCCTCGCGGTGCTGCGCCGGGTGCGCAACTGGGTGGTGCTCGACAAGAGCGTTCCCTTGACCGACGCCCTCTACCAGGCTTCGCTGCGCATGCGCCTCGACCTGAGCCTGCTGCCCAAGCCGTTCCAGGTGAGCGCGCTCACGAGCCGTGAATGGCACCTCGAATCCGAGTGGCGGCGATTCAGCTGGCGGCCGGGCATGCCGCCCCCGCCGTTGCCGCCGGTGTCGCCACCCACGACCCCGACGGCACCGCAACCGCCTGAGCGGCGCGAAGAGGGCCAGCCGCGATGAAAACGGCGCTGATCCTGGGCATTGCGCTGGCTGGCGTGCTGCTGTTCCTGCTGGCCACCGCAAGCGCAAATACGTCGCTCTTCGCCGCGCATTATTCGCTCCTGCTGGGGCTCAACGCGGTGCTGGCCGTGGCACTGCTCGCGCTGGTCGCCTACCAGCTCGGGTCGCTGCGGCGCAGGCTCAAGCGGCGCGTGTTCGGCTCGCGCCTCACGCTGCGCTTTCTGATGTTGTTCGCGCTGATGGCGGTTCTCCCCGGCGCGCTGGTGTACGCGGTTTCGGTGCAGTTCCTGTCGAAGAGCATCGAGTCGTGGTTCGACGTCAGCGTCGACAGCGCCCTCGAGGGCGGCATCAAGCTGGGGCAGGCCGCGGTCGACCAGATGCTGGCCGAACTCAACGTCAAGGCGCGCGCGATGGCGCTCGAACTCGCCGACCGCACCGATAGCCAGCAAGTGGTGGCCCTCAACCGGCTGCGCCAGCAGGCCGGCGTGGACGATGCGGTGGTGGTCGCCGCCAACGGACGCCTGGTGGCGAGTGCGAGCGACAGCCTTGCCCAGCTCGTTCCCGAGCTGCCCAGTTCGCTGCAGTTGCGCCAGGCACGCAGCAACCGCGGCGTCACCTCCATCGATGCACTGCCCGGCAAGCCGCTGGGCCTGCGCGCCATCGTGCCGATTTCCGCGTCCGCGATCTCGGACGAGACGCGCTACCTGCAGCTGCGCCATCCGGTGCCCGAGGCGCTGGCGAGGAGCGCCGAGTCGGTCGAAGCCGTGTATGGGGACTATCGCAAGCTTTCGCTGCTGCGCACCGGCCTTAAGCGCAGCTACATCGTGACCCTGACCCTGGCGCTGCTGATGGCGCTGTTTTCTGCCGTGGCGCTGGCGTTCATCCTTTCCGACCGCATCTCCGCGCCGCTGTCAGAACTTGCGCAGGCCACCCAGGCGGTGGCGCGCGGCGACTTCTCCAAGCGCATGCCGGTCACCAGCCGCGACGAGCTGGGCGTGCTGCTGGAATCGTTCAACAGCATGACACGCCAGCTCGACGAGGCGCGCCAGGTGGTCGAATCCAACCGCCTGCAGGTGGAGACGGCGAAAGCGCGCCTGGAGAACATCCTCGCCAACCTGTCGGCGGGGGTGCTCGTGTTCGATCCCGAACTGCGGCTGTCGATCTTCAACCACGGTGCGGCGGCAATCCTCGGCGGCGAGTTGGGCCTGCTGAGCGGCAAGGCGCTGGGCGAATGGGAGGGCTACGAGTCGTTCGCTATGCCGGTGCGGGAGGCCTTCGGCGCCCCCGGCGGACGCAGCTGGCAACTCGAGCTCGTGCTGCCGGGCACCGGCAAGACGCTGCTGGCGCGCGGCACCCCGCTTCCTTCGGGCTATGTGCTGGTGTTCGACGACGTGACCCAGCTCAT
>JBBQCV010000172.1:0-7546 GCA_038319115.1 Burkholderiales bacterium | reverse complement strand
CTGCGCCGTCCAACGAGAAACGCGGCGATCGCAAGGCACTGCACCAGCGCTGTCACGGCAAAGATCGCCGGCGCTGCCCCGGGCGCGGCGTGTTCCCCTCGCGGCGCGAACTCCCGGATCAAGCCGAAGAACGCCGGCGCGAGCGCATACCCGCCCTGGGAGATCGCGACGATCAGCGCCGCCACACGGGGCACGTCTTCCTTCACGAACTCGATCTGCGCGATCAGCGGCGGCAGCGAGGTCGCGTTGCCGAAGCCGGCGCCGAACAGGAGCACGCCGGCAATGAGCAGCGGTACGTTGGTGCCAGCAGCGAGGATGAAGGCGATCATTCCCGCGACCTGCAGGACGTAGCCGCCGCTGGCGATCAGCCGGCGATCCGTGCCGATCGGCATCGCCCAGCCAAGCAGCGTGCGGCCGGCGATGGCCATGATGGTCACGAACGACATCGCGAATCCCGCCTGCGCGGCACCGAGCGCCGGTACCAGCAGCGAGTACAGGTGGGCGATCAGCCCGATCTGGGCGAAGAGTCCCAGCGCCATGCCGGCGGCCAGGGTGAGGAAAGTGCGATCCCGCCAGAGCAGCGCCCCGGGCAAGGGGCGCGCCGCAGGCGAGGCCACGGACACGGCGGCCGCTCCCGCTTCGTCCCCGTCCGGGTGCACGCCCATGGTCTGCGGCGTGCGCGAAAATACCCGCCCCGCCAGCGCCCACAACGTGACCACCATGACCACGGCCACCACGGACGCCGCCAGCGGGAACCCGAGCGTGCCGATGGCGAGCACCCAGAGCGGCGAGAAGACGATGCCGCCGACGCTGCCGCCGTTATAGGCCATGCCGAGCGCCGCCGGCCGGCGGCGCACGAACCACGGCGAGACGATCGAGTTCAATGCCGCGGCGCTCATGGTGCCCCAGCCCAGCCCGCCGAGCGCGGCCGCGACGAACAGGTGCCACGGCGACGATGCCGTGGCGAATCCGAGGACTGCCGCGGCCATACCCAGCGCGCCTGCCTTGGTCACCGCCGATGCGCCGAATCGGCGATGCAGCGCGGGCAGGTTCCCGCCGGTGACCGCGCCGACGAGGTACTGCAGGCTGATGGCCGTCGAGATGAGGAAGATCGACCACCCGCGCGTCTCGTGGATGACGCTGAGGAACACCGGCGGACCGTAGAAGGCGATGCCCCAGCCGAACACGGCCAGCACGAACGCCGCGTGCACCACGGTCCAACCGTAAAACCGGCCCGCAGGCCGCTCGCTTGCAGTCAAACGGATTCCCCCGCTCGGTCAACGCGCGACACTTTGCTAAAAGAGGGGTGTCGGCCGACCGAGGTCCCCGACTAGCGCTCGCCGATCGCCACGTACTCGCGCGCTTCCGGCCCGTTGTAGAGCGTCAGCGGGCGGATGAGGATGTTGTTCTCGAGCTGCTCGAGCACCGACACCGTCCAGCCCGGCATGCGCCCGACGGCGAAGATCGGCACGAACAGGTCGGCTTCGATGCCGTTGAGGTAATACACCACCCCGGCATAGAAATCGACGTTCACGTTCACGCCGTGGCGCGCATACGGCTTCATGGCCTCGACCAGCGCCTCGAGGATCTGGTACCACTGCGGCTGGCCCATTTCGCGCGACAGCTTTTCCACCCCGGCGCGCATGTGGCGCGCGCGCGGGTCTTCGGCGCGGTAGACGCGATGGCCAAAGCCCATGACCGGCTCCTTGTTGGCGCGCTTGGCCTTGACGTACGCGGCGGCCTTGTCCGGCGAGCCCACTTCGCGGGCCATGTGCATGACGTTCTCGGCCGCGCCGCCATGCGCCGGTCCCGACAGGGCGGCAATCGCCGCGGTGATGGCGGCATGCAGGTTCGCCTCCGTCCCGGCGACCACGCGCGCGGCGAACGTGGACGCGTTCGACCCGTGCTCGGCATGCAGGATCATGTCGGTGTCCATGAGGCGGGCGGTGTCGGCGCTGGGGACCTTGCCGGTGAGCATCCAGAGGAAATTGGCGGCGTGACCAAGGTTGGGATCAGGGGCGACGGGCTCGCGGTGCGCGCGGATGTGGGCATGGGCGGCGACGATCATCGGCACCTGGGAGGCGAGGCGCATGCCTTTCCTCAGCGTTGCCTCACGCGAGTTGTCTGCCACGTCGGGGTCGAAAGCGGCCAGCGCCGACACGGCGGTGCGCAGCACGTCCATGGGATGGGCCGTGCGCACTGCGCGAATCACCTCCAGCAGCTGCGGAGGCAGGGTGCGAGCCGCTTTGAGGCCGGCTTCGAAGGCCTCGAGCTCGGCTCGCGTGGGCAGCTCGCCGTAGGTGAGCAGGTAGCAGGTTTCCTCGAATGTGGAGCTTTGCGCGAGGTCGTGGATCGAGTAGCCGCGGTAGCGCAGTTCGCCCGCGCGCCCGTCGATGTAGCACACCTGCGAGCGGTCGAAGTAAACGCCCTTGAGCCCGCGGTGGATGTCGATTTTTTCGGGTTCGTCAGCCATTTTCAAGCCTCACTCGATGGGTCATTGACGCAACAACGCCGGCAGCCACAGCGCGATCTGCGGGAAGAACAGGATCAGCAGCAGCCCGAAGATCTGCAGCACCATGAACTGCATCATGCCCGCGTAGATGTCCTTCAACTCCCAGTCGGGCACCACCCCCTTGAGGAAGTAGGCCGACAACGCCACCGGCGGCGACAGCCAGGCCGTTTGCAGGCACACCGCCACGAGGGTGCAGAACCACACCAGGTCGATGCCGAGCTTCACCACCAGCGGCAGCAGGATGGGCACCACGATGAGCACGATGGGCACCCATTCGAGCGGCCAGCCGAGCACGAAGATGATCGCGAGGATGATGAGCAGCATCACCGTGGGCGAGAAGTTCAGCGTGAGCAGGCTCTCGGCGATCAGCGTCGCGCTGCCCAGGCGCGAGAACACCGCGCCGAAATAGTTCGACGCCGCCACCAGCAGCAGGATCATGCAAGACACTTCGAGCGTGGACATGACTGCCGACTTGAACTTGGCCCATGTGAGCCGCCGGTAGATGAGGGTCAGGATGAACACCGCGAAGGCGCCCACGGCGCCGGCGTCGGTTGGCGTGGCGATCCCGGCCAGGATGACGCCCAGCGTGGCGAGGATGACCACCACGACCGGCAGGATGCCGAGGGTGACTTCCTTGAACACGTAAGCGAACGGCCGGCGGTCCTCCATTGGCAGGGGCGGGCCGAGCTTGGGGTTCAGGTAGCTGCGCACCAGCGTGTAGGAGATGTACAGGCCCGAGAGCAGCAGGCCGGGCATGATCGCCGCGGCAAAAAGGTCCGTTGCCGGCACTCCGACCACCGGCCCCATCACGATGAGCATCACCGAGGGCGGAATGAGGATGCCAAGCGTCCCGCCCGCGGCGATGGTTCCTGCGGACATGCGCACGTCGTAACCGCTGCGCTTCATGGCGGGCGCGGCCATCACCCCGAGCAGGGTCACCGAAGAGCCGACGATGCCGGTGGCGGCGGCGAAGATGGTCGCGGTGATGAGCACGGCGAGGTAGAGCGACCCGTTCAGCGACGCGAGCATGAGCTGCACGCCGCGGAACAATCGCTCCATGAGGCCCGACTGCTCGAGCAGGTAGCCCATGAACAGGAAGAACGGCACCGAGGCGAGGGTCGGGTCGCGCATGACGGAGAAGAACTGCAGCGTCATGAGGTGCAGCGCAATGTCGCCCAGGGCGATGTAGCCGATGCCCAGGGCGACGGCGATCAGCGTGAACGCGATCGGGAAGCCGATGAAGATCGCGCCGAACAGCACCACCAGAGAAAGCAGGCCTACATACTCTGGCTTCAAAGCCACACTCCCTTGCGCGCGGCCCAGACGCTCTTCAGGAACTCCGATGTCCCCTGCAGCAGCAGCAACAGCGTGGCCAGCGGCATGGCGAACTTGAACGGGTACACGATCGGCATCCACGGGCTGGTGACGATGCGCTCGCCCTGCATGTAGGAGCGGGCGAAGTAGTCCCAGCCCACCACCAGGAACGCGATCAGCGGCGGGAAGAAGAACACCAGGTAGCAAATCGAATCCACCCAGCCCTGGGTGCGCGGCGACCAGCTGCCGTAAAACGAGTCGGTGCGGATGTGGCCCTTCTTGTACAGGGTGTAGGCCGAGCCGATCATGAAGAAGCTGCCGTACAGCATGAAGGTCATGTCGTAGGCCCACATGGTCGGCGCGTCGAACACATAGCGCGCCACGACCTCGTAGACCAGCGACAGCACCATCGGCACGATGAGCCAGGCGATGATGCGGCCCGACCACAGGCTGATCGAATCGAGGAAGGCGATGGTCTTCAGCATCGCGCCGGGCGGGCTCTCCATGGGAGGTCCTTTGTCGGGTGCCGCTTTACAAAAAAGAGGGCGCGACCCGCGTCGCGCCCTGCCGGGATGCCGTGCGTGGCGGTGCTATTTCTTTTGCAGCGCGGCGTTGCCGAGGTTGGAATACAGGTCGAGGATCTTGGTCCAGTACGGCACCACGGTCACCGCGAACTTGCGCTGCGAATCGAGCACCTGCTTGAAGAACGCGTCCTTGGCCGAGTAGCGATCGAGCACCACATTGGTTGCGCGCACGAACTCGGGGAAGAAGTCCTTCGGCGTGTCGTGGATCTCGACCTTGAACTCGTTCTTCAGGCGCACGATGGCCTGCGCATTGCGGTACACGTTGTAGGTGTAGGTCTCGGTCATCGAGGCCATCGCCGCGGCGCGCACGATTTCCTGCAAGTCCGGCGTCAGCTTGTTCCAGAACGCCTTGTTGATGATCACCTCACCGATGTCGGTCGACTGGTGCAGCCCCTGCAGGTAGTAGTGCTTCCACACCGTCTGCAGGCCGAGGTTCATGTCGTCGGCCGGCCCGATCCACTCGGCCGCGTCGATCACGCCGCGCTGCGCGGCAGGCACGATCTCGCCGCCGGGGAGCGCCACCGCGGTGACGCCCATTTCCTTGAAGATCTCGCCGGTGATCCCGGGGGGCGAGCGGTACTTCATCTTCTTGAAGTCCGCCGTGCTCGAAATCGGGCGCTTGAACCAGCCCAGCGGATCCGGGCCCATGGGCTGGATGAAGATCGGCTCGACGTTGACCTTGAGGACGTCGGAATAGAACTTGCGATACAGGTCGTAGCCGCCGCCTTCGAAGATCCATGCGATATGCGAAAGCTGGTCGAGGCCCACGCCGGCGCCTGCCATCGGGTTGGAAAACAGGCCCGCCGCCGGGTGCTTGCCCGACCAGTAGTGCGTCCAGGCGTAACCGCCCTCGACGATGCCCTTGTCAACCGCGTCGAGGATCTCGAACGCCGGCACGATCGCGCCGTCGGGGAGGATTTCCATCTTGAGGCGTCCCGCCGACATCTTGTCGACGCGGTCGCCGAATTTCTTCAGCAGCTCGAAGTAGATGCTCGCCGAGGGCACGGCGGTCTGGATGCGCATTTTGGTCTGCGCGTGCGCCGCGCCGATGCATAGCAGGATGCCGGAAACCAATGCGATACAACGGGCGTGCAGGGAATGGCGTGACTGGCTGCGTTTCATGTTCGCTCCTCCGCGAATGAATCGGATTTTTATTGACGCATTGCGCCGTCTTGAATGCACCGCGGCGTTTGTCAAAGCGCGTCTGATGCTAGACAAATCGATAGGCGATTGCAATACTGGGTCGCGCCGAATGATTCGAAAAATTCCATAAATTGATAATTCGCAGCAGCGCGGGCGCGCCGCCGTCCTTCCATTGACCGTGCCCTACGACTACATCGTCGTCGGCGCAGGCTCGTCCGGCTGCGTGCTCGCCAACCGCCTCAGCGCCGATGGCCTGACGCGCGTGCTGCTGCTCGAGGCCGGCCCGCGCGACAACTACCTGTGGATCCACATCCCCATCGGCTACGGCAAGACCATGTTCCACCCGGTCTACAACTGGGGCTTCCACACCGATCCCGATCCGGGCATGAACAACCGCCGCATTTACTGGCCGCGCGGGCGCGGGCTGGGTGGCTCCTCGTCGATCAACGGCCTGATTTTCGTGCGCGGGCAGCACGAGGATTACGAGCGCTGGGCCGCGGCGGGCAACCCGGGCTGGGGCTGGGCCGACGTGCTGCCGTATTTCAAGCGCAGTGAGGACAACTCGCGCGGCAAAAGCGAGTATCACGGTGCGGGCGGTCCGGTGGCCTGCACCGACATCGCCGGCAAAAACGAACTCATCGAAGCGGTGGTGCGCGGCGCGGGCGAACTGGGCATCGCGCGCAACGATGACTTCAACGGCGCCACCCAGGAGGGCGCCGGGTACTACCAGTTGTTCACGCGCAACGGCTTGCGCTCGAGCTCGGCCACCGGCTACCTGAAACCGGCACGCTCGCGCGCCAACCTCGATGTGCAGGTGGATGCGCATGCAAGCGGCGTGATCTTCGAAGGGGCGCGGGCCGTTGGCGTGCGCTACTGGCAGGGCGGGACGCAGAAGGAAGCGCGCGCGAACGCGGAGGTGATCCTGTCGGCGGGCGCTTTGCAGAGCCCGCAGCTTTTGCAGCTCTCGGGCATCGGGCCGGGCGCGCTGCTGCAGTCCCATGGCATAGCGGTGCTCAGGGACCTGCCCGGCGTGGGCGAGAACCTGCAGGACCACCTGCAGCTGCGCCTCATGTACAAGTGCACCAAGCCGATCACCACCAACGACGACCTCGCCAGCCTGCCGCGCCGGATCAGGATCGGGTTGCAGTGGCTTTTACATCGCACCGGCCCGCTCGCGGTCGGCATCAACCAGGGCGGTATCTTCGCGCGTGCCCTGCCCGAGTCGGCGACGCCGGACGTGCAGTTTCATGTGGCCACGCTGTCGGCCGAAATGGCAGGCGCGACGCCCCATCCGTGGCCGGGCTTCACTTTTTCGGTCTGCCAGTTGCGCCCGGACTCGCGCGGCAAGGTCGCGATCCAATCGCTTGATCCGCGCGAGCCGCCCTCGATGCAGCCGAATTACCTGTCAGCGGAACTCGACCGGCGCTGCGCGCTCGCGGCTGTCAGGCTCGCACGCTCGCTCGCGGCCACCGACGCCATGCGCCCCTACGTGGCGGAAGAGTACAAGCCGGGAGCGCAAGCGCGAACCGAAGCGGACCTCCTCGAATTCGCGCGCAATAGCGGTGCCACCATCTTCCACCCCTCGGGCACCTGCAAGATGGGCGCTGACCCGATGGCAGTGGTCGATGCGAGGCTGCGCGTGCATGGCGTGAGCGGGCTGCGCGTGGTTGATTGCTCCATCATGCCCACGCTGGTTTCGGGCAACACACATGCCCCGGCGGTGATGATCGCGGAAAAGGCGGCGGACCTCATTCGCGAGGATGCGCGCGCTCAGGCATCGCGCTGAGCGTTGCGGTGAATGTCCCGATGCATGAATTGCATCGGGAAACGCCGCTGTTTCGCCTCCGGCCAATGTCGGGAGTAAATGAACTTGTCCGGTTTAGTAGCAAGTGAATTGTCCGCTTTTTGCGCCGTGTGGCTGAAGCGGCGTAAGGCGCAGGGCGGAGCCCGAAGCCTGTAGCCGATTCAGCCATGCGGCGCGGCAGCGTGGCGG
>JBBQCV010000171.1:0-7569 GCA_038319115.1 Burkholderiales bacterium | reverse complement strand
CTCCCGCGCCGCTTCGCGCAGGCCTGGTGCGAGCTGCACGGGCAAGTGCGCCCCCTGTGCGAATCGTCGAGCCGCGAACTGGAGGACGCGGCCGCCGCGCTCAACGCATGGCGGCTGTCGCCATCTGGAACGCTGGGCTATGCCAAGGCGGAGGTGACGCTCGGCGGAATCGACACCCGGGCGCTCTCGTCCAAGACCATGGAAACCGCCGACGTTGCCGGGCTGTATTTCATTGGCGAAGTCCTCGACGTGACCGGATGGCTGGGCGGCTACAACTTCCAGTGGGCGTGGTCCTCCGGATGGGTGGCAGGACAGTTTGCGTGAGCGGAAGCGCGACAGCCCACGGTATGATCGCCCGACCATGAACAAGATGCAGCGATTCCGGGCCGCCCTGCAGGGCCTGCCGGTCGACTACGCGCCGAGCGTGGCGTGGTGCAACTTCGCCACCGATGCGCTCGACGGCGCGGAAAACGCGCGCCGCCAGCTCGCGTTTTACGCCGCGTGCGACTGGGACATCTGCAAGGTCATGAACGACTATCGCCCCGCGCCGCCGGCGGGTATCGAGACGATCGCCTCGCCCGCCGACATGCTGCGCTTCGCCAGACAGCCGATGACGGAACGCATCTTTGCCGAGCAGCTCGAGTGCCTGCGCATCATGCGCCGCGAACTCGGCCCGGACATTCCCCTCATCGACACATTGTTCGAGCCCTTCTTCTCGCTCCTGTTCGCGGTCGGCTTCTCGCGCGCGGCTTTCATCCGCAGCCATCCGGAAGAGGCCCGCGCGATGCTAGACGCACTGGCCGATACTTTCGTCGATTACGTCGCCGAAGCGCGCCGGATTCCGGTCGACGGCATGCTTTACGCGACCAACGCCTGCATCCTTTCCCCCTCGGCGCGCGGCATCAGCGATGCCGAATTCCGCGCGTTCCACCGTCCGTTCGACCTGCGCCTGCTCGAGTCGATGCAAGGCATGGCCAGGATCGTGCACGCGCACGGCAACCCGCTCGACCTCTCCCGCATCCTCGACTATCCCTGCGAGGCAATCAGCTGGTCCGACCGCCTGCCGGGCAATCCTTTGATCGCCGCAGTGCGCGGGCTGACCGGCAAATGCCTCATGGGCGGCGTGGACGAAACCCGCCTGCAGGAACGCTCGCTGCCCGAGATCCGCGCCGAAGTCGCCGACGCATTCACTCAGGCAGGCGGCGCGCGCAACTTCATTCTCTCGCCCGGCTGCAATGTCGCGTCGGGAATCGCGCTGCGTTCGCTCCTCTGCATGCGCGACGCCGCGCGCACCGGACACTGACCTAACGCACGGAGGGCCGGAGCGTTTCCGCGGCCCAGGACGCGAGTCTGTGCACCGTATCGCAATGGTCTTCGCCAACGCCGCAACACCTGCGCGCGATGCTTTGATAGCTCCGGGCCGCCGCAGGCCGCACCCTCGCCGTCCGATGCAGGCTTGCATTAGGCGACGCGACCGGGAAAACCTCGCCCTCGAAGACCGTGCCCCAGACTTTGATGTCCTTCAACCCCTTTGCGCCCGCCTCGAAGGGGTCCTGCTCGAGCACGGTGAAATCGGCCTTCTTGCCTGCCACTATGCTGCCGATCTCGTGATCCATGCCCAGCGCGTGGGCCGCGTCGATCGTTATCCCACGCAAGGCCTGCTCGACGGTGAGGCATTCGGAGGGTGAAGCGGTCTGTCCCGATCGGGTCAGGCGATTAGCCGCGCACCAGGCAAGAAACAACGGCTCGGTGGGCGCCATCATGAAGTCCGAATGCAGAGACACCGGGATACCCGCCCGCACCATGGAGCCGGCGCGAACGATTTGCGATGCCCTTTCCGGCCCGAGGCCCAGGATCGAATAGCTGTCGGAAAGTGCGTGGACAAAATAGGGATTCACCGAGGCGACCGCACCGAGCGCCGCCATGCGGCGCGTCTGCGCCGTGGTCGAAAATCCCATATGGTGAAGAGCAAAGCGGTGATCGAAGCGCGGCCTGCGGTCAAGCGATGCGGCCAGCGCATCCAGCACCGAATCGACGCCACCGTCGCCATTGACATGGACATGGACCTGGTATCCCGCGTCCCAGAACGTGCGCACGCCGTCCGCGAGCACTTCCGGCGACATCATCCATTCGCCCTCATGACCGTCCATGTATCCCGGCGCGTTCATCCGCATGAGCTGCGAGAACATCGCACCGTCTGCATACAGCTTGATGGCGCGCAGCGTTTTCATGCGCCGGCTGTCGCGGGCCGGGAGCGTTTCGACGAACTCCAGCACCTTCGAGAATTGCGGGTCCTCGCCCGGGCTGGGCTTCTTACCGGCAAGGCGAAAGCCAAGTGCGCCGGCGTGCGGAATGTTGAGCACGCGCACTGGGAGGTTCTTTTGCTCGACCACCGAATCCCAGGCGGCGATTTCGTAGTCGACATCGAGGGAACCGAATGCCATGTCGCCCGCAGTCGTGATGCCGCCCCGGTGCATCAGGCGGGCCATGCGTTCCATCCCGCTGTAGAACCACTCCTTCTTCAGGAAATGCGGCATCAGTTTGGCAAGCAGCGTCTTGGTGCCGATCTCGTAAAAGTGTCCGTCGTCCCAGTTGATCTGTGGATGCGCCGCGGACTCGCGCGTGAGGCCCGCGAATTCGAGCGCACGGGAGTTGGTGAAAATTTCGTGGAATGAGCGATGCCAGACGATCAGCGGCCGGTCCGGACACAGCGCATCGAGCTCGCTGCGTTTTGGGCGGCGGCCGTGATAGGCATGGTGGAAACCCCACGAAGCCAGCATTTCGCCTGTTCCATGATGCGACCTTACCGCCTCGGAAAGGCGGGCCCGCCACTCCTCCCGATCATTCGCGGCCGCAGCCACCGTCCCGTCGGCCATGCGCCAATCCTCCGGGGCAATGATCGCGGTGGGGAGCAGTAGCGCCCCGAGCCATGGATGCACATGATTGTCGATCAGCCCTGGCACAAGTACTTTGCCGGCCAGCGTTGCGTCGACGCGCACTTCGCGCCCCTCGCGCCAGGGTTCCATCGAGGCAATGTCGCCGACTGCGACGATGCGGTCGCCGCTCACGGCGACCGCGGTGGCTTCTGGCAGCGAAGCGTCCATTGTGACGATCCGGCGCGCCGGGTAGATCGTAAGCGGGGCCGTGGCCCTGAAAACCGAGTGCGGCATTGTCTGTTCCTCGTTTGCGGCGACCAATCGCAACGCTAGTCTGCCGCGGTTCTCATTGGATGACACATTGGGCCTACAATTTGTCCATTCCGGACATCCCACGCCTTCGCCACGCCTTGCCCGCCTCCTCCGACCACCTGCTGCGCAACCCGATCGGCTTCCTGTTGGTGCCGAGCTTCACAGTCATCGCGCTGTCCTCGGCGATCGAACCGCTGCGCATCGCCAATCGCTATGTTGGGCGCAAGTATGTCTGGCGCCTGATCTCGGCCGACGGCAGGGCGGTGCCCGATGGGAACGGATTGCATATCCAGCCGGACCGCTCGGTCGAGGACGCCGGCGCGCTTGGCACCTTGCTTGTCTGCGCCGACCATGACCCAGAGAAAGCGGCGACGCGGCGCATGACCACCTGGCTCAGGGGCCTGGACCGCGCGGGCGTGACGCTTGGCGGCATCGACGCAGGCGCATTCGTGCTCGCCCGCGCCGGGTTGCTCGAAAACCGCCGCGTTACTGTCCACTGGGAGGTGCTTGACGCATTCCGCGAACGCTATCCCGGCATCGAGGTCACTGAGTCGCTGTTCGAAGTCGACCGCGACCGGCTGACTTCAGCCGGCGGCGTCGCGGTCATAGACATGATGCTCCACGCGATTGCGGCCGATCACGGCCAGGCCGTCGCCGACCGGGTTGCCGAGCATTGTCTGCATGACCATATCCGCACCTCGTCCGAATTGCAGCGCATGGCGTTATCGACCCAGACGCAGGCACAGCATCCGAAAGTGTCGCAGGCGATCCGCTACGCGGAGGCGCGCCTGGACTGCAACTTCGCGCCCGAAGACGTTGCCGGCGCGGTGGGCATCTCGACCCGCCAATTGTCGCGTCTGTTCCAGACCGGGCTCGGCGAAAGCCCGGCGCGCTTTTTTTTCAGGCTCCGGCTGGAGCGCGCGCGTCTGCTGTTGCGGCGAACCTCGATGCCGATCCTCGACGTCTCGGTCGCCTGCGGATTCGCCTCGCAGGCGCATTTCTCGCGCAGCTATCGCGCCGCTTTCGGCCACCCGCCCCGCACCGAGCGCGCAACTGACCGCCCGGCCCGGCGCCTCCTGATGGACGTCACGTGATGTCCCTAATGGACAATTCGCCGTCCGGTTAAGTAAAACGTGGGGCGCGCTGAG
Organism: Burkholderiales bacterium; assembly: GCA_038319115.1. Classification (GTDB taxonomy): domain Bacteria; phylum Pseudomonadota; class Gammaproteobacteria; order Burkholderiales; family SG8-39; genus SZAS-79. Next base: position 3,233 of record JBBQCV010000171.1, on the reverse strand, counting down.
TGCCTAAGCTGGCCACTTGCACATCAGCCGAGGAGGCAGCATGGCATCCAGGATCGGAATGAAGTTTTTCGCGCTGGCGCTGGCCAGCCTTCCCTGCCTGGCCCTGGGACAGACGCGCGCCGAAACCCTGATCGTTGGCGGCAGCCAGAGCCCCCGCCACCTCAACCCAGCAGTGCAATCCGGCGTGGCGACGATGATGCCGGGCGCGCAGATTTTTGCCAGCCCGCTGCGCTTCGACGAAAAATGGCAGCCACAGCCCTATCTCGCCGAAAGCTGGAGCTTCCAGGACGATGGCAGATCGCTGCTGCTCAAACTCTCGCCGAATGCCGTGTTCCACGACGGCAAGCCCATCACCTCCGAGGACGTCGCCTTCTCGATCATGACCGCGAAGGCCTACCACCCGTTCCAGTCCATGTTCGGCCCGGTCGAGCGAGTGGACACGCCGAGCCCGCACGTGGCTATCATCCGGATGAAGGATCCCCATCCGGCGATCCTGCTTGCGATGTCCCCGCCTTTCTGCCCGATCCTGCCCAAGCACATCTACGGCGATGGTCAGGACATTCGCTCGCACCCGAGGAACCTCAACCCGGTCGGCTCGGGCCCGTTCAAGTTCGTCGAATTCAAGCCCGGCGAACACATCGTCATGGAGAGGAACGACAAGTTCTTCATGCCCGGTCGGCCGAAATTCGCCAAGCTGATCTTCCGACTCTACAAGGACCCGACCGCGGTTTCGCTCGCCCTGGAACGCAAGGACATCGACATGTTCCCGTTCGTGAGCAACATCACCGAAGTGCTTCGGCTGCAGAAGTTGCCCAACGTCGTCATCGAGCGGCGCGGTGGCGCGGCAATTGGCCCGTTGGGCTGGGTGGCATTCAACCTCAAGAAAAAGCCCCTGGACGACGTTCGCGTGCGCCAGGCGATCTCGTACGCGATCGATCGCGAGTTCATCACCAAAAAGCTTCACTCCGGCCTCACTCGCGTGGCCACCGGGCCGATCGCGCCGGGGAGCCCGTTCTACACGGACCAGGTCGAGCACTACAAGCTGAACCTGGATCGCGCCAACAAGCTGCTCGACGAAGCCGGCCTGAAGCGCGGCGCGGACGGCGTGCGCTTCCCTCTGACTCTGGATATCCAGCCCGGCAGCCCCGACAACTACGCGAACATTGCCGAATACCTGAAGCCCCAGCTGAAAAAGATCGGCATCAACGTGACGTTGCGCCAGTCGCCGGACTTTGCGACCTGGGCCAAGCGCGTCGGTGGCCACGAATTCGAAGCGTCGATGGATGCGTCCTTCAACTATGGCGACCCGGTCATCGGCGTGCACCGCACCTACCTGTCGAGCAACATCCGGCAAGGGGTGGTGTGGTCCAACACGCAAAGCTACATCAGTCCCAAGGTCGACGACCTGCTCGCGCGGGCCACCATCGAGAAAAACCTGGACAAGCGCAAGGCCCTGTATGCCGAGTTCCAGCGCACCGTGGTCAATGACGCGCCGGTCGCCTTTATCCACGTCTGGTCGGTGGTGACCGCCGCCGACAAGTCGCTCACGAATCTGCCGATCGGAATCTGGGGCACGCTGGCGCCTTTCGACGAAGTCGAGCGCAAGTAATGCGAGCGATCCCGGGCGTTTTTACCGCGAACTACGCGATCCTCGCGCAGTCCCAATGGCGTCCAGAGAAGCGGACTACTAACGCTGGGGCCGCGTGATCCGCGACGCGAACGTCAAGCTCGATTGACGATGGCGGTCGGCACGATTCCCCGCCATGCGCGGTGCGTCATCATTGGCGGAGGGATCGTGGGCTGCAGCGTCGCCTATCATCTCGCCAAGCTCGGCTGGAAAGACATCGTCCTGCTCGAGCGCGGGCAACTCACCTGCGGCACGACCTGGCACGCCGCCGGATTGGTGGCCCAGTTGCGCGCAACGCATAACCTGACGCGCCTCGCGCGCTACAGCATCGACCTCTATGCGGGATTGGAGGCCGAAACGGGCCAGGCTACCGGCTTCAGGCAGCACGGCGCGATCACCGTCGCGACCAACAGCGAGCGCTTCGAGGAACTCAAACGCAGCGCTTCGATGGGGCGAATCTTCGGCGTCGACGTGGACCTGATCTCCCCGGGCGAACTGAAGCGGATGTGGCCGATGGTCAAAACCGACGACATCGTCGGCGCCATCCACATGCCTAAGGACGGCCAGATCAACCCGGTGGACGTCACGCATGCGCTCGCCAAGGGCGCGCGCATGGCCGGGGCGCGGATCATCGAACGCTGCAAGGTGAGCGGGGTCCTGACAGAGAATGGCCGCGCCACCGGAGTGCGTACTGAACAGGGCGAGATCTCCGCCGAAGTCGTCGTGAACTGCGGCGGGATGTGGGCGCGCGAAATCGGCTTGCTCGCGGGCGTCAACGTCCCGCTGCATGCGGCCGAGCACTTTTACATCGTCACCGAGCCGATGGCCGGTGCGGTCAGGGCGCTTCCGGTGCTGCGCGATTTCGACGGACAGGCGTATTACAAGGAGGACGCCGGCAAACTGCTGATCGGGGCGTTCGAACGCAAGGCCAAGCCCTGGGGGATGGGCGGCATTCCGGACAACTTCGAGTTCGAAGAACTGCCTGAGGATTGGGAACATTTCGAGCCGGTCCTCGAGAGCGCCCTGCACCGCGTTCCCGCGCTCGAGACGGCGGGCATCCAGAAGTTCTTCAACGGCCCGGAGAGCTTCACGCCGGACAACCGCTACTATCTCGGCGAAGCGCCTGAACTGGCCGGTTTCTTCGTCGCGGCAGGGTTCAACTCGATCGGCATCCAGTCGGCCGGCGGCGCGGGCATGGTGCTGGCAGAATGGATCGCCAATGGTTATCCGCCGATGGACCTCTCCGACGTGGACATCCGCCGTGTGTTCCCTTTTCAGGGCGGTGCCACCTACCTGCGCGAACGGGTCAGCGAAGCACTCGGCCTGCTGTACGACATGCACTGGCCGTATCGCCAGTATCAAACCGCGCGCGGCATGCGGCTCTCGCCCCTGCACGAGAGGATCGTTGCCGCCAACGCCTGCATGGGCGAATTCGCCGGATGGGAGCGCCCCAACTGGTATGCACCGGCCGGCGTAACGCCCGAGTACAAATACAGCTGGGGCCGGCAGAACTGGTTCGACTATCGGGCGGCGGAGTGCCGCGCAGCCCGGGAGCGCGTCGCGCTCTTCGACCAAAGTTCGTTTGCCAAGTTCGAGGTGTCCGGCC
>JBBQCV010000170.1:0-7580 GCA_038319115.1 Burkholderiales bacterium | reverse complement strand
GTTCCACCGCGTGATGCGCTGATGGGCATACCGCGCGCCACGTACCGCATCCAGCTGCGGCGCGAGTTCGGGTTTCGCGACGCCGCCGCCCTGGTGCCCTATCTTTCCGAACTGGGCATCAGCCACGTGTACTGCTCGCCTACCTCCTTGCGAGCAGCGGCAGCACGCACGGTTACGACATCATCGGCCACGGCGAGCTCAACCCGGAGATCGGCAGCCGGGCGAGCCGGCCACATTCGATGCGGACACTTCCGCCGCGGCGCTGGTCTACGAGGGAACCTGAACACGGCGTCTTTTTCGGGCCGTCAGCGCAACGCCCGATGTCGTGTAGGAGTTTGCTGACAGGCCGGCGGGAGAACGTCCTACCCTTAAAACCGATGAGCGCTGATTTTTCAGCGTTATCTGCTGCGCCAGACTTCCAGCACTTGGGAGGATTCCGACAGCCTCGGCTCGCGGTGGATCCCCCGCCGAAGAATGCCGAACGACACAGGAATGTGAATGCCTATTGCCACACAGTCAGGAGCCGTGCCGGCCGGCCACCGCGAGGATTTGCCACGCAGGCGAGGGTTGCTCGAAGCCGAACGCAACTGCATGCAAGTTACGCGCGCTCAACGCGCCGCCGTCCTCGTCGACGGGCATGCTTATTTCTGCGCGTTCACCGAAGCTGCGCTGCGCGCCGAGTCGCTCATCGTGATCCTCGCCTGGGATTTCGACAGCCGCACCCGACTTCGCTGCGAAGGCGACGCAGGCGAGGGCCCGGACACCCTCGGGCCTTTCCTGAATTACCTCGCGCGGCGCCGACGCAACCTTCGGATCTGCATCCTCGACTGGGACTACCCGATGATTTTCGGGACCGATCGCGAGTTTCCGCCGATTTACGGGGCGGGATGGACGCCGCACCGGCGGATCGAGATGTGCTATGACAACACCCATCCGGTCGGCGGTTCGCATCACCAGAAGATCGTGACGATCGACGACAAGGTGGCGTTTTGCGGCGGGCTCGACCTGACCAACCGGCGCTGGGATACCTGCGATCACCTGCCGGACGACCCGCGCAGGACGTGGAATGAAACGCCCTACCCGCCGTTTCATGACCTCATGAGCGTGGTGGACGGCGACGCGGCGGCGGGGCTGGTGGAGATCACGCGCGAGCGGTGGTTGCGGGCCACCGGCGCTGCGCTTCCGGTGACGGGGGAGGGCGGAGCCGATCCATGGCCCGTTTCGGTCGAACCGCAGATGCGCGATGTGACGGTGGGGATCTCGCGCACGCGCCCCGAATCGGCCGACCAGGCGGAAGTGCGCGAGAACGAAGCGCTCTACCTCGACCTGATCGCGCGGGCGGAGCGCTACATCTACATCGAGAACCAGTATTTCACCGCCGAAAAGCTCGCCGATGCGCTGGCGTCGCGGCTCGAACAGCGCGAAGGACCCGAAGTCGTCATGGTGCTACGCCTGCTCAGCCACGGCTGGCTCGAGGAGCACACCATGCACGCGCTGCGCACCCGGCTGGTGGAAAAACTGCGCGCGGCCGACAAATGGGGGCGGCTGGGCATTTACTTCCCGCACATCCCGGGACTCAAGGAGGGCACCTGCCTGGACGTCCATTCGAAGGCCATGATCGTGGACGACGAATGGCTGCGCGTCGGCTCGGCCAACCTGTGCAATCGCTCGATGGGAATGGATACCGAGTGCGACCTGACCTTCCAGGCGGGCGGCGATGCCACGCAGGCGGCTACGATCCGCAACATCCGCAACCAGCTCATGGGCGAGCACCTCGGTGTCCCGCCGCGCCACGTCAACGCCGCTGCGATGAAGTCGGGCTCGCTCGTGCGCGCCATCGGGTCTTTGGAATGCGATAAACGTTCGCTCAGGCGTCTCGAGGTCGAGCCCTGGTCCGAAGGCATGGTGAGCTTTGCATCGCTGGCCGACCCGGAAAAGCCCGCCGCGCTGGAGCGCATGATCGACCAGTTTTCCCCCAACGTGAACAGCGAGTCCGGGCGAGCGCTGCGCGCCTTCGTGATCATGCTGGCCGTCGTGGGGGCGATGACCGCGCTGTGGAAATTCACCCCTCTGTCGGAGTGGTTGACGGCGGATCGCGCGGTTTCGCTCGCGCACCAGTTTGCCGAGCAGCCCTGGGCGCCGTTCGTGGTGCTGCTCGCGTACACGCCTGCCAGTATCGTCATGTTCCCGCGCCCGCTCATCACGTTGTTCTCGGTGATTGCGTTCGGCTCGATGCTCGGGCTGGGATATGCGCTTGCAGGCATCCAGGTGGCGGCCCTGTTCACGTATTACATCGGGCGACGCATGGATCGCGGCACCGTGCGACGATTCGCCGGGCCCAAGCTCAATCGCGTGAGCGAACTGCTGCGCACGCGCGGGTTGCTTGCCGTCACTGCCCTGCGCCTCATGCCGATCGCGCCGTTCGCCGTCGGTGGGCTCGTCGCCGGGGCGATCCGGGTAAAGGTGTGGCAGTACTGCCTCGGGACGCTGATCGGCATGCTGCCGGGGACAGTCGCGATGACTGTATTCGGCGGCGAACTCGAGAAAGGCCTCACCGACCCGAGCCGCATCAATTACGGGCTCGTCGCGGTGGCGGTGCTGGCGTTGGTGGCGATCTCCGCCGGGGCGCTCAAGTGGGCCAACGCCGGCCTGGACAAGAGGGGCGGGAAAAAGCGCGCCGCGCCGGGCGCCTGAGCAGAGTTGCCGCCACTGGCTAGCGCGGGCCGATGTCCGCGATGAGGGGCAGGTGATCCGAGGCGAGCCGCGCGGTAGGGCTGCGGTGGGCCTGCACGCGCCGCACCAGGCCGAAGGGCTTGACCCAGATCCGGTCGAGGGCGAACACCGGCCAGCCGGCGGGAAACGTGCGCCGTGGCGGCAGGGAGCGGAAATGGCGATGCAGCCGGCGCAGTGGTCGCCCCCACAGGAACCATTCGTTGATGTCGCCGAGCAGCACCGTAGTGAGCGCGCCGTGGGCGCCTTCGTCTTCGGTGAGCGCTCCGAGCAGGCGGTCCACCTGCTCGCGCCGCTCCCACGGGCGCAGCCCAAGGTGCGTGGCAAGGACGCGCAATGGTTGGCCGCAATCGATGACCACGTCCAGCGCGCCGCGCGGTTCTCGCCCGCCGACCGCGAGGTCGAGCCGGCGCACCGAGATCACCGGGTGGCGCGTCAGCAGCGCATTGCCGAACTCGCCGTGGGCAGGGCGCAGCAGCGTGGGGCCGGCGATGGACTGCATGCCGGTGGCCCGGCTCAGGCCCTCGAGCATGCTGAACGAGCCGAGACCGGAATGGACTTCCTGCAGACCGACGATGTCGGCGCCGAGCTCGCTGATGACGTGAGCGACGCGTTCGGGGCGAAACTTCCCGTCGGTGCCAATGCCCGCGTGAACATTGTACGAAGCGACCCTGATGCGTTCCGGCGGCATGCCGGAAGCTTAGGCGAAAAAAACGCTATCGACCGGGTGGAGCTGCGGCGCCGTAGCGAGTTCGTCGTGACTGGTCAGGTCAGGGCGCACGTTCACATTGATGATCGAATCTCCTTGGCCATCCAACTGGACGAGCGTACGGGTCGCGCCGTCGTCATGCCGCAGTCATCGCGTGGCCCCCACATGGCCGAACATGGCCGCAGTGAGAGTGCGGCTGGCGGCTTCCAATCCCTCCCACGGGTCCTTGCGCTGACGGGTGAGACGCCTGGGCACGGTGACCACGTTGAAGTGATCGAAACGAACATCCTTCGCGAGTTCGCCCCACTCGATCGGCGTTGAAACCGGCGCATTCTTACGGGCGCGGATCCCGTAAGGGGCGATGGCGGTTGCGCCTTCGGCGTTGCGCAAGTAATCGACGAAAATCTTCCCCTGTCGTTTTGACTTCGACATGCTGGCGATGAACCGGTCGGGAAAGGTGCGCGCCATCATGTCGGCAATCGCCTTGGTGAAGGCCTTGGCCTGGGTCCACGTGACCGTGCGCTTGATCGGCACCACCACATGCAACCCCTTGCCGCCGGTGGTCTTGAGGAAGGCGGGCAGCTCGATTTTCTCAAGCAGGGTCTGCAACATCCTGACCGCCTCGACCAGCGCGTCCCAGGGTACGTCGTCGGCAGGGTCGAAATCGAAGACCAGCCGGTCGGGCTTGGCGGGATTGGGTATGCGCGATCCCCAGGGATGCAGCTCGATGACACCCCACTGCACGAGGGCCACCAGCGCCTGCAGTGACCCGGCGGAGAAGTACGTCGCCGTCCCTTTGCCTTCGGGCACTTCGACGCGGCGAACCGAAGCGTGCACGCTTTTGTCCGCATGCTTTTGGTAAAAACATTGCGCACCCCAGCCGTCGGGGCAGCGGTACAGGCTCAACGGCCTGGACTCGACTTGGGGAAGGATCCAGTCGGCTACAGATTCGTAGTATCGCGCCAGCGAGAGCTTGCTCAGGTCTGCTTCCGGAAACAAAAGCTTGTCGGGATGGCTGAGCTTCACGCCGGCAACGGAATCCTTGCCGGCGGACTGGACGGATTTTTTTCCAACGCCTGCGGCCGCACGCCTCGCTGGCGTCTCTTTGCCCGCGTGGGCCTTGCGTGTACCGTTTACGGCCTTCTTCTTGCGGCCGGCGGGCGCCTTTTGGGCCTTTGCAGCGAGGGCGGGTGCGGAGGCCGGTGAAGCCACCGGTTTTTCACGCACCACGTCGCTTGCCTTCTTGTCCTCGCGCAACCCCGCGAACGAGGGGTGGCGCAGCGCGCCGCCGGCGCTCCATTCGGTGAACTTGATTTCGGCCACGAGCGTCGGCTTGACCCAGTGAGCGCCGCGCGCTTGGTAGGCGCGCGGTGGGTTCACGAACGGCGGTGTCTTGCTCGCGAGCTTGTCGAGCCTGGCGCGAATGCGTTCGAGGGCGATGTCGTCGAACCCGGTGCCGACCTTGCCGGCGTAGCGCAGATCGCCCGATTCGTCGTGGACGCCAAGCAGCAGGGCACCGAACCCGGCGCGGCTGCCCTGTGGATCGGTATACCCGCCGATCACCATCTCCTGGCGCTGGATGCACTTGACCTTCACCCAGTTGCGCGTGCGCAGCCCGCTGCCGTAGAGCGAATCGGCGCGCTTGGAGACGATCCCCTCGAGGTTGAGCCTGCACGCCTGGACGAACATTTCGCCACCCGCGCCTTCCACTTCGGGGCTGTAGCGGATCGTGGTCCTCGAGCGCCCGATCAGGTCGGCGAGTTTCTTTTTTCGTTCCACCAGGGGCACGTCGCGCAGGTCGTACCCGTCGAGATAGGGCAGGTCGAAGGCGAAGAACACGAGATGCGAAGTGTCGGTGCCGGACAATGCAGTCTGCAGCGCTTGGAAACTCGAGCGACCCGCCTCGTCAACAGCGCACATTTCGCCGTCGATCCAGGTCGATTGGGCGTCCAGTCCGGCCACGGCTCGGGCGAGCGCGGGAAAGCGTGCGGTCCACTCCTTGGCGTTGCGCGAAAAGATGCGTGCTTTTCCCCGGGCGAGGCGGCACACGAGACGGTACCCGTCATACTTGACCTCGTGCAGCCAGTCGCCGCCCTTGGGGGGATCGGCCACGAGGGAGCACAGGGCCGGCGAAATCATTGCGGGGAGTGCCGCCCGGCGGGCGCCGGAGGGGGGTTCGGTCGTGGCATCCGGGCGGGTCTTCTTTTTTGCCTTCTTCACTGCGCCCCGGCGCACGTTTTCGGGCGCCGAGCGGTTGGGATGCCAGACGTTGCCATGGTCCGCGGCAATCGCGTCGATGCCGCGGCCCGATGCCACGCTGTCGGGTTCGGCGTCGACGATGCGCGCATCCATTCCGCGGCGCGCGTGCTCGTCGTTATCCTTGACCAGCAGCCAGGCTTCGGCCTTGCCGCCGTATTTGGAGCCATGCGTGCGGATGAGCGCCCAGCGGCCCTGCAGTTTTTCGCCGTCGAGGTCGAATTTGAGGTGGCCTTTGCGCATGCCCGCCTCCGCGTCGCCCACGGGGGCCCACGTGCCGCGGTCCCACAACATCACTGTCCCGCCGCCGTACTGGCCCTTGGGAATGGTGCCTTCGAACTGCCCGTATTCGAGCGGGTGGTCTTCGACATGCATGGCCAGGCGTTTGTCGGCGGGGTCGAGGCTCGGCCCTTTGGGAACCGCCCAGCTCAACAGCACGCCGTTCAGTTCGAGGCGGAAATCGTAATGCAGGTGGCTCGCGGCATGCTTCTGGATGAGGTAGCCCAGGCTCGGCGCCTTGGCGCGCAAAACCCGTCCGCGTGGCTCGGGGGTTTTCCTGAAATCGCGTTTGGCGTGATATTGCGACAGGCCCATCGGGTGCCTTCGCGCGTGCTCAGGCGCGACGGCGCTTGGCCGCAGGGCGCGACGCAGCCTGCGAGTTGTCCACCACGCGCAGGTGCGGCTTGCTTGCCTTGGGGCGTCGGGCAGGCGCCTTGCGCTTCGTGCCACCGCCGGCGCCCAGGCTCTTTTGCAGCAGCGCGGCGAGGTCGATGACATTGGCTGATTTCGGCTCGTCCGTTTCGTCTTCCGAAGGCTTGGTGATCTCGTGGGTCTCGCCCTTCTTGATCTTGGCTTCGATGCGCTTCATGAGGTCGTCGTGGTAGGTGTCCTTGAACGCCTTGGGGTTCCACTCGTCGGCCATGTCGTCGATGAGGCGTTTGGCCAGCTCGATTTCCTTGGCCGTGACGCGCGCCTCCTTGAGGTTTTCGGCCGGCAGCTCGAACCCCTTGATGCCCTTGAGTTCGTCCTCGTACCTGAGCGTGAACAGCATCAGTGCGCGCCCCTCGGCCCGCACCGTCACCAGATGGGGAATGGTGCGCAGGACGAATTGCGCCACCGCCGCGCGCCCCGTCGCGCGCAGGGTTTCGCGCAGCAGGGCATACACCTTTTCGCCGCGCTCGCCCGGCACGAGGTAATAGGGGGATTCGAAATACATGGGCGAAATGTCGTCCGCCGGGACGAAGGCCTCGATCTCGATGGTCTTCGAGGCCTTCACGTTGGCGCGCTTGAAATCCTCGTCGGACAGCACGACGTATTGTTCCTTGTCGTACTCGTAACCCTTGACGATATCGCTCCACTCGACTTCCTTGCCGGTTTCCTTGCTGTAGCGCTTGTAGCCCACCGGGGAGAAATCCCGCTTGTCGAGCATGGAAAACTTGAAGCCCTTGCGTTCCTCCGCAGGAAAGAGTTCCACCGGGATGCTGACCAGCCCAAAGGTGAGCGATCCTTTCCAAACCGAGCGTGCCATGGCAGGACTCCTCGCTTAGGGACTGCCAAGCTTGCGGCCGCTGGATTACGGGGTCAGTACGCCACTTCACAGACCCCCGCCGGGAAAATGCCAACAATGCCAACAACATGAATCACCTTGGCAGCACCCAAAAATGACAGACCAACTGATGTTCGAAACATGGTCGGAACTGTTGCGCGCGGAGTTTCCGGCCGGCGCGCATTTCGGTTTCAAGCCCCGGCGCAGGACGATCATCGTGAACTGGCCGCCACTGGCAAGCGCGGAGCCGGCTTTCGGCGAGCTTCATTCGCTTGCGATCGCGTTCACCAACCTTGCATGGAAAGGATACCGGGGCGCCCGGGCTGCGCGCCGCGCGCG
>JBBQCV010000169.1:0-7622 GCA_038319115.1 Burkholderiales bacterium | reverse complement strand
TCGCCGCCGCGCGACCAGTTCTTGGCGAAATCGGTCTGGTGCCCTCCGAGCACATATACGCGCTGTGCTGCTGCCATGGCCCTGCCTCCTGCCTTCCGGGAACGAAGCGCGACGTTACGACCGATCGTGCTATTTGGCAAGCACCGTCCGCACGCGTCCGAATGCGTCCTCAGGACGCCGCAGCGACCGCCGCGCGCAGTTCGCGCTTGAGCACCTTGCCCACTGGGTTCCGCGGTAGCGCATCCACGACGAGGAGCTTCTCGGGCAGCTTGTACGAAGCCATCTTCTTTTCGCTGCGCAGGAAATCCACCAGCGTGGGAAGATCGAGCGCACTGCCCGGCTGCAAAGCCACCACCGCGCAGACGCGCTCGCCGAGCGTGTCGTCGGGATAGCCCACGATGGCCGCTTCGCGCACCGCGGGATGCGCAAGCAGCAGCGCCTCGAGTTCCTCGGAGGAGATATTGAAGCCGCCGCGCACGATGATGTCCTTCAGGCGGCCGACGAAACGGTACAGGTCGTTGCGCTCACCGGCGATCTCGAACAGGTCGCCGGTGCGGTAGTAGCCGCTTGCGTCGAACGCGCGTGCGGTCATCTCGGGTGAACGGTAATACCCCGCGAATACGGCCGGGCCCTTGACGCGCAGTTCCCCCGGCCGGCCCGGCGTATCGATGTCCTCGCCCGTATCGGGGTCCACCAACCGCGTGGACACGCGCCTGGCCACCGGCAGTTTCCATTCAAGCCCCGCCACGCCGAAGCGCGGGAAATACGTCGCACGCAGGGCCGGGTCGGGCAGGTCGAGCGCGCTGGCGGTGAGCGAGGCGCCCTCGTTGGTGCCGAAATAGTTGATCACGTCGATGCCGTAGTGCTCGGTGAACACCTGCACCGTCCACTGCGCGAGCGGCGCGCCGCCCGAGCCGATGGCGCGCAGGCGCGAACCGGGAATGCCGCGCATGAGGTCGGGATTCTGCGCCAGCGTCGCGAGGATGGCCGGCGCCGCCACCGTGTAGTCGATCGCTTCGTCGCGCACCTGGTCGAGGAACACCGGCAGGCTGAACGGGTGGTGCATCACGAGCTTGGCGCCGGTCATGAGCCAGGGCAGGAACTGCCCGGCGATGCCGGCCATGTTGACCAGCGGAAACGCGTTAAGCAGGTGGCAGCCGGGGGCCAGGCCACCGGACACGATGATGTTCTCCGGGATCGCCATCCATTCGTTGTGGCTGCGCGGCACGCCCTTGGGCACGCCCTCGGTGCCCGAGGTCCAGCAGAGGGTGAAGATCGCATTGGCATCCACGCGGTGGCTGCGCTCATGCTGCGCGAGGGCGCCGGCCGGGACGGTCTGCGTTTCGTCTTCGTCGATGGCGAGCACCGAGCGGATCGACCCGTGCTCGCGAGCGAGGCCGCGCATCATGTCGGCATGGCGGTGGCGCAGGATGCGGCCCGCCGTCACCACCGCGCGCGGTTCGGCGAGGGCCAGGATGTGCGCCAGTTCGTGCTCGCGGTATTGCACCGGCACCGGCGTGGCGATGAGGCCGAGCTTTGCGCACGCGAGATACACCGCGGGCAGTTCGACGCAGTTGGGCAGCTGGATGCATACGATGTCGTCGGGCGCGAGGCCGAGGGCGAGGAAATGCGCCGCGAAGCGCTGCACCTCGGCGTCGAGCTGCTGCCAGGTGAGGCGCCGCGGCGCGCCGGCGATGAACTCGGCGCGGTTGGGCGCATCGACGAGCGCCTCGGCCGCCGGGTGCGCGCGCACCGCTTCGTCGAACCAGTCGTGGATGCGCTTGGTCCCCCACCAGCCGCGCGCGGTGTAGTCGGCGATGCGGTCCTGGGGGGCGAGGATCATGGCGGGCGCGGACCGGGAGGCCGACTCAGGCCGCGCTCGTCGCGAGCAGCCGCTCGAAAGCGGCGCGCGCGCGGCGCGCGTGCAGGTCGGTGCGCAGCAGGCGGCGCACATGGTGATGGGCGTGCACGATGCCGAGGAACTCGAACGCGAACTGCGCTGGATCGAGCCCGGCGGCGAACTGGCCCGCCTCCACCGCCTGGCGGGCCATGCGCTCGATCGTGCCGTGCATCTTGCCGTGGCCCACGACCACCGCGGCGCGCATCGGGCCGTCGGGCGCGTCGTCGAACTCGAACGCCGCCGCGGTCAGGATGTCGCCTCGCGGCACGGTGCCCGAATGGATCCACTCCATCCAGCCGTCGAACAGGCGCCGCAGGCGCGCCACGCCGCGCGGCTCCTTCACGGCGGGGCCCAGCACGCGCTCGACGAACATCTGCTCGGCCACGCGCAGGGTCTGGATCTGCAGGTCTTCCTTGGACTCGAAGTGGGCGAACAGGCCGCTCTTGGAGATCCCGGCCTGCTCGGCCAAGGTGCCGAACGTCAGGCCCGCGAAGCCCACCCGGCTCGCGAGCGCGAGGGCCTCGCGCAGGACGCGGGTCTTGGTGCGCTCGCTCTTTTGGACCGTCGCCATGGAGGCCGCGATGCTACGACCGATCGTGCGTTTATTCAACGCCCGGCCAACTAAAGTAGAATCCGGCCGACCCGTTTATCCACTTCAAGCGCCGTTTCCAAGAGCGCAGAAAGCAACTTTCCAAGGAGTCTTCATGAAAAAGCTTACCGGCCTGTTGGCCTTCGCCGCCGGCATCGCCTTCGCGGGCGCCGCCGCGGCCCAGAACATTTCCATCGCCACCGGCGGCACCGGCGGCGTGTACTACCCGCTCGGCGGCGGCATGGCCGCGGCCCTGTCCAAGTACGTGCCGGGCATGCAGGCCACCGCCGAAGTCACCGGCGGGTCGGTCGACAACCTCAAGCTGATCGGCAGCGGCAAGCCCTACATCGCGCTGGCCATGGCCGACGCGAGCATGGATGCCTACAAGGGCGTGGACAAGTTCAAGGGGCACGCGGTACCGCTCAAGACCCTCATGATCCTGTACCCGAACCGCATGCACGCGGTCACGATCGATGGCAAGGGGATCAACAAGATTTCCGACCTGAAGGGCAAGCGCGTGTCGACCGGTTCGCCCGGCAGCGCCACCGAAGTGATGGCCTTCCGCATCATCGAAGCCGCGGGTCTCGACAAGGACAAGGACATGAAGCGCGAGCGCCTCGGCGCCTCCGAGTCGACCAACGCGATGAAGGACGGCAAGATCGACGCCTACTTCTTCGTGGCCGGCCTGCCCACCTCTGCGGTCACCGACCTCGCCAACACGCCCGGCACCAAGATCAAGCTGATCGACCACGCCGACCTCGTGCCCGCCATGAACAAGAAATACGGCAACCTGTACGTCGAGGACGCCATCCCCAAGTCGGTCTACAAGGGCATGGACACCGACAACCACCAGGCCACGGTGATGAACATCCTCGTCTCGAACGCGAGCATGGACGACAAGACCGCCTACAACATCGTCAAGACCATCTTCGACAAGCGCGACGACCTGATCGCGGTTCACAAGGAAGCGGCCAACTTCAAGCTCGAGAACCAGAAGGCCTCGGCCTCACCCATCCCCTTCCATCCGGGCGCGGCGAAGTACTACGCCGAAAAAGGCATCAAGCTCAACTAAGGCCCAACAAGGCCCACCACCGATGAGCAGCGGCCCCGCGAGCCTGGGACCCAGCGAGGGGCCACTCGCCGTCCCCCAGCCGGGCGATACGATCAGCGACGAGGCGCTGCGCAAGGCCGAGTCCTACATCGAGGAAGAAGAAGGCGCGGCCAACAAGCTCACCGGGTGGCTGGGCTGGTTCGTGGTGTTCTTCGCCGTCGCGATGTCGGCGTTCCACCTGTACACCGCGTACGGCATCGTGGCCACGCAGACGCTGCGCCCGGTGCACGTGGCTTTCGTGCTGTCGCTGTCTTTCCTGCTGTTCCCGGTCGCGGCGCGCTTTCGCCACCGCATCATGTGGTGGGACTGGTTCTTCGCGCTGCTGTCGGTGGCGGTGGCCGCCTACCTCCTCGTCGGGGGCGACGACTTCACCGACCGCAACACCTCGCCCGAGCCGTGGGACATCTTCTTCGGCGTGGCACTCATCCTGATGGTCATGGAGGTGATGCGCCGGACCAACGGCTGGATCATGCCGTTCATCACCGCCTGCTTCATCGCCTACGCCCTCTTCGGGCCGTACCTGCCCGAGCCGTGGACGCACAAGGGCTACGAGGTAGGCCGGCTGATCGGCCACATGTACATGACGCTGGAGGGCATCTACGGCGTGGCGGTGGATGTGTCCTCGTCGCTGATCATCCTGTTCACGATTTTCGGCGCTTTCCTGCAGTTTTCCGGCGCGGGCAAGTTCTACATCGATTTCTCTTTCGCCGCGATGGGCGGCAAGCCCACCGGCGCGGGGCGCACCGTGGTGCTCGCCTCCTTCCTCCTCGGTGGGCCTTCCGGCTCGGGCGTCGCCACCACGGTGACGCTGGGCGCGGTCGCTTACCCGATGCTCGCCAAGGCGGGCTACGAGCGCAACGCAGCCGGCGGGTTGCTGGCCGCGGGCGGCCTCGGGGCGATCATTTCGCCGCCGGTGCTGGGTGCGGCGGCGTTCCTGATCGCCGAGTTCCTCAAGATCTCCTACCTCGACGTGCTGCTGATGGCGGTCATCCCGACGCTGCTGTTCTACCTCGCCCTGTTCCTCATGGTCGAGATCGACGCGCGCAAGTACGGCATGGGCGACATGCTCATCGACAAGCCCGACACGGTGTGGAACCTCACGCGCAAGTATTGGTACCACTTCCTGTCGCTGGTCTCGATCGTCGCGTTCATGCTGTGGGGGTTCTCGCCGGTGCTGTCGGTGTTCTGGGCCACGGTGGTGTCGTTCATCACCAGTTTCCTGCGGCGCGACACGGCGCTCATCTCGTACGACTTCCTCGCCGGCAAGAAGAAATTCGTCGACGGGTTCCTGCGCTCGCCGTTCATGAAGGTCATGGAAGGCGGCTCGGTGGGTGTGCTCAACGTGGCGGCCACGTGTGCCGGCGCCGGCATCATCGTCGGCGTGGTGACGCTCACCGGCTTGGGCCTCAAGTTCAGCTCGATCGTGATCGAGTACGCCGGCGGCTCGCTGCTGCTGACCGCGGTGTATACCTCGCTGGTGGTCTGGATCGTCGGCCTCGCGGTGCCGGTGACGGCCTCGTACATCATCAGCGCGGTGATCGCGGCGCCCGCGCTCATCAAGCTGGGCGTGCCCGACTTCGCCGCCCACATGTTCATCTTCTACTACGCGGTGCTTTCGGAAGTCTCTCCGCCGACGGCGCTCTCGCCGTTCGCGGCCGCGGCCATCACCGGCGGTGACCCGTACAAGACGACGCTGCAATGTTGGAAGTACACCGTCCCGGCGTTCCTAGTGCCGTTCATGTTCGTGCTCGACCCCAGCGGCCTGGGCCTGTTGCTGATGGGCTCGACCAAGGCGCTGGCCACGGCCAACTGGTGGTCGATTGCCGAGGTCACGCTGACCGCGGCGGTAGGGATAGCTGCGCTGGCCGCAGGGTTCCAAGGCTGGGCCCTGCTGAAGACCAACGTCCTGGAGCGAACCCTGTTCATCGTGGCCGGATTCGCGCTGGTCTATCCCACCACGACCGCCGATGTGATCGGGTTCGGGTTCGTCGTGCTCGCGCTCGTGCTGCAGGTGCTGCGCCGCCGCGCGCTACCGCCTGCCCCCGCTTAGGAGAAACCCCCGCATGCGCGAGATTTCGACCGACATCCTCATCCTGGGTTCGGGTGGCGCGGGCCTTTTCGCCGCGCTGCACGCCCACCAGGCCTCCCCCGCGCTCAAGATCACCGTCGCGGTCAAAGGGCTGCTCGGCAAGTGCGGCTGCACGCGCATGGTCCAAGGCGGCTACAACGTGGCCCTGGCCGCCGGCGACTCGATCGAGCGCCATTTCATGGACACCATCGAGGGCGGCAAGTGGCTGCCCGACCAGGATCTCGCCTGGAAGCTGGTGACCCTCGCGGTCGAGCGCATCCACGAGCTGGAAAACGAACTGGGGTGCTTCTTCGACCGCAACCCGGACGGCACCGTCCACCAGAAGGCGTTCGCGGGCCAGACCTTCGACCGCACCGTGCACAAGGGCGACCTGACCGGCATCGAGATCATCAACCGCCTGGCCGAGCAGGTATGGGCGCGCGACATTGGCCGGCTCGAAGAGCATCGCGCGGTCGAGCTGGTGAAGACGCCTTCGAGCGACGCGCTGGCGGGCGTGCTGATGATCGACATGCGTACCGGCGAGTATGTGTTCGTCAAGGCGCGCGCGGTGTTGCTCGCCACCGGCGGAGGCCCGACCATGTACAAGTACCACACGCCGTCGGGCGACAAGAGCTGCGACGGCCTCGCCATGGCGTTGCGCGCCGGGCTCTCGCTGCGCGACATGGAGATGGTGCAGTTCCATCCCACGGGGCTGCTGGCCGGCGCGCATACGCGCATGACCGGCACGGTGATCGAGGAGGGCCTGCGCGGTGCGGGCGGCTACCTGCTCGACGGCAACCGCGAGCGCTTCATGCACAAGTACGACCCCAAGCTCGAGCGCGCCACGCGCGACATCGTCTCGCGCGCCATGTACAGCGAGATCCGCGCCGGCCGCACCACCTCGCATGGCGGGTTGTACATCTCGATGGCGCATCTTGGTCCGGCCAACGTGCGCAAGCAATTCAAGGGCATGGTCGAGCGCTGCGCTGACTCGGGCTTTGACCTGGCCGGCGGCCTGGTGGAAGTCGTGCCGACCGCGCACTACATGATGGGCGGCGTGGAGTTCAACCTCGACTGCACCACCGCGCTTCCCGGTCTGTTCACCGCCGGCGAGGATTCGGGCGGCGTGCACGGCGCCAACCGCCTGGGCGGCAACGGCGTGGCGAATTCCACCGTGTTCGGCGGCGTTGCGGGCGAGGTCATGGCTGCGTGGCTCAAGAGCGAGAGCGGTATGCGCGACCCCGATCGCGCCGCCATCGACGCCGCGGTCGCGCGCTGCGAGCGGCCGCTGCGCGCCAAGGCCGCTTCCCATGGCGAAATCGAAGGGCTGCGCGAAGGGCTGTTCGACCTCATGTGGGACAAGGTCGGCATCAGCCGCGAAGCCGCCCCGCTGGGAGAGGCGCTGTC
Source organism: Burkholderiales bacterium (assembly GCA_038319115.1). Lineage (GTDB taxonomy): Bacteria > Pseudomonadota > Gammaproteobacteria > Burkholderiales > SG8-39 > SZAS-79. The sequence continues at coordinate 547 of JBBQCV010000169.1, read as the reverse complement.
CGCGCTCGAGGGCATCGATGCGGATCTCGACGCGTGCACGCTCGCCGATCACCAGCGCGCCTACAACCTTTCGTGGCACGACTGGATGAACCTGAAGAGCCTGGTCCAGGTGAGCCGCGTGATCACCGAGGCGGCGTTGGCGCGGGAGGATTCGCGCGGCGCGCATTTCCGCGCCGATTTCCCCGAGGCAGGCCCGCTGGAGACGTCGACCTATACCAGCGTGACGATGGACGCCGCCGGCAAGTTCGGCATTGCGATGAAGCCGGTCGCGTTCACGCGCGTGAAGCCGGGGCAGACGCTGATCAGGGACGCGGCTTAAGAACGCTCTTCAAGGACGCCCCCTGGGGCGCCCCGCAGTAGCAAATACTGCCAATTTTTGCCCGAGGCCCAGCATTGGCGCGGCTCTGCGGGCGAAATACTGCCACGCGCCCGGCTCAATCCGGTCACGGCCAGAGCGGCAATCCGCTCAAGCCTGCCGTCTCCGGCTGCCCCGTCATGAGGTTGGCGTTCTGCATGGCCTGCCCTGCGGCACCCTTGCCCAGGTTGT
>JBBQCV010000168.1:0-7626 GCA_038319115.1 Burkholderiales bacterium | reverse complement strand
GGTACCCGCTGGAGCGCGGCTTTTACCGGTCGATTGCTAGCATTGACCCGGTCAATCCAAGGTGAAAGTCGGTTGACCAGCAGTGACGAAGCTTGCGAGCGACCATGTGGTGGAGCCCCGCCGCGTCGGCCAGCGTCAGGTCCTGGTCCTTGTATTTCCGCATGATGGCCGTAGCGCCGGCGATTTCCGGGGGTCCGACAGGAAAAACCGTGAGAGGCGTCATGTCCTCGATCAAGGCCATGAACTGCATGGCACGAAACCGGTCGTACCGCCTGAGAAACCACCCGTGGCCTTCGGCAATCACGAGGCTTGTGGTCGCCAGTTTGGGCGGCGCGGCGAACAACTGGCGAAACAAAGGGTGATAAGTGTCGGAACGGTCGAGCAGGGCGATCAGGGCCGAAGTATCGACATAGGCCTCAGGGCTTTTGGCCATATATCACGTCATCGATATTGCGGCTTGCGTTGGGGTCGCCGGATTCGACCATGCCGGCATAGCGCAACCAAGGCTTGGATTCGTCCGCTGGGATGACCGTGCGCAGGGAGCGCCTCAACAGTTCTGCCAAGGAAATGCCAAGGCGCTCGGCCTCTGCCTTGGCCGCTGCGTATTCGGACTCGAGCAAGCTTATTTGCGTACGTATCATGATAACACCTTGGAGACTTATGTTATCACACAAGACCGCCACAAGCCAGGCGAAGATCAGGGCCGGATCAACTCCGGCGCGCCCCAGCGCATGGTCTGGCGGCCGTGCTTGAAAGCCGCCAGCGGCTGGGAAATCTCGGACACCGCCTGTAGCGGGGTCTCAGCATTCAGCACCACAACGTCGGCCGGGTTGCCCACTTTGAGGCCGTAATCCTTGAGGTTCAGCAACCGCGCCGAACGCTCGGTGAGCATGTTGAAGCACTCCTCGAGTTGCGCGGGGCGGTCGAGCTGGACCACGTTGGCGTACAGGTTGGCCATGCGGATCAGCGAGCAATCGCCGAAAGGCGTGGCCGGGTTGAGGATGTTGTTGGACGAGAGCGAGCAGTTGACGCCGTGCTCGCACAGCAGGTTGGCATCGGCCACGCCGCGGCGCACGCTGTGGTCCTGGTCGCGGCCCATGAGAAAAAGGTCGGTCGCGGGCAGCACCGTCACGGCCACGCCTGCATCGGCCAGGCCGCGGGCGATCCGGGCGACCTCATCGGGCGGCAATAGCGACAACTTGGCCATGTGGCCCACCACCACGCGCCCGCCGCGCTTGTACTTCTCGGTCAGCTCGCGCACCTGGTGCACGTACATGCCCTCGGGCGTCGGACCGACGTCGAGGTGGATGTCGATGTCGGTGTCGTACTCGCGCGCAAGCTCGAAGATGCGATCGATCTGCGCCGGGCCGTCGGTGTCGTAGCGCGGGGCGCCGCCGATCACCTTCGCGCCGCGCTTGAGGCTTTCGACGAGCAACTCGTCGGTGCCCGGGTAATTGGTGAGGCCTTCCTGCGGGAACACGCACATTTCGACGTCGATGGCCCACTTGTAATCCTTGGCGAGCTGCTCGACCGCATCGAAACCGCGCATGCCGATGCCGGGGTCGACTTCGGTCTGCGCGCGCATTCGCGTCGTGCCATGGAGGATGGCCTGCTGCAGTGTCTTCTCGGCGCGCTTGTAGGTGTCCTCGAGCGTCATCGTGTCTTTGATCGGCGCGACGCCCTTCACCGGCGAATAGGTCGCGCGCGGCTGCGGCGCGCAGCGGTCGATGATGCGCGACTTGTCGATGTGGATATGGGTTTCCACCAGGCCCGCGCACACGAGGCACCCCTTGGCATCGAACCCGGGGCCTTGCCCCGGCAGCGAGCGCTCGATGGCCGCGATGCGCCCCTTTTCGAAGCCGATGTCGACCGTGGACGCGGTCGTTGTGCCCGCAGCTGGTGCTGAGGCGGTTCCCGGGGCCGTGGCTTGGGCGAGGCGGGCATTGCGAATCACGAAGTCCATACGTTTTTTCCTGTTTCCTGAGGCTTGCCTGACAGCATAGCCGCAAGTGGGCTACGCTTGAGGAACAACAATCCGAGGGAGTCCCGTCATGCCTGTCCTGTTTCGCAGAAGCGCACGCGCGCCGCTTTCCATCGCACTCGTCGCACTCTTCGCCTGCGCGCTGCTCGCCGCACCCGTCTCGACGCTCGCCCAGGCTTACCCGACGCGTGCGGTGCACGTCATCGTTCCCTTCCCGCCCGGCGGCGCGGCGGACCTGCTCACGCGCGCGCTCGGCAAGAAACTGTCCGAGTCGCTCGGCCAGCCGGTGGTGGCGGACAACCGCCCCGGTGCCGGCGGCAATATCGGCGCCGAGGCTGCGGCCAGGAGCGCGCCGGACGGCTACACGCTGCTCATGGGCGCGGTCACCACGCATGCGGTAAGCATGAGCCTGTACTCGAAGCTCGGCTACGACCTCGAAAAGGACTTAGTCCCCGTCAGCCTGGTGGCCAACGTCCCGCACATCCTCGTGGCCAACCCGGCCGTGCCGGCAAAGAACCTCGTCGAGGTGATCGCATGGCTCAAGGCGCAGGGCGGCAAGGCCAATTTCGCCACCCAGGGCAACGGCACGCTGTCGCACCTCGAGTTCGAGCTGATGAAATCGATGGGGGGGTTCAGCGCCAACCACGTGCCCTACAAAGGCAGCGCGCCGGCGATGCTCGACCTCCTCTCGGGCACCGTGCCGCTGCTGTTCGACAGCATCCCGTCGTCGCTGCCGCATGTGCGCTCGGGCAAGCTGCGCGGCATCGCGGTGGCCTCGTCGCGGCGTTCGCCGGTGCTGCCCGACCTGCCCACGATGGCCGAGGCGGGCTTGCCCGGCTTCTCGGCCGACAGCTGGTTCGGTGTAATGGCGCCCGCAGGAACGCCGCGCGACATCATCGCCAGGCTCAATGCGGAAGTGGTCAAGGCGCTCGATGCCACCGAAGTGAAGGACATCATCACGCGCCAGGGCGGCGAGGTGATGGGCAGCACCCCCGAGCGCATGGCCGCGCAAATTCGCGGCGACCGCGAGAAATGGGGCCGAGTGATCCGCGATTCGGGCGCGAAGATCGAGTAGGCGGCGAACGGCGGGCGGTTTGGCTACGCTTTGTGCGCGCCGGGCCGGCCGTCCTCGACCACGAACGTCGCCCGCGTGCTGCAGGCGGAATCGCGCCGCGCGGCGCTGTCCAGCCCGCGCAGTTCGACGCTCATGCGCGCAGGCGTGACCTCCACGCGCGTGTAGCCCCGGTAACGCGCCTCGGCAAAGCGGATGTGCGGGTTGTCCGGCAGCAGCCGCTCGACCGAGGCCTGCGAGCGTGCCTGCGAGGTGATCGAAGTGCCGACGAATTCGCTCGCCACCACCGGTGTGGCGGGCTGGTCGAAGTCGCGCCGCAGGTCGTTCACGAAGGCCATGTGCACGTCACCGCCGATCACCACCGGATTGGCCACCGCCGGATCGCCCAGCGCATCGATGAGCCTGCCGCGCGCCGCGGGGTAGCCGTCCCAGCCATCGGTCCACGCGGCGCGGCCGGGGCCGGCCTGCTGGTCGAGTTGCGCCATCGTGGTCTGCTGCGCGAGGACGTTCCATTGCGCGCGCGAGCCTTTGAGTCCCGCCTCCAGCCAGCGTTCCTGCGCGTCGCCGAGCATGCTGCGCCCGGGGTCGGCCAGTTCGGTGCAGGTGGCGGGATCGACCACGTTGGCGCCGCCGCGACCGGGGCGCGGGCACGCCTGCGGCGAGCGGAACTGGCGGTCGTCGAGCAAGTGGAAATTCACCAGCCCGCCGAACGCCACGCGTTTGTACAGGCGCGCGTTCGGCCCCAGCGGCACCATCTCGGGCCGCAGCGGCATGTTTTCGTAGTAGGCCTTGTAGGCTGCGGCGCGCCGCGCGAGAAACCACTCCGGCGGGTCGGCATTCTCCGAGCGATCGTTGGCGTAATCGTTTTCCACCTCGTGGTCGTCCCAGGTGCAGATCCACGCGCTCGCCGCGTGCGCGGCCTGCAGGTCGGCGTCGCCCTTGTACAGCGCGTAGCGGGCGCGGTACTCCTCCAGGGTGTGAGGTTCGGTGCCCGTGTGCTTGCGCACGTGGTTGCGGCCCCATGAAGACTCATAGATGTAATCGCCGAGGAAGGCGACGAGGTCGAGGTCGTCCGCAGCCGCATGTCGCCATGCGCCGTAGAAGCCCTGTTCGTACTGCTGGCAGGACGCGAACGCAAAGCGCAGGCGCTCCACGCGCGCCGCCTCGCCGGGGGCGGTGCGGGCACGGCCGGCGGGGCTGCCGGCGTCACCGGCCGCGAAGCGATACCAGTAGACGCGCGAAGGCTCGAGGCCATTCACCTCGACATGCACAGAGTGGCCCCATTCGGGTGTGGCCTGCGCGGTGCCCGCTGCCACGACCTGCGCGAACTTCTCGTCCCGCGCCACCTCCCAGCGCACCGGCACTACCGCACGGTGCATGCCGCCGCCGGGCGCGTCGGGCTCAGGCGCGAGGCGGGTCCACAGCATGAACCCGCCGGGCATGGGATAGCCCGAGGCCACCCCGAGGCTGAACGGGTAGGCGGAGAAGGCGGGGCGGGCGAGGCGTTGCGCACGCACCGGCGCGAACACCGGCGCCATGCCCAGCGCGGCAAGGGCCTGCAGGAACCTGCGGCGGTCGGGCGTCCTCATGCGCGAAGATTAACGCGGCGACACGATGTCATCGAAATAAGACTGCGCGTGTCATGTGAGCCGATTCTCGAAAGCCAATGCGTTGCACTCGGCAACGAGTTTTTCGTGAATATCCGTTCGACGCTGATAGCGGTCGTCCGCCAAGGTGGCCTCGTGCGTACTCATGTCAGCCAAAAAGGTAAAGCGACCACGGCACCTCTCCAGCATCGCAGCAGGATCAGGCACACCTCCACGCACGAGCTGACGAAGATCATTCCAATCCCAGCCACGCGCGGCCATAAGCTTCGCCGCCCAGCGCTCCGGCGAAAATCCGTCGCGCACCTGCCACAGCTTGATGATCACCAGCTTGCGGATCAGCGGCTCCGAGAATGGACGTGCCGCGAAATGGTCGAGGTCCCAAATATCGCGCGGCTTGTCACGCTGATAAGTCGCGCGGATCTTCTCGGCAAGGATCTCTTCGATACGCAAGTAGTTCAACACGGCAGGCTCGAAAGGCAGCGCTTTGAAGTGGGAGATTTCGATTTGGGCGCGCTGATCAGTCGGTAGCGTTGGCGTCTCTCGGTTGCTTACCTGCAGCTTCAGGGTGCCGTTCCCCAGGTGGTGCTGATAGTTCGGCAAGACACCCCAGGATACTTCGTCATCGGCTGCGTACCAGCCCTTATCGCCAATGTCGATTACGAACTGGATACCGTGGAAAGGTGTCGCTGCAATTTGCGCAAGTTCGATCACTTTGTCTTCGTGAGACGTTTCGGCATTCATCGCCGTGAAGTCCACGTCGGTCGAAAATCGCCCGTTCGATCCCAGCCAGGTCTTGCGTATGCAGGTACCGCCTTTGAACGCAAGGTCCGCCAGAAATCCGCGCTCTGACAGCATCTGCAGAAAATAGGTCAGCACAACCTCCTTCTCCACGATCTCCAGGTTCCTTATCCCGGATTCATGCGCAAAACGCTGCAATTGAGCCTGAGTCAGCATGCTCAGTTCCGAAACAGCGTGCGCGGATCGAGGTTGACGACGACACCCCACTCGCGGTCGTAATTGACATACGGCTCGCCTCGCTTGCGCGGAACCAGATACGTGCGACTCGAAGGTTTCATCCGGTCGTGCATCCTCTTGCGCACCAGCTCCGGCATGGCCAGATGGCCGGCATCGCAGAGATAGCCGAATTTCTGGATCAGCGCCGTATTGCCTCTTTTTTCGAAATAGCCGGCCGCCTTGTCCCAATCCCAGCGCCGCACTGCCTTGGCGAGAATTGCCGAGGCTTCTGGCAATCCGCCCGCGCGTTCAGGATATTCGAGGCAGTCGAGGACGGTCTTTTCCTGGTCGCTCATCGGTACCGGGTACCCAAATACCAGTACCCGCTCGAACCCGAAAATCGATTTTTCCGGCAGGCGTGCGAATCGGACCTCGCTGTCGTTGATGCGTTTCGAGCGCGCGTGAGTGCGCGTGACTATCCACACCAGAGAACGCACTTGCGTGGTCAGCCCCCAATGCGCTGCGGCAGTCGAAAAGGCGATGTAGCCATCCGAAGCCAACTGGGCGGCCAGGGCGAGCGTGTTCGATTCGCCCAGGGGTATCGGCCCCCACTCCGCTGGGATGAGCAGGTACCGGCCATGCCCGGCTCGCGCCAGCCAGCCCTTGCGCACCAGACTGGCGAGCACCTCGTTGACGGTGCTTTCCGTAAGCGAAAACTGCTTTATGGCCTCTTGCCGCGTAACCTCCCGGCGACCCAATTCGGTCAGGCCGAGGACGAGACGACTCTCGGTGGGTCCCAAGCTCCTGTAGTTACTGAGTGAGTCCATAAGGCACTTAAACCCAAGTTTTGCTCTCTTTGTTAATCGAATCCTAGTCTGAACGGAGCAAGGAATCCAGTTTAAATCGGAACCAAATAGGGAGTCTGACCACTGTTTTGCTGAGTTTATTAATCAAATCAGCACAAAACACAGGCTTTTCAGCAACTTAAAACTTTTCCGCCACTCCCTGGATCCGACCAGCCGGTTCGATCAAGAGAAAGCGCAGCGCCATGAGAACCCGGCGCGGGTACTTGCGATGCATGGCCATCCCCAGCCAGTACGCGGCCTTTTCAAGTCTAACTTTACGGAGACTTTCGAGGCATATCGGCGTCCAGCGCGGTGACCACGTCCGCACCGCTGCGGCGCTGCGCGCGCGCCGCTTCGGGTGACTCCTTGCCCACTCCGGTCTGTGCGATGGCGGTGAATATGCGTGACGCGCCCTCCATCGTCAGCGGGGTGAGGCCCACTGCGGCAAAGGTCGCGGCGATTTCCTCAGTTTCCGGCACCCAGCGATACGCCTTGGGCGGCATCGAGGGTAGGTGGTCGAGGATCCACTTGCGCACCACAGGCTGGGACTCGGAGAGCTCGCGGTCGAGCACTTCCTCCACGCCCAGCCTGCGCGCGGCGACCAGCAGTTCGGTGAGCAGGCCCACCGTCCCCTTGGTCACGCCGCCGTAGCACATCTTCACCGCCGCGGCGTCGCCGACGCGCTCGCTCACCACGCGCACGTCGATCGCTTCGTGCTGCAGGACCTCGAGCGCGGCGGCATGTGGTCCGGAGGCGTACAGGTGGATGCGCCCCGCGCCACGCGGCGGCGGCCCGATGATGCCAGCGTCGACGAAGCGCGCCCCGGATCGCTCGAAGAGCGCGGCCATGTCGCGTTTGGTCTGCGGCGCGAGCGCGTTGCAGTCGGCGAACAGCGGCGCGCGCTCCAGCGCCGGCATCAGCGCCGCGGCCGCCTGCGCGAGCGGGACCGCCGCGCCGGGATCGAGGATCGACAGCACGAGGTCGCTCGAAGCGAGCAGCGCGCGCAGGTCGCCGCGGTCGGCGATGCCCGCGTCGGCGGCGAGCTTGCATGTGCGTGCGCTGCGTCCCTCCAGCGCGGTGGCCACCTCGAACCCGAGTTCCTTCAGGCGGATGCCGACGGCTTGGCCCATGTCGCCGGGACTCAGCAATCCGATGCGTTTCAGTGCG
>JBBQCV010000167.1:0-7764 GCA_038319115.1 Burkholderiales bacterium | reverse complement strand
ACCGAAGCGAGGGGTCGCCCCGGCCGCTAAGCGAGGCGCGCGACGCTCGCCAGCAGGCATGCGGCGATCACGTTGTGCGCCAGCGCCACCGCCAGTTGCAGGCCGGACGCCAGCATGAGCGCGCCCAGGCTCAACTGCACGAGCAGCAGCGCCAGCAGGGCGAACCCGTCGCGCCGCCGTCCGCGACGGAGTGCGGCCACGCCCAGGGGTGCCAGCACCAGCAGCAGCAGCAGCGCGCCGCCGCGGTGCACGAGCTGCGCGAGCGCGCTGCCCGGGTTCAGCGGCAGCACGCGTCCGGCATCGAACTGCGGATCGCGCAATGGATCAAGCACGTGCCACGGCCAGCCCGCGCTCTCGGCCGCACGCCAGCACTCGGCCGACCCCGCGCAGCTCAGGCCGGCGTAGGAGGAACTGACCAGCGCGCCCAAAGCGACTTGCGCGATCAGCAGCGCCGCACCGACCCGCGCCCATGTCGCCAAGGTACCCGTCGGCTGCGCATCGCGCGCATGTTGCGTGGCAGCAAGCCGCCAGCTCAGCGCGAGCATCAGGAACCCTCCCAGCACGTTGCCCATCGCCACGATGGGCATCCGCGCTCCGGCGCTCGCGCGGCCGAGAATGGCGAGGGCCAGCGCGAGCAGCAGCAGAGCGAGCGCGAGCAGGCCTTCGCGATGCAGCCAGGGCGAGTTGCCGAAGCACACGACCAACATGGCGATCACCAGGAACAACGCCAGCATCGCGACCACACGATGCGCGATCCGCGCCGCGCGTACGCCGTAGCTGTCCACAGATACCGCAGCTGCCGCGGCATCGATCCGGGGCGCGGCGTGCAGCCGGCTGCCGTAGCACTGCGGCCAGTCGCTGCAGCCGAGGCCGGTATTCGACAGCCGGATGAACGCGCTCAGCGACGTGACCGCGAGCACGACGACCGTGCACAGCAATGCCAGACGGCGCAGCCACGCATGCCTGCGCTGCAAGAGAGTCATGCCGGGTCCTCGGGAAAAGTCGTTGGCCGCGCATCGTAGCGAGCACGCGGCGCGTCGTGCGCCGCGACCTCGCGCTTTCTTGAACTGGTTCAAGTGAATTGCGCGGCCTGCGTCACAGAATTTGGCACGGGCCCGTTCTGCGCCCTTCGGGAGACATCATGAGCGACATCGACCACGCCGACGAGAAGATTCCGCTGATTCAGCAACTCCTCGACAACCCCTTTCTGCTGCTGTTCCTGGGGGTAATGATTCCGATGGTGGTCTACACGCTGTGGGGTGTCATCGACATCCTGACCGTGCCGCTGGCCAAGTAAGCGCGTCACCACTCCAACGAGGACGAACACCATGAGCGCCATCCTTCCTCCCGCCGAACGACTCTGGTGGAAGCACCCGCTGGACCGCGTCGAAGGCACCTGGATCGTCATCGCACTGGTCTGGTGTCTGACCATGTTCGCGATGATGGTCGGCTGGCACATTTACGGCAAGCAGAACCTCTCGACCGAGACCTATCGGACCAGCGGCGACAAGTTCGTCGCCAAGGCGCAGGCTGTCGTCGACAAGTACACCGTGCGCACCGAGACCGACCAGAAGATCCCGGTCGTCGCGCCGCCGCCCGGCAGCGATGTCTACCTCGTTGCGCGGCTGTGGAGCTTCTGGCCGATCATCGAGTTCGAGAAGGACAAGACCTACCGACTGCATCTCACGTCGCTGGACTACAACCACGGCTTTTCGCTGCAGCCGGCCAACATCAACATCCAGATCGTTCCCGGGTACGAACACGTACTGACCGTCACGCCGAACAAGGCCGGTACCTACTCGGTGGTTTGCAACGAATACTGCGGCATCAACCATCACACGATGGTCGGTCGCATCTATGTCAAGTAGGGCGGAGCTCAACATGTCCAGTACAACGACCTACCGCACCTGCCCGCGCTCGGGGCTGCAATTCGAATCGCAGGCCGAGAAGCTGATGATCGCCAACGCCGTCACGGCGGTGGTGTTCCTGCTCATCGGCGGCATCCTCGCCGTGGGCGTCGTGCTCACGCGCTGGCCTGCAATCCACTGGCTTCAGGCCGACACCTTTTACCAGGTGCTCACCGCGCACGGCATCGACATGCTGATCTTCTGGATCATCTTCTTCGAGATTGCAGTGCTCTATTTCTGCTCGTCGACGCTGCTGCGCTGTCGCATCGCGACACCGAGGCTCGCCTGGCTCGCGTTCGCGCTGATGCTGATCGGCGCGGTCACGAACAACGTCGCCGTCTACCAGGGCGGCTCCAGCGTGATGATGACATCCTACGTTCCGATGATGGCGGCGCCCGCGTTCTACCTCGGCCTCATCCTGTTCGCCGTGGGGGCATTGATCGGCTGCTTCGTTTTTTTTGGCACGCTGGTCGTCGCCAAGCGCGACAAGACTTACCAGGGCTCGGTGCCGCTGGTTACTTTCGGCGCGATCACCGCCTGCATCATCGCGGTGTTCACGATCACCTCGGGGGCGATCATCCTGATCCCGACCTTCCTCATGTCGGTGGGCGTGGTGAAGGAAGTCGACCCGCTGGTGTACCGCACGATCTGGTGGGCCTTCGGGCACTCGTCGCAACAGATCAACGTCGCCGCGCACATCTCGATCTGGTACGCGATCGCCGCGATCGCGTTCGGGGCCAAGCCGATGTCCGAGCGAGTGAGCCGCGGGGCGTTCCTGCTCTACATCCTGTTCCTGCAGTTGGCGAGCGCGCACCACTTGTTGGCCGACCCCGGCCTCAGTACCGCCTGGAAGGTCGTCAACACCAGCTACTTCATGTACTTCGCGGTGCTGGCGTCGATGATCCATGGCCTGACGATCCCTGGCGCGATCGAAGTGGCGCAGCGCCAGAAGGGCTACACCAAGGGCCTGTTCGAATGGCTGCGCAAGGCGCCGTGGGGCAACCCGGTGTTCTCCGGGATGTTCATTTCGCTGATCGGATTCGGGTTCCTCGGCGGAATCTCCGGCGTGATGATGGGCACCGAGCAGCTCAACATGATCATCCACAACACGATCTACGTCCCGGGGCACTTCCATGCCACCGTGGTGGTGGGCACCAGCCTGTCGTTCATGGCGCTGACCTATTTCCTGATCCCGGTGCTGTTCAGGCGCGAAATGATCAATCCGGGTCTCGCGAAGCTGCAACCCTATCTCTTCGGGCTGTCGATGTACTTTTTCTGCCTGGTGATGATGGGAGCGGGCACGCTGGGCGTTTCCCGCCGCCACTGGGACATGGCGTTCAGCGGCGCAGCCATGGCCTACGAGTGGCCCGGGGCCGCCTACCTGATGATGGGCCTCGTGGGCATCGCCGGGATTGCGGCGATCGTCGGCGGCGCAATCTACATCTACATCACCGTCGGGTCGCTCTTGTGGGGCAGGAAGCTCGACAGCGGTGCTCGGAGCGCGAAGTTCACACCGATCCCGCCGACCGCGCCTTCCGCGGCGGTGCAGGGCTACGGGTCGATGGGATTCGCCGCCCCCGGCACCTTCATGCTGGCAATGGTGTTCCTGGTCGCCTTCGTCCTGTACTACTTCATCAACTGGAAGTACCTCTCCACGCTCTGGGGCCTGAGCTGAGCCGCTGGCCACCGCGGACCAAAGAACGATCATGGATACCGTGACGACAACGCTCCCCCACCCCGGCCGCCCCCGCGACCGGGGCGCGGCGAGCCTCGCGCGCGAGGTGCTCGGCGTGTTCAAGCTGCGCATCGGCGTGATGATCACGCTCACCGCGCTGGTGGGGCTCGCCGTGACGCCAGGGCCTTCGCCAGGCCTCCTGCAGTGGATCGTGCTGGCGGTGTCGGTGTTCGTATCCTCGGCAAGCGCAGGCGCGTTCAATCAGTACGTGGAGTACGACACCGACCGGCTTATGGCGCGCACGCGCACACGCGCGTTCGTGACCGGCGCCCTGCCGCACACGCCCCTGTGGCTGCTCTTGATCGGGGCCATGCTCGCGCTGTCCGTTGCGGCAGCGTGGCTCGCGATCAATGCGGTCGCCGCCATGTACGTCTTCCTTGGCGCCTTCTTCTATGCTGTGGTCTACACCGTGTGGCTCAAGCGGCGCACCTCGATGAATATCGTGGTCGGGGGGCTGGCCGGCAGTTTCGCGGTGCTCGCGGGGGCCGCGGCCGTGGATCCGGCGCTGGGTCCGTTGCCGCTGCTGCTCGCGCTGGTGCTGTTCCTGTGGACCCCGCCGCATTTCTGGAGCCTTGCGATCGCCAATCACGAGGACTACGCGGCGGCGGGTGTGCCGATGCTCCCGGTGGTGGTCGGTGAGCGGCGCGCGGCAAGGATCGTCTTTCTCGGCACGGTGGCGCTGGTCGTGGCCTCGATCCTGCCGGTGTTCTTCGGCGCCGGCCCGGTCTATCTCGCAGGCGCCCTCGTGGGCGGACTTCATTTCGTCCGCAAAGCCTGGGCGCTGGCCCGCCGGCCCGGCCGCGGGACGGCGATGGGCGCCTTCTTCGCATCGCTCGTGCAACTAAGCCTGTTGCTGGTGGCCGCGAGCATCGATGGCCTCTTGCGGTGAACGCGCTGCGCAAAGTGCTTGCCATGATCGCTGCGATCGTAGGCGCCGGACTTGCAAACCCTTCGCAGGGCGCAGTCGCCGGGCCCGCGTTCGATTCGCGGCCTGCGCTGGAACAGGCCGATGCCCTTCGCGTCAGCCAGGCGGCGCTCGGAAGCGCGCCGGCGGACTACACGCTTCTGGATCGCGAGGGCCGGCCGGTCCGACTGTCGGGTTATCGCGGCAAGCCCCTGCTGGTGAGCTTCATCTACACCGGCTGCTTCACGGTCTGCCCGACCGGCACCCGGATGCTCGACGACGCGGTGGCCGGACTGCAGGACCGGTTCGGCACCGGCCAGTTCAACGTCGTCAGCATCGGCTTCAACCAGCCGGCCGATTCACCGCAGGCGCTCAAGGCCTTCGCCGCGCAGAACCGCATCAACCGGCCGAATTGGGACTTCCTCAGCCCGCATGCATCGATCGTCGAGCCGCTGACGCGCGATTTCGGTTTCCGCTACGTGGCCACCGCGGCCGGGTTCGACCACGTGCTTCAACTGACGATCCTCGATGCGGAGGGGCGCATCGTCCGCCAGGTGTACGGCGATCGCCTGGGCGCCAACCAGCTCGGCGAGCCGCTGAAGCGGCTCCTCGCCGGGGCACCGCTCGCTGACGGCGCGGGATTGTCCGACCTCATCGACCGCGTGCGTATTCTGTGCTCGGTGTACGACCCGGCTACCGGCACGTATCGCGTCGACTACGGCCTGGCGATCATGGTCGCAGGCGGCATTACGTTCGCGCTGGCCATGGGCTGGTTCTTCCTGTCGGAATGGCGGACCCAGCGCCGCGCGCGCCGGGCAAGAGCCGCGCATGGGACCCGCCGGCTCGCCGCGTAGGCGCGCGCTGGCGGCCTTCGAAGCCATCGAACGCGCCTTCGACGCCGCCTTCGGCAGCGCGGGCAATCCGCTGCGCCACCTGGGGGCGCTGGGGTTCCTGTTCTTCTGGCTGCTCGCCGGGAGCGGCATCTACCTGTACGCAGTGCTCGACACTTCGGCCGCGGGCGCTTACCGGTCCATCGACGAATTGTCGCGCGGGCAGTGGTACCTCGGAGGGCTCCTGCGCAGCCTGCACCGCTATTCGGCGGACGCGTTCGTCGTCGTGACGCTTGCGCACCTGCTGCGCGAGTTCCTGCTCGGGCGATACAGCGGGTTCCGGCGCTTCTCGTGGCTGACCGGAGTGCCGCTGCCGCTGTTCGTGTTCGCCTGCGGCATCGGCGGCTTCTGGCTGAACTGGGACCAGCTCGGCCAGCTCTCGGCGCTCGCCACGGCCGAGCTGCTCGACTGGCTGCCGATCTTCGCCTCGCCCCTGACCCGCAATTTCCTCGGAGCGCAGAGCGTGTCCGACCGGCTGTTTTCGCTCTTTGTGTTCGTTCACCTGGGCGTGCCTTTGCTCCTCCTGTTCGCTCTCTGGTTCCACATCCAGCGCATCGCACGAGCAGACGTTTTCCCACCGCGCGCGCTGGCGATCGGTGCTTCAACGGCGCTGCTTGCGCTCTCGCTGGCGGCGCCGGTGATGAGCCAGGGGCCCGCGGACCTTTCGGTCGTCCCGGGTCCGCTCGCGATGGACTGGTTCCTGCTCTTCGTGCATCCGCTCGCTCACGCAACCTCAGCCGGCGCGACTTGGGCCCTGTTCAGTGGCGCGATGCTCTGGCTGTTCGCGCTGCCTTTCCTGGCGCGCCCGGCGCCGCCTGCGATTGCCAAGGTGGATCCGGACAACTGCAATGGCTGCCGCCGCTGCTTCGACGACTGCCCCTACACCGCGATCACGATGCGCGCGCACCCCAACGGCAAGGCCGGGCGCCAACTGGCGGTCGTGGATGCGGACCTGTGCGCGAGCTGCGGGATATGCGTCGGGTCCTGCCCGTCCTCGACGCCGTTTCGAAGCGGCGCGCAATTGCTGACGGGCATCGACATGCCGCAGCTGCCGGTCGATGCATTGCGCACGAAGCTCGAGCAAGGGCTGGCTGCGCTGCAAGGAAACCGCAAGATTGTGGTGATCGGGTGCGACCACTGCGTGCCGGTCGACTCGCTCGCCGCCCACGACGTCACCACGCTGAGCCTGATCTGCAGCGGCATGCTGCCTCCTTCGTTCGTCGAGTACGCGCTCCGGGCAGGCGCCTCCGGCGTGCTCGTCTCGGGATGCATGGAGGGCGCATGCGAATATCGCCTTGGAACGCGCTGGACGAAAGAGCGCCTGGCGGGCGCACGCGAGCCGCACCTGCGCGCCTGGGTGACGCGCGACAAGCTGGAATTTGCATGGGCGCCTGCGGGCGACCGGCGCACGCTGACCAGGGCATTGGACTCCCTCAGAGGCCGGCATGGATAGTCCGGCGACGAAGCCGCTGGCGTGGCTGGCGCAGGGCGCGCTGTACGCCCTGTTCGCGATTGCGATCGGCACGTTTTCGGGCTGGCCGGCCTACCACCACCTCGCCGCCGACCAGGCGCTGATCAAACTGAGCTTCTCGCATAGCGGCAAGCTCGTGAGCGAATGCCGACCGTCAACCCCAGCGGAACTGGCCAGGTTACCGCCAAACATGCGCGCGCCGATGAAGTGCCCACGCGAGCGCGTTCCCGTGCTGGTCGAGCTTGACATCGACGGCGTGCCGGCGGCGCGGCACTCGGCCGCGCCTTCGGGGCTCTCGAAGGACGGCGCCTCGACGGTCTACCGGCGGCTGCCGGTCGCTGCGGGCGTGCACCGGATTTCGGTGCGGCTGAAGGACAGCGCCGGCGCGGCCGGCTTCGACTACTCACGCGACGAATCGGTCTCGCTCAGGCCGGCTCAGGTGCTGGTGATCGATTTCGATGCAGAAAAGGGCGGCATCACATTGCGATGAATACACTCCAAGGCATCTCACGTCAGCCGGCCCGTTCCGAACTCCCCGGCTATTCGCTCGCAGTGCCCAACGGAGCGCGCGGCAAACTGGCGCGCGCGTGGCTCTTGCTTGGGCTCGCTGCTCTGGTCGGTTCCGGCCTGTTCTCGATCCTGCTCGTCGTCTCGCGCACGCCGTATGTGTCGCAGTGGCTGCCGGTGGCCGACTTCTTCCGCGTCGCGCTGGTCGTGCACGTGGACCTGTCGCGTTAATTTAGAATCGGTTTTTTTACACCTTTTAGCACTTTTAATGTGAACACATACAAGGCCATAAATGGCAAAAATTGACTTTAAGACTTCAGAAATTCCCTTCAAGGATTAAAATAAATTGA
>JBBQCV010000166.1:0-7807 GCA_038319115.1 Burkholderiales bacterium | reverse complement strand
CGACCGCCATGAAAGTGTCGCCTTTCCATGCATGCGTCCACCAGTCGCGCGCTTTGCGCGAGAGCGCGGCACCAGGAGACTCCGGGCCATCGGGCACCAGCGCTGGAAATCGACGTACCCCGGCCTTGTAAGTCGCGTCGGGAAAGGGCGCTTCGTAAGCCGCGGCCTCATCGGGGCCGAGGTGGCGGCAGGACCGGCCCAGCAGCTTGCCGCAATCGAGGTTCGGGTTGGCGGCCACCCACGCGCGCCAATCGACGAATCCCTGCGACAGCGGCTGGTCGCCGGTGGCGAGCATGGTGTTCATCACCAGCAGGCGCGAGAACCGCTCCGGCATCTCCATGGGCAGCGTGAGCCCAAGCAGCCCGCCCCAGTCCTGCACCACGAGCGTGATGTTGGTGAGGTCGAGCCGCTCGATGAACGCGAGCAGGAAGCGCCGGTGGAAATCGAAACTGTAGACAGCACCGTCGGCGGGCTTGTCGGAGCGGCCGAAGCCGAACAGGTCGGGCGCGACGCTGCGGTGGCCCGCGGCCGCAAACACCGGGATCATCCGGCGGTAAAGGTACGCCCATGTCGGCTCGCCGTGCAGGCACAGGAAAGTCTGCGGCGACGTGGCGGGCGCGGTGGCGCCTGCGTCGACGTAGTGCGCGCGCCCGCCGAAGCCCGCGAGGTCCTCGACATACCGGGGCGCATAGGGAAATCCCGGCAAGTTCGCAAAGCGCTCGTCCGGGGTTCGCAGCATGGCATCCATGTGCCAATTGTAGGGGATGCAAGCGAAAAGCGGCGCGGCGCCGCGGCGTACAATCCGCCCACCCAAGGAGGAATGGAAATGGACTATTCGCATTACAAGGACCTGCACGTGCGGACCCTCGAACCCGGCATCGTCGAGATCGTGATGGGCTCGGAGGACGGCAAGCTCTCGACCGCGGGGCATCGCATGCATGGCGAGCTGGCTGAAATCTGGCGCGACATCGATCGCGATCACGACGTGCGCATCGCCATCATCCGCGGCGCCGGACGCGGCTTTTCCGCCGGTGGCGACCTGTCGCTGGTGCAGGACATCGCCGACGACGCCGCGGTCCGCGCCCGTGTGTGGCGCGAGGCCCGCGATATCGTCTACAACCTCATCAACTGCTCGAAGATCATCGTGTCGGCCATGCACGGCCCGGCGGTCGGCGCGGGTCTCGTGGTGGGGTTGCTTGCCGACATTTCGATCGCCGCGAAGAACGCACGCATCATCGACGGGCACACGCGCCTGGGCGTGGCCGCGGGCGACCATGCGGCAATCGTCTGGCCGCTCCTCTGCGGTATGGCCAAGGCCAAGTATTACCTCCTGACCTGCGAGCAGGTGAGCGGCGAGGAAGCCGAGCGCATCGGGCTGGTGTCGCTGTGCTGTGAAGAGGCCGAACTGCAGGCCAAGGCGCTCGAAGTCGCGCGCAAGCTTGCCGGCGGCGCGCAGAGCGCCCTGCGCTGGACCAAGTACAGTCTCAACAACTGGCTGCGCATGGCCGGCCCGACGTTCGACGCCTCACTCGCGCTCGAATTCCTGGGATTCACCGGACCCGAGGTGCAGGAGGGCATCGCTTCGCACCGCGAAAAGAGAAAGCCGAACTTCCCCGACGGTACCAAGGGCTAGCGGAACCCGCGCGACTGGAGCGACCGGCGCGACTGGAACGACTGGCGCGCCAGGCGCGCGCCGGGAACTACGAAAACGGTGCGCGGCCCGCGGTCAGGGCTTGGTCGCGAAGTCGCTGAAATCGAGTCCCCCGCCCTCGGCTGCGGCCGGTGGCGCGGAAGCCTTCGACGGCGCGGCCGCGGCCCCGCCGCACAGGCGCTCGAGGTCGCGTGCGATCGCGGCCACATCCGGACCGACGCGGCTCTGGTACGACATCAGGATGCGTACCGGCAGGTCCACCAGCGTGGCGTCGGGCCGGTCGCGCAAGTGCGCGGCATTGTTGAGCGCGGGCTGGATGTGCTGGCTCTTCGTGCCGGCCATCGCGCTGTCGATCCCGTTCAGGACCGCGGCTTGCGCGCGCGCAATACCCGATAGCAATTCTGCGAGTTGCTGTGCGGAAATTTGCAGCATGACAGTGCTCCTGGAAGGAACTGCGCGTTCGTGGCAGAGGCTGTGGCGATGTTAACATCGTCGCATTCGCCCCGGAAGGCACGCGCGGCATGCTCAAACGAATCCTGTGGGGCGCGGGCCTGTTGCTCGCCGGCGTGATTGCCGGCGTGGCACTGCACACCTCGCTCACGAAAGGGGACACCTTGTTCGCAGGCAAGCGCCCCTCCAACCTGGGCCTCACCGACGGCCGGCTTGCGCCGTCGAAGCGCTCGCCGAATTGCGTTTCGAGCCAGGCCGATCCCGCCGATGCTGAGCACTCCATCGCCCCGATCAAGTTCGCCGGCAGTGCGGTCGACGCAATCGCGGCGCTGCGCAAGATCGTCGAGGCCGGCGGCAACACGCTGGTCGTGAAGCACGAGGCGAGCTACCTGTATGCCGAATTCAAGTCGAGGCTCGTGGGCTTTGTCGACGACGTGGAGTTCTACGCGTCCGAAAAGGAAGGCGTGATCCACGTGCGGTCCGCCTCGCGGCTCGGGCGGCGGGATTTCGGCGTCAACCGCGAGCGCATCGAATCGATCCGCCAGCGCTTCGCGGCGGCGCAGGGAAATTCGGTCAAGGGCTAGCCGATGTCGGTAAGTTCTCCGGAGCGCGGCTCCTGGCAAGGAACACTTCCCGCGCCGGCGCGGCTTCAATATGCTCGGCAGATCACTACGCGCGACGCTTGCCTGCCCGGGCGGATTTTTCACTGACCGAGGCTCGGGCAGCAGCCTTCGGCCCGGCCTTTTTCTGTACCCGCGCGCCCGGCTTTTTCCTTGCCACCGGAGTTGTCCCCCGTGACGCCGGCACAGCTGCATCGGCCAGCTCGATGCCGAACACCTCTGCGAGCTGCGAGTCTTCCAGCACTTTCGCGCCCTTTGGTCCCTTCTTCGTCAGCGGCAGGCCGGCACCCGCGCGGGCGACCAGGTCTTTGGCATCGACACAACGCAATGTGAACAGCAGCTCGGGTTGCTGGTCCAGCCGCGCGCCGATGCCGTAAAAAACCGCCGCGACGTGCTTGCACATCACGGCCCAGTCCGGGCAACTGCAGCGGAACTTTATTTCCTTCGGCGATGGAAACAGCCCCGTTGCCGGGCGGCAGATCCGCTCCATCACGCCGTTCGACAGTCGCCCCTGCAGCAGTTCGACCAGCGAGTCGATGGATCCGGCGCAGTCGCCGCCAAGCGCCTGCCAATGCGGCTTCGCGACCGCCGAAATTGTCACGCCGACCTCGTACAGGCTGGAGCCCATCACTTGCGCCGACACTTCGCCCGCGCCGATGGCGAGGTGGATCACCGAGCCGTTGCGCAGATAGGTCCTGCCGCGCGGCAACCGGTTCGAATAATCGCTGTAGCGCTCCAGATTGTCGCACCAGGCTTTTCCCCAGAACGTGCGGGCAATGGCGCCGCGACTGGCGCTCACCGGTGAGAGCGCCGTGCCCCGTTTGCGCAATTTGGCCGCGGCGCGCTCCGCTTTCAAGCGGCGCTCGGCGACTGATACGTAAGGTTTCCATTCGGGATACCGCACCGGTCAGGGTTCCGGTGGAAAAACGCGGTTCGCGAACTCGGGCCCGTAGAAACGCTCGGTAATCCGGCGCTTGCGTTCGTACTCGCTCAGGTCCGCCGGTAAACTCGATTCGACCAGGATTCGCGCGGTGTCGAACATCTCCGTGCACAACCTCACACGCTCTGCGGGAGAGAGGCGCAGGAACTGTGCATCGACGAATCGTTGAAACTCAGGGGTCGTGTCTCGCATCCCTGCACCTTCGCAAAAGAGCGTCGACGCCAAGCTTGGCGCCCCAATGATCCAGGTATGCCTCGTCAGCGCCCGACGCAAGGAGCTTCTCCACGTCGCGCATCTGGATCGCAGATTCGGACGGGGCGGCCCAGACGAGTTTGGACAGAATCAGATCCTCCTTGCCAATGACCCATGCCGCGGTCCCGCCGAGCTCGCGACGTTCGCGCCTGGCGAACTCATGGCGCTGGAACTCGTCGTCCCGCAAAACGATCAGATCGACCTTGACGAGGTGGGAAAGGCTGAAAAGATTGAACATGCGGCGCTCCGAGATCGCGGAGCGAACGGCCTCCTCGGAGACGTAATAGTCCGGCGCGAACAGTTCGCTCACGCGGCGCGCGTCGGTTGTAGAGAGTTCCACCACGATATCGATGTCCCGCGTCATCCGCGGTTCGGCGTAGATGCTCATCGCGACCGATCCCGTCAGCATGTACTCGATGCCGGCGCTCTCGAGGCGCGCAACAACATCGCGCAATGCTTCAAATTCGCTGTTCATTCACGATTATGACGAAAGTTGCGCTCGGCGGCTGAAACATTGGGCTTCCACGTGGAGTCCATGCGTCGTCCTTTCGGCGCCTACTCTCCGCTCCGCGCGGTATTGATGTCGAGCCCCACCAGGTCGAGCAGTTGCGAATCGCTCAGCTCCGTCAACTGCAGCTCGGCGCTGCCCTCGAGCACATCCTTGACCAACCGCTGCTTGGATTCGATCAACCGATCGATTTTGTCCTCCACGGTTCCGCGGCACACGAACTTGTGCACCAGCACGTTCTTCGTCTGGCCGATGCGAAATGCGCGGTCAGTGGCCTGGTTTTCCACTGCCGGATTCCACCAGCGGTCAAAGTGGACCACATGCGAGGCGGCGGTGAGGTTGAGTCCCGAGCCGCCGGCCTTGAGCGAGAGCACGAAGAAAGGCGCGAATTCATCCTCCTGGAAGCGGCGTACGAGTTCGCGGCGCTTGCCGACCGCGGTACCTCCGTGCAGCACCAGACCCGAACGCCCGAACACGGAACCGAGAAACGATGCGATCGGTTCGGTTGTCTCACGGAACTGGGTGAATACCAGCATTTTCTCCTGCCTGGCGGCGATGACCTCGGCAATCTCCCGCAGGCGCGCGAACTTGCCGCTGTCGGCCTCGGCCCAGGCGCCATCGCCGAGCCATTGGGACGGATGATTGCAGATCTGCTTGAAGCGCATCAGGAAGCTGAGCACGACCCCTTTGCGACCGATTCCCTCCGCGTCTTCCAACGCCGCCGCCAGGTCCTTCACTGCACGCTGGTAGAGCGCCGCCTGGGCCGGACTCAGATGGCAGAACGCTTTCAGTTCGCTCTTGTCCGGCAGGTCGGAGATGACGGTCTTGTCGGTTTTCAGGCGCCGCAGAATATACGGGCGCACCAATTCGCGCAGCGGCGCAAACGATGGGTGTTCGGCGTTCTCGAGGCGCCGGGTGAACGCGGTGAAGGTCTTGCCCGACCCGAGCAGGCCCGGATTGAGAAAATCGAAAATCGACCACAGGTCCGAAAGCCGGTTTTCCACCGGCGTGCCGGTCAGCGCGAAACGCACGCTTGCATTGAGCGCCTTGGCCGCGCGCGTCTGCTTGGTGCCGGGATTCTTGATCGCCTGCGCTTCGTCGAGCACGGCAAGGCGCCAGCGCGTGCTCGCGATCCAGGGCAGACGCTGGAGCGACCCGTAGCTGGTGATCACCAGGTCCACGTCCGACAGTCGCCGGGGATCGATGTTCGCCAATTCGGCGGCCGGCATCGCCGATGGATGCGCAATGATTGCCTTCAGGCCCGGCACGAAGCGCTCGATCTCCGCCGCCCAGTTGGCGAGCAGCGACGCCGGCGCCACCAGCAGGCTCGTTCGCCGGGCGTCCTCGGGCGCTTCACGCTTCAGCACCACGAGCAGCGCGAGCACCTGGATGGTCTTGCCCAGACCCATATCGTCGGCGAGACAGCCGCCAAGACCGAGGCGGGTCAGGAGATAGAGCCAGCGCACGCCCGCCTGCTGATAGGGCCGCAACGTGGCCTTCAGTGCGTGGCCAGGCTCCACGCGCGCGAGTCCCTCCTGGCTGCGCAGCGCTTTCAGCGTTTCGGCCAGCCAGGGGCCGGCCACCACCCGCGACCAGTCGCGATCTGTCTCGACCGCCGCACCGTCTCCCAGCGCATTTGCGCCGGCTACGAGGCGCATCGCCTCGCCAAAGGCAAGCCCGCCCTCGGCGGCAGCCTGTTCGACGCGGCGGAAATGTTCGAGCATGCGGCCAAGCTTGCCGCGGTCAACCTCCACCCAGTGCCCGCGGATGAGCTGGAGCCCGTCGGAGCCGGCGAGCAGCTTCTTGATCTCGGCCGCGGTGAGGCGCTCGCCCTCCAGTGTCATTTCCATTTTGAAATCGAGCAGCGCCTCCTGGCCAAGCAACGAGGGCGCCCGGCCACCCACGCTCGCCCGCACCTGAGGGCGTGGCGGGCGGCCCGACTTCCAGGTACCGGGAGCGCGAATGACGATGCCGGCCGCTTCCAGGCGCGGCACATCGGTGAGAAACTGGAACGCTTCGCCCGGCGTCATGCGCAGTGGATGATAGATGCCGCCCTCGTCCACCATCTGGCGCAGCCAGGCGCATTGTTCCGCGGCGCGTTGCACGGGCAGGAGCAGCGACAGGAGCCGTGCCTTCTCTTTTGTGCCCGCGTACTCGCGCAGAGCCTGCGCAAGCGGCACGTGTTGCGCCCGGGCGTGCGCCGACAAGCGCGTGGTGTAGGTGGCCAGGAAGGCGAACGGCGCCTCGGCATCCTTGCGGTTTTCGGCAAGGTTGAAGTGCACCCGCCCCACCAGGTTCCATGCCGGATTGCGACGCTTGAGGAAGTCCTGGACCGATAGCTTCGACTCGCGAAGCTCGGTATCCAAGGCGGCGCCGAGTTCATTCCACAGCGAGCGCAGGACCGGCGCCGCCAGGTATTCAGCGCCGGCCATCGGTGGGGCGGCCAAGACGAACGCTTCGAGATCTTCGCCGGGGGGCGCCGGCAGCAACTCGGCTCCGCCGGTTTCGGGCGCCTCTGGGGAAGTACAGATCGCGGCGACGAAACGTGCGCCGAACTCGCGCCAGTATCCGAACACCGGCGGCAACGCGATGCCCACCTCACCCGAGCCGAGCTGCAACAGGCCGTGCCCCGCGCTGCGGGCGAAGGAGCCGGCCAGCCTTTGCCTTACCTCAAGCGCAAGTTCTGGAGCATCGGGTGCCGGCTCGAGACGCAGATGCCCGTGCGGGGTGAGGAGCAGTGCGAGGGTTTCGGTCAATGTGTGGATTTGCGCGCCTCGGTTGCCATATCAGGGCTCGACTCCAAGCTCCGAGGGTCGGTTTTGATCGATGGTTACGAAGACAGATGGCAGCAATTAACCCAGAAACCCGCTACAGACCTAGGACTCGATAATAATAAAGTGGCAGCAATAGGTTTTCGGTTTTCACTCTGGCCACGTACGCCGCCGGTCAAGCGACAGCGAGCACCAAGCGCCCGACCGGTCTGGCAGCGGGCTTCACCTTGATCTCGATGTCAAAGCCAAGCCGGTTCAGACAGTCCATCAACTTGCGCTCGGACAGGTTGGAGAAATCGCCGCGCATCATGTCGGAGACTTTGGGTTGAGTGATTCCCATACGCTTTGCTGCCGCTTGCTGCGTCAGGTTGAGGCGACGCATGGCCTTCCTGATCTGGATCACCAGACCGGATTTGATCCTGAGCTTTTCGGCATCAGGCAGGCCAAGATCCGCATAGACATTGCCCGAGCTGCGTCGAACTTCAATACCGCTAATGACCCGCTTTTTCATCTCGTAGCTCCTTAGCCAGCGCCTCAGCCACGTTGAGCCTGGCGCGAATGATGTCCATGTCTTCCTTCGGTGTGGCAATCCCTCGCTTGCTCTTCTTCTGGAAG
>JBBQCV010000165.1:0-7808 GCA_038319115.1 Burkholderiales bacterium | reverse complement strand
GTTGACTTCGCCTGCGAATTCGAGCAGCGCGCGCCGGGACGGCTCGACATCGCCGTCGGAAGCGAATATGAGGGCGTTGTCCTGATCCGTGGCGAGCGTCTGCTCGAGGCGCCCCTCGCTGCCAAGCGAAATCCAGCACCAACGGACCCGCTTCGCCACGGAATGGCGCGGGGCGATGATGTCGAGTAGGCGCTGGGACAGGCCATCGTTCAATGCGCACGTCATCTGCGTTACGTGCTCGGCATCGACGCCCTGCGCGAGGAGATGGCGCGCGAGCTGGCGCGTCTCGCCTGCCGCCTCGGCCAGCGCGGCCACAGTAGTCGATGCATGGATATCCTCGGTGGTCCTCCGCAGGCTCGTGCGCTGCAAGGCAAACAGGTCGCGCTCTGAGATCACCCCGGCAAGCCGCCCGTCACGAGTCACGATGATGTGGCGAATGCGGTGGCGCGCCATCAGAAGCGCAGCCTCGATTAGTGGCGCCTCCTCCTCCAGGCTCACGGGCTGCGGCGTCATCAACTGGCGGATTGGGGTGTCCATTGCGGCTTGGGCGAGCGTCACTCGCTCGAGGACATCGGGCGTCGTGAATATCCCAACGGGAACGCCGCTCGCATCGACCACGACCATCGATCCGACGCGCGCCTCCCGCAAAGTCCGCACAACCTGCGACACGGGTGTGTCGACGGTGCAGCTCACCGGTTCGCGGGCCATGGCGCGGCGCAGGGGTGCGAGCATGCCTGCAGCGTCATCGAGCGAAGCGACGGCCTCCGCTCGCCTGGCCAGATGTGATTGCTCGACCAGCAGCGCAAGGTGGTCCATGCAAAAAGACCGGAACCGCTCGCTCTTGCCAAGCAGGTCGTGAAAAGCGACCGCAGGCAGTTCCCAGCAAAACGTGTCAGCCACGGCACGATAGGCGAACGCCGTGGCACGATGGCCCCTCAAGGCACCCACCGGGAAGCATTCACCCGGGCCCAGCACCTCGTCGCCGGGATGCGACTCCGGGCCCGGCCCGCCGCGCACCGTGCCCTTCTTCACGATCCACAGCCGGTCGACTAGCCCGCTCTCCGGACCGACAATCGGCTGGCCGGCGGCAAAGTAGCTCACCCCGAGGAGTGGTATCAGGGCGCCGAGCATGCCAGGCTCAAGGGCATCGAACGGCACATGGACCTCGAGTTCGCCGAGCGTGGATCGGTAAAGGGCATTCCCGTCAGGCATGCACACACGATACGCCAGTTGCTGCCTATCGACACTCACCCCGATCCCGGCGACCGAGGCCCCCGCCATAGCAGTTCGCAATGCATGAAATTGCCAGAATCGATTTGCCCGATCGGTGCACCGGGCATTACATTGGGGGCCAGCCCCATTCACTTTCGCACCGACAATGACTACAAGCTCGCGCGAGGGCAGCCTCGAAGCCCCCACCCGGCATCCGCTGGACTGGAAAAACCCCGATTTCTGGGACCAGGCCAGCCTGGAAAAAGAGCAGGAGCGCACATTCAACATCTGCCACGGGTGCCGCCGCTGCGTGAACCTGTGCACGGCTTTCCCGACGCTCTTCGACCTCGTCGACGAGAGCCCGACCATGGAAGTCGACGGCGTGGCGAAGAAGGATTTCGGCAAGGTCGTCGACCAGTGCTACCTGTGCGACATGTGCTACATGACCAAGTGCCCGTACGTGCCACCGCACCCGTGGAACGTGGACTTCCCCCACCTTATGCTCCGCGCCAAGGCGGTGAAGTTCAAGAAAGGCGAGGTGACGTTCCGTGACCGGCTGCTCACCTCGACCGATGCGCTGGGCAAGCTGGCGACGATCCCGGTGGTCGTGCAGGCGGTGAATGCGCTCAATAAGAATCCCACGGCGCGGGGCGTGATGGAGAGCGTGCTCAAGGTGCACAAGGATCGCCGGCTGCCCGAATATGCGCCGCGCAAGTTCAGGCCCAATGCGGCGCAGAGCCATCCACACCCGGTGACGGACGGCAAGAACACGCCCGGAAAGGTGGCGATCTTCTCGACCTGCTATGTCAATTACAACGAGCCGGGGATCGGCCACGACCTGCTGGCGATCCTTGCGCACAACGCGATTCCCTACGTGATTGTCGAGAAAGAGGCTTGCTGCGGCATGCCAAAGCTCGAGCTGGGCGATCTCGATTCGGTGGAGAAGAACAAGCAAGCCAACAGCCCGGTGCTAGCGCAGGTCGCGCGCGAAGGCTACGCGATCCTCACCCCGATTCCGTCGTGCACGCTGATGTTCAAGCAGGAGCTGCCGCTCATGTTCCCCGACGATCCGGACGTCGCTGCAGTCAGGGACGCGATGTTCGATCCGTTCGAGTACTTCGTGCTCAGGAACCGCGACGGCCTGCTGAAGACGGACTTCAAGCACGCGCTCGGAAACGTTTCGTATCACATCCCCTGCCACTCGCGCGTCCAGAACATCGGCCAGAAGACGCGGGAGTTGCTGCAGATGGTGCCAGGGACTGCGGTCAACACCGTCGAGCGCTGCGCGGGTCACGACGGAACATGGGGAGTCAAATCGGAATACTTCGATAACTCGATGAAGATCGGGCGGCCCGTGTTCCGCATGATGGGGACGCCCGCCGAAGGCAAGATCCCCGACTTCATCAGCTCGGACTGCCCGATTGCGGCACGCCACATCGAGCAGGGTATCGACGGCCAACGCGCTGCAGGCGCGGAGGACGACGCCGGAGCGCCAGCGGCAGTGGCCAGTCCCGAAAGGGCACACCCGATCTCACTCGTGCGGCGGGCCTATGGCATCTGAGCGCGCGGACTCCGTGAAAACGGCAGAGACAGCTTCGCTGGTGAAAGTGAGCCGCGACGGCAACGGTGTTGGGCGGCTCACGATCGATCACGCTGCCAAGGCAAACTCGCTGTCGACGAGGTTGATGACGCAGTTGATCGCTGCGCTCGGCGAATTGTCGGCGGATGCGGGCCTGCGCGCACTCGTGGTCACCGGCGCCGGCGGAAAATCCTTCATCGGCGGCGCCAACGTGGATGAGATGGTCGCGGTAGACAAGGAAGGGGCGCGAAATTTCATAACCCTCGTGCACCGCACGTGCGACGCGGTGCGCCGGGTGCCGGTCCCGACGATTGCGCGGATCGAAGGCCACACGCTGGGCGCGGGCCTGGAGTTCGCGGCTGCGTGCGATCTGCGCATCGCATCCAGCGGGTCGGCATTCGCAATGCCCGAAGTGCGCTTGGGAATCCCGTCGGTGGTCGAAGCCGTGCTGCTGCCGCGGCTGATCGGCTGGGGCCGCACCCGCCTGATGCTGCTCACCGGGCGTTCCATCGATGCAGCCTCCGCACTGGCCTGGGGATTGGTCGAGGAGGTGGTGCCTGCCGCCGGGCTCGACGCGGCAGTCGAGCGCTGCGTGGCCGAGATCCTCGCAAGCGGCCCGCAGGCGGTCCGGCTGCAGAAAAGGCTCATCGATTCATGGATGGACGCGGATACCGACGTGGCAATAGCGGCCAGCATCGGGCAATTCGCCGATGCGTGCACGGGAAGCGAGCGGACGGAACGCATGCACGAGCACCTCGAAGCGCGGGCGAAAGCGAAAAAGAAGAAATAGACCGGCCGCTCGTTCGCGCGAAAGCAGCGTCCACTCGCATTTCGTGTACCGGCACCGATACACCTCTAGTCGAACGCTACCGGTACGCCCTTGCGGTCAAACGGCAGGAATGCGCCGAATTGCCCTGCCGTAACGGACGCGAGCATCCGCTCGAGGGCACGCTCGGTTTCCGCGCTCCCGGGCGGTTGGCCGTTCGTGCCCGACAGCCCCGCCACGAAAACCACCGCCCATTTTGGGGCATGGGCGAGCGATTCCTCGACGAGCGCATCGAACGTGGCGAGATCTGCCGGCAGCTTGTCCACGGACATCAGCGGCACCAGCGCGCCGCCCTGACCGGCCTCGAAGTTCGCCTTTTGTTCGGGCGTGCAGTCCTCGGGCAATTCGGCCTGGGCGAAGACGAAGAGCAGGCGCTGCGGCTCGGGCTGCACACGCGCGGCCTGCAGCAGGTCCGCGAAGTTAGCGATTTCCATGCCGGCCTCCAGCCTACTGCACCAGCGCCGTATCGGCCGCGTCGAGGTCCACATTCTCGAGCCGCGCCGCACCGGCCAGCAGGCTCAGGTACTGGCGCAGCGCCGTAACCCAGGACTGCCTGCGCAATGCCATCGCGACGGCCTCGCGCACCGCCTCGAAGGGCTGTGCGACGCCAGGCTCCCGCGCCAGGACTTCGACCACGTGCAGGCCGAAGCGGCTGTGCACCAGGCGCGGCAGCACGCCGACTTCACTGTGCCCGAACACTTCGCGCGCGAACTCGGGTGCGCAGTCCTGCGCCGCCAGCCAGCCCAATTCTCCTCCCTCGGCCCCGCTCGGGCAGTTGGACCATTCGCGCGCTGCCGGGGCGAAACTGTCCTCGCCCCGGCCGTCGTGGCAGCGCACCTCCAGGAACACCGGTTCGACACGCTTTCGCAGCGCTGCGACGTCGACACCCGGCGTCACTGCGAACAGGATGTGGCGCGTTCGCACGCGCTCGCCGGTGCGATACAGGGACGCGTGTGCCGCGTAGTAACGACTGCAGGCCTCGTCCGAGGGCTCGGGCAGGTTCAGTTCACGCTCGAGGAGCGCTTCGATGGCAGCAGACGCCGCTTCGCTCATCACGCCATCGACGACAGGCCGATCGTCGGCCGCGAGCAATCCTGCCGCCTGCGCCGCCTGTCGCAGCAGTTCGCTGCAGGCCCGCTGGCGCAGCGCCTCGGCCGGCAGGGTTTCACCCGGCGCGTGCAACGCGACGCCGTCGATACGCGCCATGGTCACTGGGGGAAGCGTGCTGATCGTGATGTTCGTCTCCTCAGGCGCCCGTGCGGGGCTGGTTATGGCCGGCAGGCACGTTGAGCCGCCGGCTGCGCACCACCTGCTGCGGGCGGAACAGGTAGAACACCGCGGCGAAACCGCTCCACACATGTACCAGTCGGCTGAACGGGAACAGCAGGAAGATCGTCATGCCGAGCACGATGTGCACCAGGTAGGGCCAGGGCAGCACGGAGAGCAAGGTCGCATCGACCGGCCGCAGCGTCATGATGCGCTGCGCCCAGTCGGCCAGGATCAACATCACGCTGCCATCGGTATGCTGAATCGAAAAAGGCAGCGTGACCAGGCCAAGAGTTAGTTGCACCCACAGGATCATCAGGATTGCGATATCGGTGCGATGGCTCGTCAAGCGGATGCGAGGATCGAACACGCGCCGATACAGCAGCAGGGTCAGGCCGACAAAGCACACGAGGCCGGCAAGGCCGCCGGCGACGACGGCGAGCAATTGCTTGGTCGCCGCGCTCATGAACATCCCGTACAGCGAGTGCGGCGTAAAGAGCCCGACAAGGTGACCGAAGAACAGGAACAGGATGCCGAAGTGAAAGAGGTTGCTGCCCCAGCGCAGGGTCCCTGTGCGCAGCATTTGGGAGGAATCGCTTTTCCACGTGTACTGGTTCTGGTCGAACCGGATCAGGCTGCCGAGCAGGAACACCGTCAGGCAGACGTACGGGTAGACCTGGAATAGAAAGCCGTGCAGCGCGCTCATGGTGCCGCTCCTTTGGCGGCCGCCGATCCGCGGACGATATGGATGGGTTGTGGCTGATCGGGCCTGGCCTGGCCTTTCGTCGAACACCCGTCGAACACCGGCGGCTCTTCCCAGCTCTCGTCCAGCGGAACCTCGGCGACCGGCTTGACCGGCTGCGCTTTTTCGCCCGCCAGTTCAAGCAGGGCACCGAGCACCGCCGCATAGGCACTGCCGCGGCCCTGCAGGGCGCCGAAGATCGCGTTGAGGATATGCGCCGTCTCGGACAGGAATCCGCGCGCTTCGCGGACCGGCTGGGTCGAGACGAATTCGAGCACCGCCGGCAGGTAATCCGGCAACTCGCCCTCGGCGAGGCACAGGCCGGCGGCCGCGTAGGTCTGCCCCAGGTTGATCATCGCCGGCCCGCGGTCCCGGGAATCGCCATGCACATGCTCGAACAGGTGCAGCGACGTGCCGCGGCCGCGGTCGAACAGTTCGACGTAGTCGGCCTCCGCTTCAAGCGGTTCCGCGCCTTCCAGCATATCGATCAGCGCATCCAGCTCGCAGAGCCGGGCCTGGGAAAGCGCGCCCTCGGCATGGAGCAGTTCGCGCATCTCGGGCAGGCATGCCCGCGTCCGCGCGTCCGGGTAGGAAAGCAGCGCCGCCAGCACGCGCAGCGTCTTGCGTGCGGACCGGGTCGGGTTGGACGCAAACATGGTCAGACCTCCGCCTTGATGGGTATCGTGCGCCGCTTTTCGCTGCCGAAGAGACTCGTCTCGCCGGTGCCCTCGGAGCAGCCGTTGCCGAACGAGAACCCGCAGCTGCCACGCACGTTGAAGGTGTTCTCGGCATACTCGCGGTGGGTGCTCGGGATCACGAAGCGGTCCTCGTAGTTGGCGATCGCCATGGTCTGGTACATGTCCTCGACTTCGATCTGGCTGATGCCGACCTGCGCGAGCACCTCGGTATTAATCCGCTTGTCGACGTGCTTCTCGCGCTGGTAGGCGCGCATCGCCAGCATGCGCTCGAGCGCGCGCACCACCGGGGCCGTGTCGCCCGCGGTCAGCAGGTTGGCGAGGTACTGGACCGGGATGCGCAGGGCTTTCACGTCGGGGATCTGGCCGTTCGTGCCGACGTCGCCGGCGTTGGCCGCGGAGCTGATCGGCGAGAGCGGCGGCACATACCAGACCATCGGCAGGGTGCGGTACTCCGGGTGCAAGGGCAGCGCGACCTTCCACTCCACCGCCATCTTGTAGACGGGACTTTTGCGCGCTGCCTCCATCCAGTTGTCGGGGATGCCGTCGATGCGTGCCTGTTCGATGACCTTCGGGTCGTCCGGGTCGAGGAAGAGGTCAAGCTGCGCCTGGTAGAGGTCGCGGTCGTGCTCGACGCTCGCGGCCGCCTGAATCCGGTCTGCGTCGTACAGCAGCACGCCAAGGTAACGGATCCGGCCGACGCAGGTCTCGGAGCACACCGTGGGCTGGCCCGCCTCGATGCGCGGGTAGCAGAAGATGCACTTCTCGGCCTTGCCGCTCTTCCAGTTGTAGTAGATCTTCTTGTAAGGGCAGCCGGAGACGCACATTCGCCAGCCGCGGCACTTGTCCTGGTCGATCAGCACAATGCCGTCTTCCTCGCGCTTGTAGATCGAGCCCGAGGGGCAGCTCGCGACGCAGGCAGGGTTCAGGCAGTGCTCGCACAGCCGCGGCAGGTACATCATGAAAGTGTTCTCGAACTGGCCGTAAATGTCCTTCTGGATGTCCTCGAAATTCTTGTCCTTGCTGCGCTTTGAAAATTCGCCGCCAAGGATCTCCTCCCAGTTGGGCCCCCAGACGATCTTGTCCATCTGCTTGCCGGTGATCAGGCTGCGTGGCCGCGCGGTCGGCGTGGCCTTCATTTCGGGCGCCGACTGCAGGTGGGCGTAGTCGAAGGTGAAGGGCTCGTAATAGTCGTCGATCTCGGGCAGGTTAGGGTTGGCGAAGATCTTCATCAGGAGCTTCCACTTCGCCCCCTGGCGCAGCTCGGTCTTACCGTTTGCCTTGCGAATCCAGCCGCCGTTCCACTTGTCCTGGTTCTCCCACTCCTTGGGGTAGCCGATGCCGGGCTTGGTCTCGACGTTGTTGAACCATGCGTATTCCATGCCCGGGCGGCTGGTCCAGACGTTCTTGCAGGTGACCGAACAGGTGTGGCAGCCGATGCACTTGTCCAGGTTCATTACCATGCCGATTTGCGCGCGGATCTTCATG
>JBBQCV010000164.1:0-7881 GCA_038319115.1 Burkholderiales bacterium | reverse complement strand
GCTCCCCTCCGAAGTCGGCAGTCACGCCACCAACGCACTTGCCGAGCAGATGCAGGCGCGCCTGACGGGCTGGGAAGACGAGAATCTCGCGCCCCGGCCCGGCCCGCTCGATTTGCCAGTGGCGATCGGCGAAATCGAGGGCGTCCCGCCCGAAGTCATGCAGGAGTTCCGCGAGGCAATCGCGCGCATCCTGGGGCTGACCGGTGTCCGGATGGCCGCCGAAGGCGAGGAATCCAAGCTCAAGATCAATGCCGCGGTCATCCTCAACCCGCCGCGCGATGGGGGCCGGCCGGCGCAAGTGCGCGTCGCGTTGCTCGATACGCAATCCGGTGAGGTCAGGTTTTCCTCCGAGTTCAAGACCACGCTGAGCGAACCACTCGACCTTCCCCAGTGGCGCACGCTCGGGGAGGGCGCGGCTTACCGCATCGTCGGGCCCGTGGCGAGGATGCGCACGGGACGCGCAGTGACCCAGAAAAAGCTTTCCGCCCCGTGGGGGGATCCGGAACTGCGGCTCGCACGCACTGCGGCGCCCGCACCGGACGCCGTCAGCACCCCGCCGGCGCCCGCAACGGACGCGCAGCGGGAAGCGGCCGCACCGGCGCATGCACCGCTCAAATTACGCATTGCGCAGGATCTGGTCCTGCCCGGCGTGCAGAGGATGTCCAGGATCGAACTCGATGAAGTCCGCCGTGCGCAATAACCAACGCGTCCTGCTGTGTGCCGCGCTGTCTCTCGGCGTGCTGATCGAGGCATGCGGCCAGGCGCCCGCCCCGGCGCCCAAGGTGCAGGCGCGGCCGGCTCCGCCGGTAGCGTCCCCGGCGGTGCCGCCTCGGCCGGCTGCATCCCAGACCTCGGCCACGCCGCAGGCGCCGGTCATGCCGCAGGCGCCGGTCATGCCGCAGGCGCCATCGGCGCCGCCGCCCCGAATTGCGCCGCCGCTGCCAGCGAGCTCGCCCGCAGCATCGGATGGGCGCCCCAGTGTCGGCCAGCTCCTCGACCAGTTCACCGCGATCGACGATCGCGACATTTCGGTCCTCGTCACTTCGGGCGACGAAACCACGCTGTCCAGCCAAATGGCCGGCAAGATCAAGAAGATCAGTTACGGGCTTGGGGACACCGTCCATGCGAAGGCCGTGCTGATGGAATTCGATTGCGAAGAGCAGGTGGCGCAGCTCGAATCGGCGGCCGCCGAATATCGGGGCGCGCGCGAAACCCACCTGACCAAGATGCGGTTGCAGGCGCTCGGCGCGGCCGGCGAGCTCGAGGTGACCGTCGCGGCCTCGGGGGCCGACAAGGCGCGCAGCCAGATCAGCCTGCGTGAGTCGCAGCTGGCGTATTGCAAAGTGGTCGCCCCCTTCAGCGGGCGCGTGGTCAAGCTCAAGGTAAAGACGGCCGAAAGCGTCTCGCTCGGCCAGCCGCTGCTCGACCTGGTCAACCCCGGCTCGCTGAAGGCGCAGCTCTACGTGCCCGCCGCGTGGCTCAACTGGATCCGGCCGGGCACCCATTTCTCGGTCAAGACTTCGCAGGACGGCCGCATCTATCGGGCACGCGTATCAAAGCTCAATGCCCGCGTCGAAGGCGTGAGCCAGTCGCTCGAGCTGGAAGCGAAGTTCGAGGGTTCCACCCAGGGATTGCTTCCCGGCATGGTCGGCACGGCCGTGTTCCCCGATCGCCCCAAGCCGTGAACGAGCAGCCAGCAGAAAAAGACCGCTCCAACATCGCCGCCGAACTGCTGGAGTTCCAGCGCAAGCTGCAGGCGTGCAAGTCGCTGCGCGAGCTGGTGTTCGTGGCGGCGAACGAAGGCTTCAATGTCCTGCGCTTCGACCAGGCGATCATCTGGCAGTACGACCTGCGTTCGCAGGTCGTGGTCGAGGCGGTATCGGGACTCGCCGAAGTCACCGCCGAGGCCCCGTACGTGCAGTGGCTGGGGCGCGCAGCGACCCATTTCTCGGAGGCGCCGGGGCAGCCTGTGGTCGTCTCCGCGCTGGCCGACCTGCCGCAGTCACTCGCCGAGGACGGCGCGGAGTGGGTGCCCGACCAGATCATGCATTGCGCGCTCCTGTCACCGGAGGGGCGGGTGCTGGGCGGCCTGTTCTTCGCGCGGGACGAGCCGTTCACCGATGTGGAGCGCGCGGTGGCGCAGTGGATGGCCGCAGCGACTGGCTTCGCGCTGTGGGCCTGGCGGCGGGACTATCGCCCGGTGCGGCGCTGGCTGCGTCGCACTTCCACCCAACGCCTGATCCTTGCGGTGGCCCTCTTTGCGGCGCTGCTGTCGTTCGTGCCGGTGCGGCTCTCGGCCCTCGCGGGGGCCGAGATCACGCCGGTGCGCCCCTACCCGATCACTGCGCCTGTCGAAGGGGTGGTCGACTCGGTCAAGGTCACGCCCAACCAGATCGTCGCCGCCGACGAGCCGCTGGTGGTCCTCAACGACACCACGACGCGCAACAAGCTGGCCGTTGCGGTGAAGGCCCTCGACATTGCCAAGGCCGACCTGCAGCGCGCGATCAACAAGTCCTTCTCCGACGACGCGAGCAAGGGGGAACTGAACGTTCTCGACGCGCGCGTGCGCGAAAAGGTGGCCGAGGTCGCCTTCCTGTCGGAGATGCTCGACCGCTACACCATATCGGCGCCACAGGGCGGCCTGGCGATATTTGCCGACTCCGAGGAGTGGCGCGGCCGGCCGGTGCAGCCGGGTGAGCGCATCATGGTGATCGCCGACCCGTCGATGGTCGAGGTGACGGTGTACGTGCCGCCCGAGGACGCGATCCAGCTCGAACTCGGGGCGGAGGTCCATGTGTTCCTCAACGTCGACCCGCTGTTCCCGCTCAAGGCCAAAATTGTGCAGACCAGCTACGAGACCATCACCATGCCCGACAACAGCCTCGCCTACGTCGTGAAGGCGCAACTGGCGCCGGGGCCGCTGCCGCGCATCGGGCTGCGCGGCACCGCCAAGGTGTATGCCGAAGAAGTGTCGCTCGGCTACTACCTCATGAGAAAACCGATCCTGTTCTTCCGCAAGAGCCTGGGCATCTAGGCCGGCCGCGCGGCGCCCGTAATACGGGTTCCCCAGTCCGCGCGCCACACCGCCCACGCGGTGAAGCTTCCGTAGACGAACATCGCGGTGGCGATGACAAGGAACACCACCGACACCGGCGCGCCCGCGTGCACCGCGGCGAATCCCCCCGCGGTGGCGATCATGAGCCGGAATGCGCCGGCAAGCAGCGGCATCGCCATGCGCCCGGCGCCCTGCGAGGCAAAGTAAAGCGCCACGCCCACCGACAGGAACGGATAGCACGGCGCGACCCGGCGCAGGTACTGGCTGCACGCTTCGAGTACCGCCGGGTCGGTGCTGAAGAGGCCTGCCCACGCGAGCGGGAACAAGGCGACGAACACGCCGATGGCCAGGCCCACGCAGGCCGCAAGCAATGCGCCGGTCCAGGCAATGTGCTTGGCCCGCCCGACCTGGCCAGCGCCGATGTTGGTGCCGATGTGGGCCACCAGCGCCTGGCCGATGGCGAACACCAGCGGCACCTGCATGAGTTCGAGGCGCACGCCCACGCCATAGCCCGCGAGAGCAGCCGTCCCGTACGAACCGACGATTCCCGTGAGCAGGACCGCGGTCAGAACGGTGAGCATCGAATTGAGCGAGGAGATCGCGCCTACGCGCAGGATCTCCCAGAACATGCCCGCATTGAGCCGCAGGTCGCCGCGGCCGGGCCGCAGGCGGCTGCCCCGCCGCAGCAGGTAGGCCAGCATGGCGGCGGAGGCAAAGCCGAAATTGGCGAGATAGGCCACGCCGGCGCCTGCGATGCCCATCGCCGGCAACGGACCGCCGCCCAGCACGAGCATTCCCGACAGGGGCACATGCACGAGCGTCGCCCCGCCCAGCGCGAGGGCCGGCACCACCATGTTGCCCGCGCCCCGCAGGATGCTGGCGAGGGTGTTTGCCAGCCACACGAGCACCGCGCCGGAGAAGATGATGTCGGAATACGCAAGCGCCGCGTCGAGCACCGCGCTGCGACCGCCGAGCAGGCGATACAACGTCGGACCCGCAGCGAGGATGCAAACCGTGAACACCAGCCCGAAGGAGGCGCCGATCACCATCGCATGCACTGTGAGGGAGCGCGCCGCCTGTTCGTTGCCGGCGCCCAAGGCGCGCGCGATAGCCGAGGCCACTCCGCCGCCCATCGCACCGGCCGACATCATCTGCAGCAGCATGAGCATCGGGAACACGAGCGACAGGCCGGCAAGGGAGGCGGTGCCGAGCCGGCCGACGAAATAGGCGTCGGTGATGCTGACCGCCGACTGGAAGCCGACCAGCACGATCCCGGGGGCGGCCAGCCGCAATACGGTGGGAGCGATGGGCGCTTTGAGCAGGCGCTCGACACGCGCATTGCGCGGTGGTGCTGGGGCGGCGTTCACCCCGGCAGACTAGCAGCCCGCCCGGTCACCCGAGGTTGCGTTTCGCGGCGGCGCGGCACAAAGGCGCGGGAGCGCACTCCTTAAAGTGGCAAATTACATTTCGCGGATTCAACTGGAAAGCGGATCTCCAGCCAATTCATATAATACTAATATTATATTCAGTGAGGGCTCAGAACAGGCGCATCTGTCCCGCCGCTGACGGTGGGTTGAACCGTGACGAATCGAGCGGTGGCGGCTCGCGCCCGCCGCTGTCTCGGCCGTCGAGCCCCAGGCGACGGCACGCGATCGAGAAGCGCTGGGCGAGCAAGTTCGCGAACAGTCCTGTCCCCGACATGCGTTCGCCGAACCTCGGGTCGTTGTCGCGCCCGCCGCGCAACTGGTTGACGATGCTCATGACGTGTTCTGCGCGCAGCGGGTAGTGGGTGGCAAGCCACTCGCGAAACAATTCTTTCAACTCGTTGGGCAGGCGCATGACGATATAGGCGGCGGATTCCGCCCCCGCATCGCGCGCGGCCGCGAGGACCTCTTCCACGCTCTTGTCCGACAGCGCCGGGACCACCGGGGCGACCATCACGCCACAAGGCACGCCGGCGGCGGAAAGCGCGCGTAACACATCTAGCCTGCGCTGAGGGCTGGCTGCGCGCGGCTCGAGCCTGCGGGCGAGCGCCCTGTCGAGGCTGCCGATCGACACATACACCTTGGCAAGGTTTTTCGCCGCCATCGGCGCGAGCAGGTCTAGGTCGCGTTCCACCAGCGCCGACTTGGTTACGAGGGTCACCGGGTGGCTGCATTCGGCCAGCACTTCGAGGATGCCGCGCGTCAGCCGGTACTTGCGCTCGGCGGGCTGGTAGCAATCGGTATTGGCGCCCAGCGCGATCGGGCTCGCCACGTAGCCGCGGGCCGAGAGTTCGGCGCGCAGAAGCTCGACCGCGTTGACCTTGGCGAACAGGCGGGTCTCGAAGTCCAGCCCGGGCGAGAGCTCGAGGTAGGAATGGCTGGGGCGCGCGTAGCAGTAGATGCATCCATGCTCGCATCCGCGGTACGGGTTGATCGACTGGGTGAAGGGAACATCGGGCGATGCGTTGCGCGAAATGATCGAGCGGGCCCGCTCTTCGGTGATGGTGGTCTCGCGCGGCGCGGGCGCTTCCTCGTCGATCGTCCAGCCGTCGTCGAATGCCTCGCGCGCCTCTTTCTCGAAGCGGCCCTGCGGGGCGTGGGTGGCGCCGCGCGATTTATCGACGCCTTCGGCGCGGGCCATGTGCACCGTAATCGAGCGCATTTCGCTGCGTGGAGGCTTCGTCAGTGGCACGGTCGGTAGAATGGCTCCGGTTCGCCCTCTCTCATCCCCGGATATTACTGTATATATGACCAGTACAGGCCGCAATGTGGCCCTGCTTGCCGCCTGCCAGGCGATGCTCTTCAGCAACAGCTCCACCATGGCGTCGATCAATGGCCTGGCGGGCATGGCGCTGACGACCAACCCGGCCATCGGCACGCTGCCCGTGACCACCTGGGTGCTGGGCGGTGCGATCGCCACGCTTCCCGCGTCCATGTACATGAAGCGCGTGGGCCGCACCCAGGGCCTGATCGCGGGCGCCTCCACCGGGATCGTCGCGGCGCTGATCTGCGCGCTGGCGATCGGGCTGCATAATTTCTGGCTGCTGTGCGTGGGCACCCTCGTGTTCGGCGCCTCCAACGCCACCGGCCAGTACTACCGTTTCGCGGCCGCCGACGTGTCGCCTTATGACTACAAGGCACGCGCGATTTCGCTCGTGCTGGCGGGCGGTCTGGTTGGCGGGATTCTCGGGCCGGGTGCCAGCCGCTTCTCGGTCGACGCGTTCGGCGAGCGCTTCCTCGGCGCCTACCTTTTCCTCATCGTATTCAGTCTCATCACTATCGCGCTCCTGAAGGCGACACGTATTCCCGATCCCACGGCGGCCGAGCAGGCGAGCGGCGGGCGGCCCCTGCTCGAGATCGCCAGGCAGCCCAAATTCGTGGTCGCCGTGCTGGCCGGCGCGATCGGCTATGGGGTCATGAACCTGCTCATGACTGCCACGCCGATCGCCATGAACCTGTGCGGCCACCCGTTCGGCGATGCGGCCTTCGTTGTGTCCTCGCACGTGATCGCGATGTTCGCGCCGTCGCTTGTCGCGGGCTCGCTTATAAAACGTTTCGGCGTGCTCAACATCATCCTCGCGGGCGCCGCGCTCAACGCGGCCTGCATCGCGGTCGCATTGGGCGGCGTGGACGTGGCGCATTTCTGGTGGTCGCTCGTGCTGCTCGGGGTGGGGTGGAATTTCATGTACATCGGCGGCACCACGCTGCTCACCGAAACCTACCGCCCGCAGGAGAAGGCCAAGGCGCAGGGCACCAACGACATGTGCATCTTCGTCATGATGGTCTTGTCATCACTGACCTCGGGATTGCTGGTGACCAGCGCAGGCTGGGACCGGGTCAACCTGCTCGCCATCCCGCTGCTGGTGGTCGTGGCGGTCGCAGCGCTGTGGCTGTCGTTCCGGCGTGAGCCGGCGCCGGCATGACCACGATATTGCCGGCGCGGCTGGGCCAGGCGCTCGAGGCCGTCGAGACTCCCGCCCTCGTCATCGAACTCGACGCGTTCGAGCGCAACATTGCCCGCCTGCACGAAGCGCTGGCCGGGCGCGCGATTCGCGTGCGCGCCCACGCGAAAACCCACAAGTGCCCGGAAATCGCCCGACGCCAGGTCGCGGCCGGCGCGGTCGGGGTGTGCTGCCAGAAGGTCTCCGAGGCTGAGGCGATGGTCGATGGCGGCATCACTGACGTGCTGGTCTCCAACGAGGTGGTCGGCGCCTCCAAGCTCGGGCGGCTTGCGCGCCTGGCAAAACGCGCCAAGATCGGCGTGTGCGTCGATCATGCGCATCAAGTGACGACGCTGGGCGAAGCGGTCAGGGCGGAGGGCGCCACGCTCGACGTGTATGTCGAAATCGATGTCGGTGCGCGCCGCTGCGGGGTCGCACCGGGGGCACCGGCGCTGGCACTCGCCAAGCTGGTTGCGGCCACCGGAGGGCTGCGATTCGCCGGCCTGCAGGCCTACCAGGGCTCGGCCCAGCATGTGCGCACACTGGCCGAGCGGCGCGCCAAGATCGATATTGCCATCGAGGCTGCGCGCTCCACGCGTGCCCTCATCGAAGCCGAAGGGCTTGCCTGCCCCAGCGTGACCGGTGCCGGCAGCGGCAGCTTC
This sequence comes from Burkholderiales bacterium, assembly GCA_038319115.1. Lineage (GTDB taxonomy): Bacteria > Pseudomonadota > Gammaproteobacteria > Burkholderiales > SG8-39 > SZAS-79. The sequence continues at coordinate 239 of JBBQCV010000164.1, read as the reverse complement.
ATGTTCGAGGCCGCAAGCGGCGTTTACGACGAACTGCAGCCCGGCTCGTACATCTTCATGGATGCCGATTACGCGCGCAACGAGTGGGCCGCGCCCCTGCCGCGCTTCGAGCACGCCCTGTTCGTCCTTGCGTCGGTGATGAGCCGACCGGTGCCGGGGCGCGCCATCGTCGATGCGGGCCTGAAGGCATCCAGCATCGACTCGGGCATGCCGGTGGTGTGGCAGCGGCCGGGCCTGGA
>JBBQCV010000163.1:0-8068 GCA_038319115.1 Burkholderiales bacterium | reverse complement strand
CATCTGCAGGTCGCTTTCGATCCCTTTCATCTTCAAGTCGTCCTACGACAAGGCCAACCGCAGCTCGGGCAAGTCTTTCCGCGGCCCCGGCATGGACGAGGGCCTGCGCATCCTTGCAGACGTTAAACGCCAGCTCGGCGTGCCGGTGCTGACTGACGTGCACACTGCGGAAGACGTACCCGTGGTTGCCAAGGTCGTCGACGTGCTGCAGACGCCGGCATTCCTCTGTCGCCAGACCGACTTCATCCACACCGTCGCCTCCGCCGGCCGGCCGGTCAACATCAAGAAAGGCCAGTTCCTCTCACCGCACGAAATGAAGAACGTGGTCGACAAGGCGCGCGAAGCAGCGGCGCAGGCCGGCACGGCCGACGCCATCATGGTGTGCGAGCGCGGCGCGTCCTTCGGCTACAACAACCTCGTGTCCGACATGAGGTCCCTGGCGATCATGCGCGAGACGGGCTGCCCGGTGGTGTTCGATGCCACCCATTCGGTGCAGCTTCCCGGGGGCAAGGGGACGGCATCGGACGGCCAGCGCGAATTCGTGCCCGTGCTCGCGCGCGCGGCGGTGGCGGCGGGCGTGTCGGGCCTGTTCATGGAAACCCATCCCGATCCGGCCAAGGCACTCTCAGACGGCCCCAATGCGTGGCCGCTTGGCATGATGCAGGAATTGCTGGAGACGCTTCTCGAGCTCGACCGGACCGTCAAGCGGCGCGGATTTGCCGAGGCCCGCATTGCCGCTTAGGGCGGGGCGCATGGGCGACAATTGCCGCAACTAACAGGAAAACGAACATGAGCTCAATCGTCGATGTGGTCGCCCGGGAGATCCTCGATTCGCGCGGCAACCCCACCGTGGAAGCCGATGTCCTGCTCGAGTCGGGCGTGATGGGGCGCGCGGCGGTGCCCTCCGGGGCATCCACCGGCAGCCGCGAAGCCGTCGAATTGCGCGACGGCGACAACCAGCGCTACGGCGGCAAGGGCGTGCTGCAGGCCGTCGAGCACGTCAACACCGAAATCTCCGAGGCGATCGCGGGGCTCGATGCCACTGAGCAGAGCTTCATCGACAGCACCCTCATCGACCTCGATGGGACCGAGACCAAGTCGCGCCTGGGTGCCAACGCGATCCTCGCGGTGTCGATGGCGGTGGCGAAGGCGGCTGCCGAGGAATCTGGCCTGCCTCTGTACCGCTATTTCGGCGGATCGGGCGCCATGCAGATGCCGGTGCCGATGATGAACGTGATCAACGGCGGCGCGCACGCCAACAACGGCCTCGCCATGCAGGAATTCATGGTGATCCCGGTCGGCGCGCAAAGCTTTCGCGAGGCGCTGCGCTGCGGGGCGGAGATCTTCCACGCCCTCAAGAAGCTCATCGACGCCAAGGGCATGTCGACCGCGGTCGGTGACGAAGGCGGTTTTGCCCCCAACCTGCCCACCCACGCTGCTGCGCTCGACTTCATCCTGCAGGCGATCGACAAGGCTGGTTACACGCCGGGGCAGGACGTGGTGCTGGGCCTGGATTGCGCGAGCTCGGAGTTCTACAAGGACGGGCGCTACGTGATCGCCTCTGAGAACCTCTCGCTCGACTCGGGCGGCTTGTGCGACTACCTCGCCACGCTGGCCGACAAGTACCCGATCATTTCGATCGAGGACGGCATGGCCGAAAACGACTGGGAAGGCTGGAAGCAGCTCACCGAGCGCCTCGGGAAATCCATCCAGCTGGTGGGCGACGACCTGTTCGTGACCAACACCCGCATCCTGCGCGAAGGCATCCAGCAGGGCGTGGCCAACTCGATCCTCATCAAGGTCAACCAGATCGGCACGCTCACCGAAACCTTCGCCGCCATCGAGATGGCCAAGCGCGCGGGCTACACGTCGGTGATTTCGCACCGCTCGGGCGAAACCGAGGACACCACCATCGCCGACATCGCGGTGGGCACCAACGCGCTGCAGATCAAGACGGGGTCCCTGTCGCGCTCGGACCGCATCGCCAAGTACAACCAGCTGCTGCGCATCGAGGAAGACCTCGGCGCGGCGGCCGGCTTTCCCGGCCGCGACGCTTTCTACCAACTGAGATAACCGGCGCGGGCGAGGCCACCGCCCTCCAATGAAAGTCCTCGCCGGCATCCTCGCCGCCCTGATCCTGCTCATCCAGTACCCGTTGTGGCTCGGCAAGGGCGGGTGGCTGCGCGCATGGGAGGTCGACCGGCGCCTTGGCGCGCAGAAGGAATCCAACCAGGCCCTCGAGCGGCGCAACCTCGCGCTGGGCGCCGAGGTGCGCGACCTGAAGCAGGGCTACGATGCGATCGAGGAGCGTGCGCGCTACGAGCTGGGCTTCGTGAAGGCCGACGAGGTATTCTTCCAGGTCGTCGATGCACCCAAAACGGGGGCTGCGCCTGCTTTCCCCGCGACGTCGACGGCACCACCGACGGTCGCATTACCCGAAAAGCCCGCCGCGAAGCCCGCAGCGAAGCCGAGCACAAAGTCCACCGCCAAGAGCCACTGACGCCGCGGCCGCCATCAAGGACCAAGGAGGTTCCATGCAACTTTCCGCCGAGCAACTTGCCGATTTCGACCGCGACGGGTACCTGTTCTTTCCCGCCCTGTTCACCCCGCCCGAGATGGCGAACCTGCTCGCCGAAGTGCCGCGCATCTACGCCGAGCAGCGGCCCGAGGTGGTGCGCGAGAAGGACGGTGTGACCCCGCGCACCAGTTTCGCCGCGCACACCTACAACCCGGTGTTCTCCAAGCTCGCTCGCCACCCGCGGCTCATCAGCCCGATCGAGCAGGTGTTCGGCGAGAAACTCTACATGCACCAGTTCAAGATCAACGCCAAGGCCGCCTTCGACGGCGACGTGTGGCAGTGGCACCAGGACTTCGGCACCTGGCACCGCGACGACGCGATGCCCGAGCCGCGCGCCATGAACGTGGCGCTGTTCCTCGAGGAAGCCAACGAGTTCAACGGGCCGCTGATGTTCATCCCCGGTTCGCACAAGGGCGGCGTGCTCAACGCGGGCCACGACACCAGGACCACGAGCTACCCGCTGTGGACGGTCGATAACGAAACCATCACGCGCCTGGTCGAGCGCGGCGGCATCGTGGCGCCCAAGGGGCGCGCCGGCTCGATGCTGATGTTTCACTGCAACCTCGTGCATGCCTCGGGCAGCAACCTCACGCCGTGGAACCGCACCATCGTCTACTTGTCGCTTTGCGCGGTGTCGAACCACATTCGCCAGTTCAAGCGCGCCGAATACATCGCGCACCGCGATTTCACCCCGATCGATGCGCTGCCCGACGACTGCCTCGTGCGCGACGACATCCGTGTCCCGGTCAAGGAGGTCGCCTGAAATGAACCTGCACAGCATGCTGCAAAAGCGCGAGGCCGCGGGCAAGCCGCTGCGCGTGGGCGTGATCGGCGCGGGCAAGTTCGGCGCCATGTACATCGCGCAGGTGCCGCGCACGCCGGGCGTTCACCTGGTGGGCATCGCCGACCTGTCGCCGGACAACGCCAGGACCAACCTCGGCCGCACCGGCTGGAAGCCCGAGTGGTACGGCGCCGATTCTCTCGATGCGGCGATGAAGGAGCGGCGCACCCACGTGGGCGAGGACTGGAAAAAACTCGTCGAGCATCCCGGCGTGGACATCGTGGTCGAGGCCACGGGCAACCCAATCGCGGCGGTCGAGCATGCGCTGCACGCCATGGCGCACGGCAAGCACGTGGTCATGGTGACGGTGGAGGCCGATGCGTTTTGCGGGCCGCTGCTGGCTGAGCGCGCAGAGGCGGCAGGTGTGGTGTACAGCCTTGCCTACGGCGACCAGCCCGCGATCATCTGCGACCTCGTCGACTGGGCGCGCGCTGCGGGCTTCCCGGTCGTGGCCGCAGGGCGCGGGCACAAGTGGCTGCCGCATTTCGGCCAGTCGACCCCGGAAACGGTCTGGGGCTACTACGGCCTGACGCCCGAGCAGGCCGAGATCGGCGGGCTCAACCCGAAAATGTTCAATTCCTTCCTCGACGGCTCCAAGCCCGCCATCGAGAGCACCGCCGTGTGTAATGCAACCGGCCTCACGCCCGCGCCCCACGGCCTGGAGTACCCGGCCGGCGCGGTGGACCAGATCCCCAACCTGATGCGGCCGAAATCCGAGGGCGGCATCCTGCACCACAAGGGTCAGGTGGAGGTGGTGTCGTCGCTTGAGCGCGACGGCACGCCGATCCCGTACGACATCCGCTTCGGCGTATGGGTCGCCTTCGAAGGTGAGTCGGAGTACATCCGCCGCTGCTTCTCCGAATACGGCGTGAAGACCGACGACTCGGGCCGCTATGCCTGCCTGTACAAGCGCTGGCACCTCATCGGGCTGGAGGTGGGTATCTCCGTTGCTTCGGTGGGGCTCAGGAAAGAGCCTACGGGGTGCCCAACGGGCTTTCGCGCCGACGCTGTGGCCACCGCCAAGCGTGCGCTCAAGGCCGGCGAGTTGCTGGATGGCGAAGGCGGCTACACGGTGGTCGGCAGGCTCATGCCCGCCGAGGCGTCGCTGGCCGAAGACGCGTTGCCGCTCGGCCTCGCGCACGGCTGGAAAGTGCTGCGACCGATCGCGGCCGGGCAGGTGGTCAAGTGGAGCGACGTCGCGGTGGATGCCAACAACACCGCGGTCAAACTGCGGCGCGAGATGGAAGCGCGCTACCGCCAGCCGCAGCGTTCGGCGGCCTGACCTATTTCTTCAGGCGTTCGAGGAAACTGAATATCGCGGTGTGATCGGCGCCGGGCAGCGCGCTCGCGGCGTCCTTCCACAGCGCGATCGTTTCTTCGGCGAGCGGCGCGGGCACGTTGAGCGCGCGCGCGAGGTCGCCCGCCGTCGCGAGGTCCTTGGCCATCAGGTCGATGGCGAAGCCCGAGGCGAATTTGCCCGACAGGATGTGCTGCTTGAGCTTGCTCTCGGTCGAGTTGTTGCGCCCGGAGGACGCGTTGAGCACGTCGGTCATCACCGCCGGGTCGAGGCCGAAAGCCCGCGCCACCAGCAGCGCCTCGGCCGCGGCGGCGAGGCCGGCGGCCGAAACGTAGTTGTTGAGCGCCTTCATCGCGTGGCCCGAGCCCAGCGGCCCGGTGAGGATGATCTTCGCGCCGAGCTTTTCCAGCACCGGGCGCGCGCGCTCGACGTGCTCTGGGCGGCCGCCCGCCATGATCGCCAGCGTCGCGTCCCGCGCCTTGGCCACGCCCCCGGAAACCGGCGCATCGACCATCTCGATGCCGCGCTTGGCAAGCTCCTCGCCCAGCGCGCGCGTGCCCATGGGGGCCGACGAGCTCATGTCGAGCAGCATCTGGCCCGATTGGAGTCCGGCGGCAAGGGCCACCTCGCGCACGATCGCGCCGTTGGGCAGCATTGTGACGAGGAAGTCGGCGCCGCGCGCCGCCTCGGCCACGCTGGCGCAGCGCACGGCCGTGGCGTGCTCGCTACAGAACGCCTCGAGCATCGCGTCCGAGGTGTCGGCGACACGCAGGGAAAAACCCGCCCGGGCGAGATGCCCGGCCATCGGCCGGCCCATCATGCCCAACCCGGCGAAAGCGATCGTCAAAGCCATGTGAATTCCCCTGAAAGTCGAACTTTAATTTTCGTAGAGTTAACAGGAATGCGCCTTCCAGGGTAGTTGGAATAACAGTTACGCTATATCCAACGGGACGGGACGCTACTTCTTCGCGTCTTCCTCGAACACCTCGCGCGCGCAGCGGAAGGCCTCGACCGCGGCCGGCACGCCGCAATAGATCGCGGTCTGCAGGAACACTTCCTTGACCTCGTCTTTCGTAAGCCCGTTGGTGAGCGCGCCGCGGATGTGCAGCTTGAGCTCCGGGCCCTTGCCCAGCGCCGTGAGCATGCACAGGTTCATGATGCTGCGCGTCTTGCGCGGCAGGCCGGGGCGGTTCCAGATGTCGTTCCAGCAATAGGTGTTGAGCAGCTCCTGGAACTCGCGGTTGAAGTCGTCGGTGCTGGCGACCGACTTGTCGACATACGCGGCGCCCAGCACCTCGCGGCGGGTCTTGAGGCCGGCGTCGAAACGTTCCTTGTGGGTCTTCTTGTCCATGCTGTCTCCTGGGGAGTAGGGCGGGCCGGCAGGGCGCCGGCGACTCGCATCGAATATACCGCCTGCATGCACTAAAATCGCCGCATGTTCGCCATGTTGCGTCGATTGATCTTTACGGTGCTGGTCGCGGCCCTGGCGCCCATGGCGGTGCCGGCCGGCGCGGCGATCCCGTCGTTGGCGCTGCCACAGCGCGACGGCGTGCCTTCCCTCGCCCCCATCCTCGGGCCGGTCACGCCGGCGGTGGTGAACATTTCGGTGATCAGCCGCTCGCCGGAGGAGAACAACCCGCTCGCGCGCGACCCGTATTTCCGCCGCTTCTTCGGCCTGCGTTCGCCCGAGCCGCAGCTCTCGGCCGGCTCGGGCGTGATCGCTGACGCTAAAAACGGCTACGTCCTCACCAACCACCACGTCATCAAGGACGCGATCCAGGTCTTCGTGATCCTCAAGGACGGGCGCCGCTTCCAGGCCAAGGTGGTGGGCAGCGACGCGGGCACCGATATCGCGCTCCTCACGATTCCGTCCGAGCGGCTGGTGGAGGCTCGCTTCGGCGATTCGGAGGCACTGCAGGTGGGCGACTTCGTGATCGCCATCGGCAACCCCTTCGGCATCGGCCAGACGGTGACCTCGGGCATCGTCTCGGCGCTGGGACGCTCGGGCCTCCTGCCCGAGGGCTACGAGGACTTCATCCAGACCGACGCCTCGATCAACCCGGGCAACTCGGGCGGCGCGCTCATCAACCTGAAGGGCGAGCTGGTGGGCATCAACACCGCCATCCTCGGGCCCACGGGCGGGCAGGGCGGCAACGTCGGCATCGGTTTCGCCGTCCCCACCAGCATCGTGCGCACGGTGATGTCGCAGCTCATCCGCTTCGGCGAGATGAAGCGAGGCTGGCTGGGTTTCATCACCCAGGACCTCACGCCGACGCTGGCCAAGTCGCTCAGCATCCCCGAACGGCCCGGCGCGGTGATCGCGCAGGTGCAGCCCGACTCGCCCGCCGCCGCCGCCGGCCTGAAAGAGGGCGACCTCATCGTCGAGGTGGGCAACCGGCTGGTGCGCACCTCCTCGGAACTGCGCAACCGCATGGGCCTTGCCACGATCGGCGACACGTTGGACTTCCGCGTGCTGCGCGGGAGCCAGGAGCGCCGCGTGCAACTCAAGGTAAGCGAGATACCCGCCGCGCCGCCCAGCGCGGCCGGCACGGAGACGGTGCCGCTGCTGGCCGGCGCCTCGGTATCGGACGCCACGCGCACCGCAGGCGGGCAGAAGTCACCGGTGGTCTACGTGGCGAAAGTGGAGCCGGGATCGGCAGCGTTCAGGATCGGACTGCGCGCGGGCGACGTGATCATCGGCGCCAACAACAAGCGCGTGGGCACCGTGGCCGAGCTGGTGGCGGCGCTGCGGGGCAACGAGCGCATGGTGATCAACCTCCTGCGCGGGGATTTCCAGCTCTCGATCTCGGTGCGGTAGGGGGCGGGTAGCAACGCAGCGGCACCACGGCCGGTTGCGCGATTCGCGCAAATAATCGCCACGTACGTTCAAAAGGATTATTACCATCGATGCAGGGAAGGGCGATTCTGCACGCCCGTGTCACGGAGTTTACTTCCTCCTGATTGCGCCTCGATCCAACGTGGAGGAGGATGTTGTCGGATCGAAAAATAGAGAACCAAGGGAGCGTCGGTGCAGCTCACGATCATCGGCCAGTTGGTGCAAGCCCTCGGAGTGATTTACTACGTCGTCGCGATAGCGGTGATAGCGGTCGCGTTGGTAAAACCGACGAGCCGGCAGGGCAAGGCGATCGCAACGTCGATAGCGATTGTGGTGTTCGGATTCTTTCCCGTGAAAGGGTGGCTCGAGCGGCGCGCGCACGAAGAGTACGCAAAAGAGGCGTGGGCATATTTCAGGAAGATGTGCGAAGAGAAATCGGGGGAGAAGATTTACAAGCAGTACAGCGGGGTGAAGAGTGTGGTGGTGATGAAGCCTTTGCCGCCAGCGTCAGATAAG
>JBBQCV010000162.1:0-8075 GCA_038319115.1 Burkholderiales bacterium | reverse complement strand
TACCTGTACGAGTGCGTGGACGGCATCAACCTGTACCAGCTCAACCTCGAGCTCGCGCTGGGCAACGCGCCGAGCACCCATCGCGAAGCGCCGCACTTCGGCCACGCGGCCAGCTTCGCGATGCGCAAGTTCGACGGCAAGCCCCTCGCGGCCGAGCCCTCGCGCGAAGCGCTGTCACAAATGTCCCGCCGCTTTCCCGAGGCCCGCCTGATGTTGTACCTGAAGCACGGGGCGGCGCTGGCGCGCGAGATGAAATGGCTGGGCAGCTATCGCTACGCGGTGGTCAACATGGGCGCCGCCAACCACGCCGACCTGCACCAGCGCTACGCGGACATGCGCGCCGCCCTGTTCAGGGAATAAACCCCTCAGGGCCCGGCGTTCAGGGTCTTTAGTTTTTCCGCGATCGCGCGCCCGACGAAGATCTGCGGGTTGGACGGCGGCGTGAGCTTCTCGGCGGTCTCGCGCTTGGTTACCGCCTCGGCGGCTATCGGGAACGCCTCGATGAAAGAGCGCACCTTGGGCAGCGCCTGGCCGAAGTAGGCCTGGCCGAAATAGGTCCAGTCGTTGCCGGTCTCGCAGCCAAACGACTGCCGGTCGGCGGCCGAGGCGGTGATGATGAGCGTGTTGTCGTCCTTGAGCGGCTCGATGAACCCGCCCGAATAGCACGCCGAGATCACCAGCACCCGCCACTTGATGCCCGCGTCGTTGAGCGCGCGCGCCAGCACCGTCGGGTTGAGGGGCGCGAGGTCCAGCGGCGGGGCGTGCGCCGACAGGCCGAAACCGCTGTCGCCATGCGCGGTCACGTACACGAGGACGACGTCCTCGTCTGCGTTCATGCGCGCGCCGATCTGCGCCAGCGAGCGCCGCAGGTTGGTGGCGGTGGCGATCGGGTAGCGGTCGAGCGTTTCCGGGTTGCTCACCAGGGCGATCGAGCGCCCGGTCGCGCCGAAGTCGCGCTCCATCAGCGCCTTCACCGAACGGATTTCGCGCATGAACACGTCCTGGCTGCCGTCCGGTGCGAAGCCGGCGAAATACAGCTCGGTCACGCCGGGCTGCCCAGGGGCGATGGCCTCGAGCTGGCGCTCGATCAGCTCGCCCTGCGCGTGGAAGGCCGATTCGCTCGCCAGCGCCGCGTGGCCGGCCGCCGGCGGCTCGGCCTCCCACAGATCCGCGCGCGGGATCACGAAGAGCGACACCGCCATGAGCGCGGCGACGATGAGCGCGGGCAGCGGAAGCTGGCGCCACGTGGCGCCAGTGCACACCACCACGGCACGCAGCGCCACCGCCCACCCCCAGGCGAGCAGCCCAAGCCACGCCCATAGCTGCGCCACCGGTCCTGCCGGGGTACCCAGGATCGCGACCGAAGCCAGCTCGAAGGCGAGATCGCTCGCCGACAGCGCCACGGCCAGCAGCAGCGCGAGCGAGCCGTTGCCGCGCAACGTGGCGATGCCAAGCGCGGCCAGCAGGAGCAGCGGGACCTGGGCGAGGTACAGCGGGATCGCGGTCGGGTTGAGCGTCCCGCCGGCGGACTGCAGCGAACTCGACAGCATCCAGACGAGCAGGTTGAAGGTGACGAGCAAGGCGTACTGGCCCGGGGTGGCCTTGAACTGGGGCCAGCGCACCGGCACGAACAGCGCAAGGCGCGTACCGGCCGAAATGTTGCGCACCAACCCGCCGAGGAATCGCTCGCGCATGCCCCTGCCTACCCGTTCACAGCCACGCGCACGGCATCGAGGCGCGCTGCGTCGATGGCCGCAGCGATTGCCGACGAGGCCCCGGCCTGTCCCGCCACGGCCCCGGCGTCGATCCCTGCGGCCGCATCGAGCGCCGCGCCCAGGCGCGTGGCGCCCGCCGCGGTCACCGGCGCGGCCAGCCGTGCCGCCAGCAGCAGCTCGGCAAAACGCTCACTGCGCCGAAACGCGTCGGCGCGCTTGAGGACCGCCAGCAACTCTGCTGCGCCGGCATGCGCGGCTGCGGCAATCCCTTCGCGGCAGCGGCATGCGAGCACCGCGAGGTCACGCTCTTCCATGGGGGCACGCAACCGCTGCGCCAGCGACGCAAAATCCTTTTCGCACGCCGGACCGCCGAACCACGCCAGCAGCGCGAAGCGCACCTGCAGCGGCGCGCCGGCCTGCGCACCGCGGCCCAGGGCGTCGAGCAGCCCTGTGCGCGCTTCGCCCGCCAGCAGCGTCTGCAGTTCTGGTGCGAGGCGCTCGAGCGCACCGCAAGCCTCGAGCACCTCGAACATGGCCTGCGGGTGCGGCTCGCACAACCCGCGCGCGAATTCCTGCCACACGCGCTCGGCAACGAGGAAGTCGGCTTCGCCCTCGCCCACCATGCGGCGCATGAGGGCCATCGTTTCATCCGCGACCCGGAAACGGAACCGCGCCGCGAACCGCGCCACGCGCAGGATGCGTACCGGGTCCTCGGCGAAAGCCTCGCCCACATGGCGCAGAATGCCGGCGCGCGCGTCGGCGGCGCCGCCGAACGGGTCGACCAGCGCGCCACCGGGGGCGCGCGCCATGGCATTGATGGTGAGGTCGCGCCGCGCGAGGTCTTCATCCAACGTGACGTCGGGGGCGGTGTAGACGGTGAAGCCGCGATAGCCGCGCCCGCTCTTTCGCTCGGTGCGCGCGAGCGCATATTCCTCGTGGGTCTGCGGGTGCAGGAACACCGGGAAATCGCGTCCGACGGGGCGGTAGCCGAGCGTGGTCATTTCCTCGGGGGTGGAGCCGACCACCACCCAGTCGCGATCGACCACCGGCAGGCCGAGCAGCTCGTCGCGAACCGCGCCGCCAACGACAAAGGCTTGCATCGAGCCCGGGTCAGCCGTAGGGCTCGAACTGCTGCAGCGTTTCGGTCTCGGCCATGGCCGCCTCGATCCACTCGTGCAGCGCGGGCAATGCGAGGACGGCGTCCGCGTAGGCGCGGCATACGGGCGGCAGTTCGATTGCGTAGGTGCGAAAGCGCAGCACCACCGGCGCATACATGGCGTCGGCGATCGAGAATGCGCCGAACAGGAACGGGCCGCCGACGCTCCCGGCGGCCTTCTGGCCGAAGCGTGCGCGGCAATCGGCCCACATCGCCACGATGCGCGCCACGTCGGCCAACGCCTCGGGCGTGCGCCCCTTGCCGGGATGTCGCTTGCGGATGTTCATGCACATGTGGGTGCGCAAATTGGGGAACCCGGAATGCATCTCGGCGGACACCGAGCGCGCGACGGCACGTGCGGCGGGGTCCGCCGGCCACAGCCCGGGGTGCCTTTCGGCCAGGTATTCGCAGATCGCGAGGGAGTCCCAGACCGCCAGCGCGCCGTCCACGAGGCAGGGCACCTTGCCCGCGGGGGAGTAGGCGAGGATCTGCTCCTTGGAGCCGGGCCCGTACAGCGGGATGCGCTCCTCGCTGAAGGCGATGCCGGCGACTTTCATCGCCAGCCACGGCCGCAGCGACCACGACGAGTAATTTTTGTTGCCGACCACGAGTTTCATCGGTTGGCCTTGTGGCGCAATGCATCCAGGTTAACGCGCGGCGCGGCATGCGCGAGGTACAGCGGCGCGACGGCCTCCATCGCGGTGGGCGTGATGCCGAAAGGCAGCGGCGCGGCGGACACGGAAGGCACGCTCATCGAGCGCAGGTTGTCGCGCGTGAGCAGGCTGCCGGGAAGCTTTTCGAGCACCCAGGCCTGCATGCGCGACAGCGCCGGGCCCAGGCCGACGATCGCGCGGTGGCGGCCGTCGACCCGGCAGGCGAAGGCGACGATCTCGCGCAACGAATACTCGCGCGGGCCGGCGAGGTCGTAGATGCGCCCGTTGGCATCGCGCTCCTGCAGGCAACGCACGATGGCCTGCGCCACGTCGCCGACATAGACCGGCTGGAAGCGCGCCTCGGGACACGCCAGCGGGATCACGGGGAACAGCGCCACGAGGTGCGCGAAGGTATTGAGGAAGCGATCCTCGGGGCCGAACACCACGGACGGGCGCAGTACCGTGGCCTCGAGCGTATCGGCGCCGAGCACGACCGCTTCGCCCGCGGCCTTCGAGCGCAGGTACTCGCTCGGGGCGTCGGCTGCGGCGCCAAGCGCGCTCATGTGAACGAGGCGCTTCACGCCCGTGGCGCGGCACGCATCGACGATGTGGCGGGGAAGGTCGACGTGGGCGGCGCGGAACTGCGGCCCATAGCTCTCATTGGCGCCGGCCGGGCGGCTGTGGAGCACGCCGGCCAGGTTGATGACCGCATCGGCCTGCGCAAACATCCGCTCGAGCACGCCGGGTGCGTTGACGTCGGTTTCAACCACGTCGACGGTCGGCAGCAGGATCAGGTGCTTGGCGCTCTCGCGCCGCCGCGTCGGCACGGTGACGCGGATTCCGCGCGTGGCGAGCGCATTGAGGACGTGCCGGCCGATGAAGCCGGCGCCCCCGACCACCACGACACTGTCGATTTTCATGCGGAAATCATGGCAGTTGTTCGTTGAACTTGTCGCTGGCCGCCTTGGCCGGAATCATGCCAAGACGGTGCTTGAGCGACGAAACGCGGCCCTCGCTGCGGGCGTCGAGCAGCGCTGCATACCAGACCGTATTGGCCATGACCTTCTTGACGTAATCGCGCGTCTCGCTGAACGGGATGCTCTCGGCGTAGATCGCGCCTTCGAGCGGCCGCACGTCGCGCCAGCGCCGCGCCCGTCCGGGCCCGGCGTTGTAGGCGGCCGACGCCATTACCGGATGGCCGAGGTCGTCGTAGACCAGCCTCAGGTAGCGCGCGCCAAGCGTCACGTTGGTGTCCACCTCGATCACGCGCCCGGGGCTCAACTGCAGGCCGATCTTCTGCGCCACCCAGCGCGCGGTGGCGGGCATGAGCTGCATGAGCCCCTGCGCGCCGGCAGAGGATTTTGCGTTGGCGATGAAGCGGCTCTCCTGCCGCGTGAGGCCGTAGAGCCACGCCTCCTCGACGCCGAAGGCCTGCGACTGGGCGCGGAACGTTTCGCGGAACGGTGCGAGGAACCGCACCTTGAAGTCGTGCAGGGCGGTGGTGCGGTCGGCGGTATTGATGGCGCGGTCGTACAGTTCCATCCGCCGCGCGACTTCGGCGGCTGCAAGCAACTGGCCGTCGTCGAGGCTACGGATCGAAAAGTGCCATTCGCGCACCGCCTCGGTACGCAACCCGAGGCGGAATAGCTCGAGCGCGCGCGCCAGGCCGGGCTGGGACTTGATCCGCGCGACCTGTTCTTCGGTCACCGGCCTTGCCGCCGCGGGGAGTTGCACCGGCTGACCGAGTTCCTCGCTGGCGAGCAGGCCGTAGAAGTCCGGATGCCCCGCGATGCGCAGATAGTAGGCACGTGCGCCATCGGCCCGGCCGCGAGCCGCGAGGCTGCGCCCATACCAGTAGGTCCATGCGGGATCGGTGTGGGCCGCGACCGACATCGAGTCAATCGCGCTCGCCACCATCGCCCAGTCGCCGGAACGCAGTCCGGCGCGCGCCTTCCACGCCAAGTGCTCGTCGGACAGTTCGGCGTCGCCCGCGCGCGCATACCATTCCGTCGCCTCGGGAATGAGGCGCTTGGCTGCCTCATACGCCACACGCCCCCAGAGGTAGGCGCGATCGGCCGGCGGCAAGCGCTGCCCGAAGCTGGTGCTCAGGTATTCCGCCGCCAGGCGCGGGTCGCCGCCCTTGGCCACGCGCACCAGCGCGTACATGTACATCTCGCGCAACGGCCGCGACGCCAGGGTTTCGGGCGCGCGCGCCAGCATCTTGGCAGGCTCGGTGGACGCCGAGGTCAGCAGCTTTTCGTCGGGCTTCTCCGTCGCCGGCAAGTAACCGAAGGCACGCCGGGCCGGATTGAGCTGGCCCGCCTCGAGCAGGATGCGGATGCGCTGCCAGACGTTGTTTACCGTCAGGCGCTCGCGCACGATGGCTTCGTTGGCCACCAGCGCACAGCCGTCGGGCAGTTCCTTGGCCTCGAGCCAGAACTGGTTGTTCTCGTCGAAAACAGTGTCGTCGCGGCGCGCCAGGCGCGAGGCGAGCGCATAGCAGCGGATGTCGGCATCGTCCACCACCAGCGGTGCGCGTTCGAGGTCGAAGGTCTGCCAGTCGCGGCGCTTGCCGAGCTCCTTCAGCCAGTCCGAGCGCAGGCGGTCGCCCAGGTAGCTCCCGGGATACCTCGCAAGGTAAGCGCGCACTTCGGTGGAGGGCATCTCTTCGAGCCGCTGCCTGAGCTGCCAGAACTGCGCGTACGGCAGCAGCGGGTAGCCTTCGAGGGCGGCCGTGTAGCGCGCGAGCCGGATCGGGTCGCCGACGCGGTAGGCGGCCTGCGCGGCGAAAAACGTGTCATCGGCGCCCGCAGCACGGGCCGGCGCCGTCACTGCGAGACCGCACGCAAGCGTCGCAACCGATGCTGCTATAGTCCAAAAATGCTTCGTAATCATAGGGAAACAATGATACCGCGTGAGTGGCCCGGTGCGCGCGCGTAAATGGTGACCAAGTGGATACTGCGAGCCTGAAAGCCTGGCGCAAGACCGAGCGTGAACGGCTGGTGGCCGCCCGGCTGGCCCTCGAGCCCGCGACGCTGCAGGATTTCCGCCATCGTATCGACACCCATATCGAGCGGGCGTTCCCGGGACTGGGCAAGGGCGTGCTCGCCATCTGCTGGCCGTTCAAGAACGAATACGACCCGCGCTTCCTCGCCCATCGCCTGCGCGAGCGTGGTGCCCGCACCGCTTTGCCGGTGGTGATCGCGGCGCGCCAGCCGATGATCTTTCGCGAGTGGAAGCCCGGCGATGAACTCGCCACTGGCGTCTACGACATTCCCTACCCGGCCACCGGCGAGCCGGTGGTGCCCGATGCGGCGCTGGTGCCGATGAACGGTTTTGACGCGGGCGGCTATCGCCTGGGATACGGCGGCGGCTTCTTCGACCGCACGCTGGCCAGCCTGCGCGCCACCCACCCCGGCAAGCCGGTGGCCATCGGCGTCACCTACGAGCTGGCGCGCATGCCGAGCATCGACCCGCAGTCCTACGACATCCCGATGGATTATGTGGTCACCGAGCGCGGGGTATACCAGCGCATCGACGGCATGCTGGAATTGCTCGGGGACTCGCCCGCCGAACACGCGGCTGCGGGCTACAGTTCCCCAGCGTGCCTCGCGCACGACATCGCGCCGGGCTATTTCGGCGAACCGGTGGAAAAACCGGAATCCTGAGGATTCAGTTTTTCGGATCCGCGCAGACATTGGCTCTCAGGGGAGTTTGTGTACCGGTACTGGTACATTTCCCGGTGCCGCCCATGCGCCGGACCTGCGACCGGGGGGCAGTGCGCGACGCCCGGCACGCGGCTCAGCCCTGGTAGCGCTGCGCGCCCGAATTGCGCAGCCAGACCCGCACCAACAGGCGCTTTCCGGCCGGGTCGTCGAAATCCTCGAAACCGGTGCGCCGATGGCACAGCTCGCGGTTGTTGGCGAACTGCATCTGGCCGCGCTCGAGGGTGAAGTCGAACGTCAGCGCGCGCTTGGCAAACACCTCCTTCAGCGCCGCGATCGCCGCCACCGCCTCGTCATCCATGGGCTCGTTCATGAGCGTGTAGCCGCTCTGGATCTGGAACAAGCCCAGGCGCGCGCGCAGGCGCCCTTCGGCGTAGGCAAACATCGGCTCGCGAATCACCTGTGGCTCGCCAGGCAGGTATTCCTTCTGGCGGTCGAACCAGAAAGACCGGTACAGGCGCGGCAGCACTTCCGGCCGCGTGCGCAGCAACTCGTTGTGCACGGTGTAGAAATTGATCACGTGGCTGATGCCACCCGAGCGCGCCGGGCGCACGCACAACAGCCCCACATACTCAGGCGGCGTGGTGTTGTACGAGTTGTCGTTGTGGAAATACTGTTCCATGTTGGTCTGGTCGGGCCGCACGCCCGAGCCGGCGGCGGCCTTCATGCCGGTGTCGTGCACGTCGTAGGTGCGGATGCCGGTGAGCTTCTGCTCCACCGGCCGCGCGATCATGGAGGACAGCAGCCAGTAGATTCCCTTGCCCGTGTCTTCGCTGAATTCATCCAGCGGCAGGCGGTCGACGATGGCGAAGCGCGCGCCCTCGTC